>JAYEIJ010000063.1:0-14264 GCA_034660035.1 Actinomycetota bacterium | reverse complement strand
AAGATCAACTGGCGGAGCCTGACGCGTTGGGTGTCGAACGTTTCCAGGTCTACGCGCATCGACCCCAGCCGGAGACCCCGCATCTCTTCACCGTGATGGGTCGCGACCCGCAACGTACCGTCGGTGGACTCGACCACACCAAGACCGAGACAGCGTCCCTGATCGTCCTGCACGCCGACGAGCATGCCGCTGAGCCGGTCGAGATCGAACTCCTCCGGGAGGGTTGGAGCGAACACCGTCGTCTGGACACGCCATCGTTGAAGGGGTGCAGCGAGAGCCATGCGAAAGGCCTCGGATTGCCGGTTCCTGCGATCCATCGGAGACGGCAAGGGAGCTTCAGGCGGTGGCTCGACCGTGGTGATCTTCGCCGAGAGGAACCGCCGCAGCATCCCGATGATCGGTTCGAGTTCCTCACCACGCTGGAGCGCCACACCGAGAGATGGCTGGGTCAACTCCCAAAGGTGATACTTCAGGGTCTGGCCGACGACGCCGCCGACGACGCCGCTCGTATCGACGATCACGAGATCAGAGCGCGAACGGGCCGCTTCGACCAGCGACGCCACCGCTACGACATGAGGGAGCACAACACCCTGTGGCGAGGTCGACCCGACGAAGCGCATCTCCGCCGGCGTGATCGATGGATCGAGATCGGAGGGTTGTTCGACGTACTTCACACCGACGCACGCGGGCGGTCCGGCGACGGTCGAAGCGACATCCCCGTCGACGTACGCAACCGTGCGGCCAGCGTCGAGAGCATCGAGGGTGAAGAGTTTCGCGAGGGACGTCTTGCCGGTCTCTGCAGCACCGATGAGCATCACGACGCCGCTCACATCGGCAAGCCGCTCCCGCAGCGCCGCATAGGCCCGACCCGGCACCGCTCACCTCCCTGATGACGAAACGTCAGTGTAGGAAGAAGTAGCTGAGTAGCTGAGTAGCTGAGTAGCTGAGAGACAGAAGACAGAAGACAGAAGACAGAAGACAGGAGACAGGAGACACGGTGATTGGATCTCATGTCTCAAACCTCACATCTGATGTCGTCCTACGTGATACTTGGCACTTCTGCGGTGGCCGTCAACCTCCGTCATGGAGGACTTCGTCTATCCAGGCGTCGAAGACACCGGCGGCCATTGTCTCGACCTCTGTCTCGGAAGTAGCAAACGCCGCTATCACAGCGTCGGGATCGGTGCCCAATTCGATGGCTCGGTGGCGTCCACGCCCGCCGCCGAGCCAGCCCCCGAGGAGGTCCATCGTGACTTCCGGATGGGGTTGAAGACCCAGAGCCGATCCCGCCCGGAAGGCTTGATTGAAGCCGCCGCCGGTGGCGAGAAGCGTCGCTCCGGGAGGCATATCGAACGTGTCCTGGTGATATCGGATGACGGGCCGGCCGGCGAGGGCGGCGACGACGGGATCATGGCGACCATCCAGCGTCGGCTCAATCGGGGCGAGCACGACCTCTGCCTGATCGGCCCGATACGCGCGTCCACCGAGGACATCGGCGAGTAGCTGGCAACCGAGGCAGATGCCGAGCACCGGTATCCCGCCGTTCGTGCACTCGACAAGGAACTGCTTTTCGTCGGCAAGGAACGGGAACTCTTCCTCGTCGTGTGCACCCATCGCTCCCCCGAGGACGGCGACACCGGACACTTCCTCAGGCTTCGGCAACGGATCGCCGGCGTCGAGACGAATGACCTGCCATTCCACACCCCGACGGTCGAGGGCGTCCCCGAGGTATCCCGGCGGAGCATCGTGCTCGTTGCGCAAGACGACGATCGGCTTCACTGGTACCTCTCTCTCAGTTCGCGCCGCATCACCTTCGCCGATGCGGTGCGCGGCAGTTCGTCGATAATGACGACGTCCTGGATTCGGAACAGCGGATTGAGTTCCGAGCGAAGCGCCTGCTGCATCTCACCCTTCCAGCCGTCGGGATCCGGTTCAGTTCCATCGGATGGCACGGCGTACACGACAAGACGGCTCGGGCCACCGCCGGGAGGCGGAACCGCCACGGCAGCGACTTCGGCGACGCCTGCAATCCCCCCCACGGTTCGCTCTATCTCTGCAGACGAGACCTTGATTCCACCGAGGTTCATCGCGTCGTCGACCCTGCCGAGCGCCCGGTAGTAGCCGCCCGGGAGTTGCTCCATGTGATCGCCGTGGCGACGCAATGGAACGTCGGATTCCGGAAGCCCCTCGTAGTAGACGGCGCGGTGATCACGATCGAGCAGTTCTTGGGAGAGGCCGATCGATGGAGGGACGACGAACAACTCCCCCTCGTCGGCAGGCTGTCCCTCCTCGTCGAGGATTCGGACATCGAGACCGAGCGTCGGGGTCGTGAACATCGCCGGCACGGCGTCGTCGAGGACGGTACCGATGAGATAGCCTCCACCGATCTCGGTACCGCCGCAGTACTCGATCACCGGCACGCCGCCGGCGGTTTCCATCAACCATGCGTAGTCCTCCGGCACCGATGCCTCCCCGGATGACGACAGCACCCGTACCTCCGTCCACCCGGCATCATCGAGCGCACCGGTCGATCGCCACACGGCCACGATCGAAGGGACGAGACCCAGAACGGTGACGCCCGTTTCCCGAACGAAGTCGATGAAACCTCGTCCGGTCGGAGCGTCGTCGTAGAGAGCCATGGCCGCACCATTGATCAGCGTCGCGTAGATGAGCCACGGACCCAGCATCCATCCGAGGTTCGTGGGCCATGCCACGGTGTCGTCGCCGTGGATGTCGTGATGGAAGTAGCCGTCCATCGCCCCCTTGATCGGAGTGAGGTGAGTCCATGGGATCCCCTTCGGCTCCCCCGTCGTACCCGATGAGAACAGGATGTTCATGAAGGCGTTGGGAGGACCGGGTACCGGAGTGAAGGTTCGATCATCGCCGAGGAATCGGGCCCACGAGATATCCCCGTCTCGCAATGTAACGCCACCGCCGGTCTCAACCACGACGCACCTCGCAGCCTCCGCCTCGATCACCTTCCCGTACATGGGGAGATCCCGACCGGATCGCTCGAACCGGTCCTGGGTGATGGTGATCTTCGGATCGGTCAGACGGAGCCGGGTAGCGATCTCATGGGGGGCGAACGAGTCGGCGATCGACACGACCACTGCACCGACCGCCACCGTCCCGAGATAGGCGGCCACGGCCTCGATCGTCATCGGCATGGCGATCGCGACCCTGTCCCCCACCCGGATACCGTGGGTCGTCAGGCCGTTCGCAAATCGATCGACGAGCGCTCGCAACTCTTCGTACGACATCCGATGGTCGACGCCGTTCCGACGGTAGACAACGGCCGTGTGCGCGTCGGGTGCGGTGAAGCACGAATCCACGATGTTCATCCGTGCCCCGGCAAGCCAGACCGGATCGTCGGGGGACCCATCCAGGATCTGCGACGGTGGCACGGCGAACACGATGCCGAGTCGGTCGATGACCATCTCCCAGAACTCAGATCGTGACTCGATCGACCAGCGATAGAGACCCTCGTACGAATCGAAACCCAGGTCGCTCATGACACCCGTCAGGTTGGCGTGGCCGACCGCCGCCGCGTTGGGCCGCCACGCTGGGAGATGTGTCTCGGACATAGGGGGCGAGAATAGCCCCGCCTTCCGGTCGCGGTCCGTAAAGTGAACCCCGTAACACAGCCGAAGGAGAGGGGAAGCATGTCGAATCGTTCCCGGAAGAACACGGCGGTCACGTTGACCATGTTGATGCTCGGGATGCTGCTGACACTTCTGCTGGCGGCGCCGGCGGGCGCCGACGTCACTCGCGGGGAATGCGTCGGACAGGCCGAATTCCCGTCGAAGACCAACGACAACGTGCTGAGCGCAGATCGATCCAGGTCGGTCGTGTTCCTCGTGCCAAAGGAGGAGACCGTCGCATACGCGGGCGCCCTCAGCGAAGATGCGCAGCCGTTCGACGGTCCGGTCGCTTTCGAAGGCGGCATGACTGTTCAGTTCCCGCTCACCTCGTGGCAGTTCGCCACCTGGGGCGGGGAATCGACGCAGGTGTCTGCCGACGGCGTGTACTCCTACTCGATCCCGAGTTTCGTCCCGGCCGGGACGGGGGAGTTCGAGGTCACCGGCTGGCACAAGCAAGGTGACATCGACTGCGAGGTGGTTGTCACGGTGGCCCTCGATGGCAAGCCGGGTCCCGCAGCTCTCGTTGCCGCCGCGGGCACGGTCGTGTTCGGCGCGGGTGTTCTCGCTGCCGGGTCCAAGAAGGGAGTGAAGACATGAAGGGACGACCCATCCTTGGCGTGATCACCGGATTCCTCTTCGGCCTCTTCCTCGGCGTCACACTGTTCCTCTACGGGGTGATCCCTCTCAGCAGCGACATGCTGTGGATCCTGCCACTACTCGGGATCCTGCTCGGTCTCATCATGGCCGCCTGGGCACCCTTCGGAAGGAGCGCGGAACCGGTTCCTCCCCAGGCAACCTTCACCGCAGCGAGCGGTGGCGGAACCGCCGATATCACCGGTGACATCCCGGTCGAAACGACCGACGAAGACGAGGAAGCCACTGCAGAAGCAACCGACGAAGACGACCCATCCGCCGACGACGAGATCCCCGAAGAACCCGACGAAAAGGCCGACGAGGAAACCGACGAAGAGACCGCCGAGGAATCCACCACGGAGTAGCCCCGGCGACCCGGAGCGGGCACAATGCCACGGATGAAGCACGCGCGCCCCGGTTGGTGGGGCAACCCGGTCCACGTTGTCTATACGATCGTCGTCTTCGTCGTCCTGGCGTCGCTCGACAACGCGGCGCTCGCGATGATCCCTTCGATGGTGCTCCCGCTCTCAGATGCCTTCGACATCACAGCGGGAGCGATCGGTCTGCTGACCGGCGCGACGATCCTCATCGCTGCGATCACGGCCGTCGGATGGGGCTATGCCGGCGACTCGAGGACTCGCAAGCCGTTGCTGTTCTGGGGAACGATCATCTGGGCCGGCGGGTCGCTGCTCTCGGCGACGGCATCGGATTTCTGGTGGCTCGTAGCCTGGCAGATGCTCGTCGCAGTCGGACTCGGCTCGATCGCATCGGTGGGCTTCTCCGTGATCTCGGACTTCGTCGGGCCAGAGCACCGGGGCCTGGCGATGAGCTTCTGGGGTCTCTCCCAGGGCATCGGCGTGCTCGTCGGAGGGTTGCTTGCTTCCCAGCTGGGAGCAACCGATTTCCGGATACCCCTCGTCGTGATCGCGATAGCCGGTTTCGTCTTCGCTCTGCTCTACCTCACCACGTTCGAAGCGCCGAGGGGGTACCGGGAGCCTGCGCTCGCCGAGATGTACGCCACGGGCGGAGAGTACGAGCATCGCATCGACCGCTCGCAACTGCCGATCCTCTTCCGACGCCGGACGAACATGTGGCTCGTTCTCCAGGGTCTCACTGCACAGGTCGCATACGGATCACTCATCTGGGTTCCGTTGCTGTATCAGGAGAAGGTGATCGCACAGGGCTATGGGGAAGCGACCGGTACACGCGTCGGCGGTCTGTTCGCGGCGATCTTCACGGTCGGAGCGTTGTTCTCCATCCTCTTCGGCCACCTCGGTGACTACCTCCAGCGCCGGTCACCCCGCGGGCGGGCGTTGCTCAGTGCAGTGGGCATCCTGGGTGCGGTGCCGCTGTTCCTCATCTTCTTCTGGGTCCCCCTGCGCGGTCTCGACGTCACCGAGGGGGCCGACACCCTGACGCTCGCCGGAGAAGTGCTCGGCAGCATCCTCACGAACCCGTGGGCCGCCCTTTCGTTCCTCACAGCCGTCGCGGCGATCGCCCTGACGTCGGCCGACTCGCCGAATTGGTTCGCTCTCATCTCGGACGTGAATCTGCCGGAGCACCGGGGCACGGTCTTCGGCCTCGGCAACTTCGTGAACGGAGTCGGCCGGTCCACCGGCACGGCGCTCACCGCCGCCGCCGCCTCTGCTATCGAACGTTCCGTACCGCCACCGTTCAACTGGGCTCTCGGTCTGTCGATCTTTCAGATCTTCTTCCTGCCCACGGGTTGGTGCTACTGGAAAGCGTCGAACACCGCTCCCGGCGACATCGCTGAGGTCGCTGCGACGTTGGAACAACGCGCACACCGGAAGTGAGCGGGGTCGGCTCGAACCGGGGAGGCAGCGGGCAGTAGTACGTACGACGTACGACGTTCCGAGGCTTCACCCGACTCACTACCGGCTTCATCTTCGCCACACGCCAGTCAAATCCGAAGAGCCGAAGCGCGCGCTCATGAGCGACCTGGACCCTCCTGAAGCTCGTCTCGCGAAAACAATGAGGGCTGCGCGAAAACCTCTTCCCGATTCACCTTGCCCTTGTCCGAACGAGCCTCTAGAACTACATCCAGCCCTCCGATCGGCCGAAAAGGACGCTCTTTTCACCGCCACAGGCGTCCGATCGTGAAAGGTTTGACGGATGGCACGCGTGTAATTACACTCGTGAAACCGTGCTAGATGTAGGGGGTACTTCGCTTCCCTACCCCAACATGTAGTGGGTGTGTATAGCTTTGTGGATATCGAACTCCGGTGGGGACACCGGATGAGGAGGAACAATGACCGAAGGACTCCAGATCGAACGGCGGTTCACGACTGCCGGAGCCGATCCGTACGAAACCGTGGAGTGGATTCGGCGAGATTCCCGCATCACGAACCCCGATGGATCGATCGTGTTCGAGATGGAGGATGCGGAAGTTCCCGCAGATTGGTCGCAGGTCGCAGCGGACATCATGGTCTCCAAGTACTTCCGCAAGGCCGGCGTTCCGCAACACGACGATGCGGGTCGACCGCTCGTCGATGGGGCAGGAGAGCCGATCCTCGGGCCGGAGCGCTCGGCCCGTCAGGTCATCGACCGTCTCGCCTCCACCTGGCGTTGGTGGGGCGAACAGAACGGCTACTTCGCGTCGACCGACGATGCGCAGGCGTTCGAAGACGAACTCGCCTACATGCTCGTCCACCAGATGGCGGCGCCGAACTCGCCCCAGTGGTTCAACACGGGCCTCCACCATCGGTACGGCATCGAGGGCGTCGCCCAGGGCTTCTGGTACGTCGATCCTGAGACCGGCGAGAACGTCGAATCACCCGATTCCTACAGCCGTCCTGCTCCTCACGCCTGCTTCATCATGAGCGTCGACGACGACCTCGTGAACCCGGGCGGCATCATGGATCTCTGGGTCCGCGAAGCGCGTCTCTTCAAGATGGGGGCCGGCGCAGGCGCGAACTTTTCCTACATCCGGGGAGAGGGAGAACGCCTCTCGGGCGGTGGCAAGTCCTCCGGTCTCATGAGTTTCCTCAAGGTCGGCGATCGCGCCGCCGGCGCCATCAAGTGCCTGCACGAAGACACAGAGATCGTGACCGACAACGGCGTTCATGCAATCAAGGACATCCTCCCCGGTGATCGGGTCATGACCCGGTGGGGATACCGCGAAGTGTCGTCGCTGCACGACAACGGTGTCCGCTCTCTCGTCACGATCACGACCTCTCTCGGCGATGAAGTCCTGTGCACACCTGAACACCGCTTCTGGGTACGCAATGCAGCCGGCGAGATGTGGAAGGAAGCCGGTGACCTCTGTGAGGAAGACTTCATCCTCACAGACGTGAGCAGTGGTTCGTACGGAGAGCACCAGGCCTTGTCGTGGACGGGCAAGTCGCACCACAACGAGATCGAGCACACCCTGCCCGAGGTTCTCGACGAGGCTATGGCACTGTGGCTCGGGTGGGTCGCGGGCGACGGATCCATCACAACGCGGGATTCCGCGAAGTTCATTGCGGTGCAGATCGGGGACGCCGACCCCGAACTCATCGACCGGTACACGAGCCTCGTCAAGAGCACGTTCGGCGAATCGGCCCACATCTATGTGAATCGCCGATCCGACCGAAGGGACGACGCTTCTGCATCGGTACGGTTCTCTTCATCCCAGGTGATTCGATTCCTCGAGGCCAACGGTCTCCGCAAGGCTGGGGCGCCCCACGTCTCCGTCCCGCATTTCGTGAAATCCTCACCACCGGCAGTTCGTGCCGCCTTCCTCAGCGGGCTCTTCGAAGCGGACGGCCATATCGACAACGGATATCCGGTTCTCTCAACCGTGAGTCGTGATCTCGCCCTCGACACCCATCGGATGCTCATGGGCTTGGGGATTCCATCCAAGATCACGATGCAAGAGAACCGCAACAGCGCTCTCGGCACTTTGCCGATCCACTTGATTCGCGTGGTCGGTGGAGAGGGCGTCCGCCGATTCGCCAAGTTGGTCGGATTCGTCTCGGAACGCAAGTCCCGTCTCCTCGAGTCAGCGGTCGAAAGGAAGAACGCCAGCCCATATGAGACCCAATGGGTGCTTCCGCACGCCACCGACGCTCTGAATCTGCTGTGGTTGGGTGCGGATCCCCGACTGCGACGTGCCCTTGCCCCCTACTGCAGGTATGCCGAGCCACGGTCGCTCACCCTGCTCCGTGCCCAAGCTCTGGTGGAGCGGTTCCCGGCCGAGCTGTCCGGCACAATCGTCGAGCAGTTCTCTCGCGGCAACGACTTGTACGTCTCGGTCGCGCTGGAAGAAGCAGACGACGCACAGGTCTACGACCTCACCGTCGACGATGTGCACGAGTACTTGATCCACAACCTCGTCACTCACAATTCGGGCGGCACAACCCGTCGTGCCGCCAAGATGGTCATCGTCGACGTCGACCACCCGGACGTCGAAACGTTCATCGCGTGGAAAGCGAAAGAAGAAGAGAAGGTCAAGGCACTCATCGCCGCCGGTTACTCATCCGACTTCAACGGTGAGGCCTACGCCACGGTCTCGGGTCAGAACTCCAACAACTCGGTTCGCGTGACCACCGAGTTCGTGAAAGCCGTCGTCAACGACGACGATTGGGATCTCACGAGTCGAACCGATGGCAGTCCGGTCAAGACACTGAAAGCGCGGGACCTCTGGCATCAGATCGCGGAAGCCGCTTGGGCAAGCGCAGACCCCGGTGTTCAGTTCCACACGACGGTCAACGAGTGGCACACCGCACCGGCCGGAGGAGAGATCCGCGCCTCGAATCCCTGCTCGGAGTACATGTTCCTCGACAACACAGCCTGCAACCTTGCATCGCTGAACCTCGGTCAGTTCTACAACGATGAGCGAGGCGTTTTCGATCTCGACGGCTACCGGCACGCCGTTCGCCTCTGGACGATCGCTCTTGAGGTCTCGGTAACGATGGCTCACTTCCCATCGAAGGAGATCTCTCAGGGTTCCTATGACTACCGGACGCTCGGACTCGGCTATGCCAACCTCGGTTCCCTCTTGATGAGGGTGGGTGTCCCCTACGACTCCGACGAGGGTCGGGCCATCGCCGGGTCGCTGACTGCGATCTTGACCGGCGACGCATACGCCACCTCCGCCGAGATGGCGAGCGTCCTCGGCCCATTCTCGAAGTTCGAGGAGAACCGCGAATCGATGCTGCGGGTGATACGGAATCACCGTCGGGCCGCCTACAACACCGATCAGGGCGACTACGACGGTGTGAGCCACTTCGTGACAGGCATCGATCCGGAGTTCGGTCCGCCCGAGATGGTCGCGGAAGCCCGTGAGGCCTGGGATAGGGCAGTACAACTCGGCGAATTGCACGGCTACCGCAATGCCCAGACCAGTGTTCTGGCGCCAACGGGAACGATCGGCCTCTTGATGGATTGCGACACGACTGGAGTTGAGCCGGATTTCGCTCTCGTGAAGTTCAAGAAACTCGCGGGAGGTGGCTACTTCAAGATCGCCAATCGGTCTCTCGCTCCGGCACTGAAGCGACTCGGCTACAGCGACGAGCGCAACCAACAGATCATCGACTACGTGATCGGGGCGATGGGCATCCAGCGTGCTCCGCACATCAACGCGGCGACGCTGATGACCAAGGGCTTCACAGCTCAGGACATCGACAAGATCGAATCGACGCTCCCCTCGGTGTTCGAGATCGGCTTCGCATTCAATCAGTGGACGCTCGGCGAAGAAACGATGCAACGTCTCGGCTTCACGCCCGACCAGTACAACGGGCACGGGTTCTCGATGCTTCACGAGTTGGGATTCTCGAACGATCAGATCAGAGAAGCCAACGACTACGTGTGTGGCCGCCAGACGATCGAAGGCGCCCCCGGCCTGCTCGAGGAACACCTCGCCGTCTTCGACACGGCGAACCGCAACGGCCGCTACGGCGAACGGTTCATCCACCACAGCGGCCACATCAAGATGATGGCGGCGGCCCAACCGTTCATCTCGGGAGCGATCTCGAAGACGATCAACATGCCGAACGAGGTCGAGATCGAGGACATCGAGGAGTCATACCGGCTCTCGTGGGAACTCGGCCTCAAATCGATGGCTCTCTATCGCGACGGGTCGAAGGCATCACAGCCGCTATCTGCCACATCCAACGACGGTGTGGGTGAGGATGAACCCGAAGAGGTCACCGAGGCGATCACCCGCGAGGTCATGATCCACGGCGGCATGTTCCACCCGGGGATCTCCCCCACCGAGGCCTACAACGATCTCTCCCGTCCGAGGTTCCTCCTCCCGTCACGCCGGGTCGGGTTCACGCAGGAAGCCCGTGTGGGCGGGCACAAGGTGTTCCTTCGCACCGGCGAATACAGCGACGGCACTCTGGGAGAGCTCTTCATCGACCTGGCGAAGGAAGGGGCGACCCTCCGAGGCGTGCTGAGCTGCTTCGCTATCGCCGTGTCGAAGGGCCTCCAGTACGGGGTTCCGCTCGAGGAGTTTGTGGATACGTTCACGTTCCAGACGTTCGAGCCACGCGGCTTCGTCGAGGGGCATCCGAACATCAAGATGTCGAACTCCATCATCGACTACGTGTTCCGGGCCCTCGGGCTCGAGTACCTCGAGCGTGACGAACTCGTGCAGGTGCCACCGGACCGATCCGGCGAGTTGCCGGAACCCCCGCAAGGCATCGCCGTCGAGGCCGGCACGCAACTCGATCTCACGGATGCAGCGGCGGAAGCCGACGTCGACGCACAGGTGGCCGCTGCGAAGTTCGTCGACGACGACACCAGCACGCTCCCCGAACCGGCGCCGGCCTACGCCACCGCCGTGGTCTCCGATGGCCCGGGAACGGCGACGGCTGCTGCTACCACGGCGGCCGAGGCATCGCTCGGGGACCTGATGGGAGATGCGCCGGCATGCTCGGCGTGCGGCCACATGACTGTGCGCAGCGGATCGTGTTACGTCTGTCTGACCTGTGGGGACACGACGGGCTGCAGCTGACGACCATCCGACGTCGTTTGTGCCTACAACCAGGATTATCGCGGTCGTAAGCACAAACGATTGGATCAACACGCGAAGAACCGGCGGCCTCGGCCGCCGGTTCTCGTTGTTTCGGAGTTGGTTCGCCTAGGCGAAGAACTCTTTGCTGTCTTCGCTGCCGTACAGGAGGTACAGGACGATCAAAGCGATCAGTGCCTGCATGAGACCTGCCATGCGCGCTCCGGGGAATGCGATGAGGCCCCAAACGCCGACAGCAAGATGGAGTACCGAGATCACGGCGATGAACAGTCGCACGCCGTCGCTGGCCGACCGCAGACCCATGGCGAGCAACCCGGTGATGATCGCGAAGACGATCATGGCAATTCCGTACGCGAGCAGCATGCTCTCGTTGATGTCGGAGAGTTCGTGCGCAAGCGCGTTCTTGTCGATGATCACGAAGATACCCGCGGCGATACCGAAGATCGCCTGGATGTACATGATGATCGTGATGACGGAAATCCCGAGGGGGATCTTCTTATCGGACATGTGGCCTCCTGGTTCGATTGCCCTACGGCAATCAGACTTTCCTGACCCGCGAAAGGTTACCCAAGACGCAAGATCTAGGCCCGCCAATCGCGCACGGAACGCTCACGTAGATCCCCGATCCGGCGCTACCATCCGTGGGCCACACCACAGGTACCGGAGAGCCATGACAACATCCGTGCAGATCAACGTCCCAGACGCGAATAGCACCGTCCGGTCCCCCACGGATGCACTCCGTTTCGTGACGGCATCGATCGTTGCCTTCATCACGACCCTCGTCGTGTTGATCTTCCCGGATGTGTTCGGTGGATTGGGACAAGACCTCAGCGAGATCTTCGAGGACACGGCCGGGGCTGTCACCGAGATCATCGGGTTGATCGTCACAGCGGTCGTCCTCGCCGTTCCGCTGATCATCCTCGTGTCATTCACGCGGCAACGTGGTTTCCGGCGACTCGTCGTCATCGTGGTGGCCGCTCTGGCCGCTGCCGCGGCGACATGGGGAATGATCTCTTGGATATCGACTCTGATAGCCGATGAGGCGTTCACTCCCGAACACGGAACCGTCATCGTCGCGCAGACGGCCTACTACCCGTATGTCGCGGCTCTAACGGCCGCCATCACCGCAGCAACGCCGTGGCTGCACCGCCGGTGGCAGAGGATCTGTTGGACGGCGCTCATCCTCTTGATCGTCATCCGTCTCATGTTGGGATCGAACCTCCCGGCCGAACTCGTTCTGGCAATGTCGATCGGCGTTGCCGTGGGATCCGGAATCCTGTTCATCGTGGGGTCACCCAACCGTCACCCTTCCGGAAGAGAGATCGTGGCGACCCTCAAGCGGTCGGGAATCGACGTGACCCGTCTCGACGCAGCGCAGGTCGACGCACGTGGATCGACTCCCTACTTCGTTGAAACCGTCGATGGCAGCCGCATGTTCGTCAAGATGCTCAGCACCGACGAGCGCAGCGCGGACCTGCTCTTCCGCCTCTACCGACAGTTCCGCTTCAAGAACATCGGGGATGAACCGGCCTTCTCGACCCTCCGACGGGCCGTGGAACACGAGGCTCTCCTCTCGTACAGCGCCTCAGCCGCCGGAGTCCGGACGCCGCCCCTCATCACGGTCGGCCTCATCGGCGAAGAGGAGTACTCGATGCTCCTCGCGTACGAGGCCATCGAGGGACGGTCCCTCGACTCGATCGAAGTCGACGAACTCACCGACAACGTCCTCACCGAAATCTGGGAGCAGGTTGCGACCATGCGCCACCATGGAATCGCCCACCGCGACCTTCGACTCGCCAACGTGTTCTTGGACCAAGGTGGAGTTCCCTGGATCATCGATTTCGGCTTCAGCGAACTCGCCGCGTCGGATCTTCTCCTCAACAACGACGTCGCCGAGTTGGTCACCTCGAGTGCACTCCTGGTGGGGTCCGAACGCGCCGTTAGATGCGCCGTCGAGGTCCTGGGCACTGACGCCGTGTCAGCCGCCGCCCCACGGGTCCAACCTGAGGCCCTCAGCGGAGCGACAAAGACGGGGTTGAAGGAACGCGGCGACCACATCGACCGGAGCATCCGTGACGAGATCGAAGGCACAACCGGACGGGCGGCGGCACCGCTCGACCGGATCCAGCGACTCGATCCGACACGCCGTATCCGGAACCGCGGCTAGGAGTGCGCTGAACAATGAACGCGCACAAGGCCCTGAGGATCGGCGCAGCCCTCGCCGGACTCATCGGTTCCGGCGTCGAGGCGCGTCGTGGACTCCCGGATTGGGAGCGCAACATCTATCGAAGGATCAACGACGCCCCGGACGAACTGGCGCCGCTCGTATGGGCACCGATGCAGGCCGGGAGCCTCAGCGCACCCTTCGTTCTCGCCGGTTGGTCCTATTGGAGAACCCGGCGTCCCGACCCGGCCTTGGCGTATGCGGCTGCGGGATTCACGACCTGGCTGGTAGCGAAAGGCGTGAAGAAGATCGTCGGAAGGGGCAGGCCGTATGACCACGATCAGACCACGAACCTGCGTCTCGCCACCCAGACCGACGGCAGCCTGGGCTACGTATCAGGACATGCGGCCGTAGCCAGCACACTCGCAACCATCATCTCCCGCGACCGCTCTCTTGCAGAGAGCATCGCCCTCCATGGGTTCGCCCTCGGCGTCGGCGTCACCCGCATCTACGCGGGCGCCCACCTCCCTCTCGACGTAGTAGGCGGCGCCTCCCTAGGCATCCTGGTAGGCGAAGCGACGAACACGGTGAGGGCTCGCTGCGCTCGCAGTAGTCGGTAGTCGGTAGTCAGTAGTCCGTGGCCCGGCTTCAAGCTCCAAGCCTCAAGCCCCAAGCTTCAAGACACGCTTCCGGCCCTGGTTCTTGCAGCTTGCAGCTCTTGTCTTCCTACTTTCTACTTTCTACTGCTCTTCTTTCTACTTTCTACTTTCTACTTTCTACTTTCTACTTTCTACTTTCTACTTTCTACTTTCTACTTTCTACTTTCTACTTTCTACTCCGCTACTCCGCT
>JAYEIJ010000062.1:0-81466 GCA_034660035.1 Actinomycetota bacterium | reverse complement strand
GGGGTACCCGATGGGCGGACGCCCTGTGGGCGATCAGCCTCGACTCGCTCGCCGGCACAGACGGCGCTTCTGTGGAGTCAGCGACGCCGCTGTTGACCGTGTTCGTCGACGCCCACGACGCAGCAGCTACGAACGGTGAGACCGGGGCGGTGATCGAGGCCGGACCCAGGGTCGGCCCCGACACGATCGAAGCCATCCTGTGTCAGGGCACGATCGAAGTCACTGCACGCGCCACGGATGGCACACCGGTCAACATGGGACGCAGGACCAGGGTCATCCCACCCCGCCTGAGACGCTTCGTCCTGGCACGTGACGGCGGGGTCTGCACGATCGAGGGCTGCATCAGCCGCTACCGACTCCAGGCACACCACATCAGACCGTGGAGTGAGGGTGGTCCAACCGATGCCGGGAACCTCACGACCCTGTGCTGGTTCCATCACCACGTCGTGATCCATGGCCGTGGTTTCTCGATCGACCCCTCATCACCACCCCAACGCCGCAGATTCCTCAGACCACCCATCCACGCCCCGCCCCGATACGAGTGACGGCGCAACCGGCGCTGCCAGGCAGCGGCAGTGAAACCACTATCGCTTGTCCCCGGATTCGCGCCATCATGTCCCCATGTCCACGAATGCCCCCATGAGAATCAGCGCGCGTCACGCGACGGTTGAAGATGTACCCGAACTGCTCCGTATGTACAGGGCGCTGGCAGCAGAGCAATCCGCCATTCGTTCGATCTGGCCTTCTGCCGATGGCCTGGCCGAACCCGTCGGTGAGTCGTTGACGTTGCTACTGGATCGAGAAGATGCGATCACGGTCATCGGGGAGATCGACGGCGTGCCCACCGGGTTCCTCATCGCCGTTGAGGAACCGCTCCTCGAGCCGGTATCCGATCGAAGCATCGGTGTTGTGCAGTTCATCTTCACAGACCACGAGGCACGGGGGGTCGGCATCGGCGCCGCGATGCTCGATGTCGCGATGACAGGCCTGGAAGAGCGTGGGATCGACCTGTTCGACGCCCGCGTGAGCCCGGGGCATCGGCTGGCGAAGAACTTCTTCGAATCGAACGGATTCAAGGCACGATCGATCACCATGCACCGCTCGGATGCTGGATCCGACGACTTCGCACCAGATCCCAATGGCACCGCGGGACGATCGACATGACACGCACCTTCTCGGTCCGTTCGAAGAAGACGTTCGTGTTCGACCTCGATGGGGTCATCTACCTCGACAAGACCGGAGTCCCCGGCGCGGGTGAAGCACTCACGGCCCTTCGGGACGCAGGGCATCAGATCCTCTTCGCGACGAACAACTCGGTACGGGCCGTCGAGACGGTGATAGGGAACATCGCTCGTCGAACCGGGTTCGCTCCCGACCCGGGATCAGTCATCACCTCTGGTCTTGCCGCTGCGAACTTGCTCCGAGGTGCCGATGAGACATGCCTCGTGCTCGGCTCCGACGAACTCGGAGACACCCTCGCGGCAGCCGGAATCGAACTCACAACAGATCCCGCCGCCGCAACAGCGGTCGTCGTTGGACTCGACCTCGGACTCTCGTACGAGCGACTGACCCGCGCCGTGGTCGCTATCGGGGGAGGTGCCCGGTTCATCGCAACGAACGACGATGCGACGTACCCGATGCCGAACGCGCGGTATCCGGGAGCAGGGTCGATCGTGGCTGCCGTGGAGAGGGCGACGGGAAAGACACCGATCGTGTGCGGCAAGCCCCACCGACCGATGCGTGATCTCGTCGAAGAGAAGATCGAGCACCCCGAGGTCTGGATGGTCGGGGACCGTCCCGAGACCGATCTCGCGTTGGGGGTCGACGCCGGGTGGGGGAAGATCCTCGTGCTCAGCGGCGTCACCAACGACCAGGATCCGCTGCCCCCGCACCTCCGGCCGGACTACACGATCGCCACCGTCTCGGAGTTGCCGGGCCTCCTATCACTCGAATCCGCCGAGGACCAGGGATAATATGCCCATGGTGCAGAACTCGAACGAACCCGTAGCCGAACCCGGCGCTGATCTGGATGCTCTCGAGGCAGAGCTCGAGCAGTCAGAACCGGCCGAAGCTCCTGAAAAGGCCGAGGAGATAGCTCGCCGGCTCGGAAGCGCCCTCGACGATGTCGACGGCGGTTCAGGGAGCGTCACGCCCTGACCAGGAGACGCCTCGACACGGAGCTGGTCCGGCGCAAGCTCGTGCCGTCGCGTGCTGAAGCGCGACGCGTCATCGACTCCGGTCTGGTCCGAGTTCGAGACAATCCGGCTCCGAAACCGTCGACCCTCGTTGCTCCGGAGGAACCGGTGTCGCTCACCGCACCTCCAGCACGCTTCGTGAGCCGCGCCGGGGCGAAACTTGAAGGAGCGCTTGAGACATTCGGGATCGCCGTCGAAGGCAGAAGGGCTATCGACGTTGGCGCTTCCACGGGCGGCTTCTCCGACTGCTTGCTGCAGAGGGGAGTGGCCGAAGTGGTGGCGGTCGATGTGGGATACGGTCAGATGCACCACCGGATTCGAGTCGACGAGAGGGTGACGGTTGTCGAGCGCACGAACATTCGGCACGCCGACCCTGAGGCGCTCGGGGCACCGTTCGACCTCATCGTCGCCGATCTGTCCTTCATCTCCCTTGCGCTCGTTGCTCCTCAGCTGGCGTCCCTGGGCTCGTCGGACTCGGATTGGGTACTCCTCGTGAAGCCGCAATTCGAAGTTGGGCCAGAGCTTGTGGGGAAAGGCGGCATCGTCAGGGACCCAGAATCTCATGTGCTTGCGATCGAGCAGGCAGCGGACGCTCTGGCAGTGAACGGGATCGGAGTGGTCGGTGTCGTCGTCTCCTCGATAACGGGCACGGAGGGGAACCGCGAGTTCCTTGTCCACGGCAGGAGAGCGGAACGAGTCGTCGATGCCGGTACCGTACGAGCGATCGTTCTCGAGGAGAGCCAAGCGTGAAGCGAATTGCCGTTGTCATACACGAGGAGAAGGCGCACGCAGCCGACGCAGCAAAGGTATTGACTGCCGCGTGCCGCAAACGCGACGTTGAGGCGATCAGCGTGGTAGGTGACACGCTTCCATCAGATGTCGAAGCGGTGATCGGAGTCGGTGGTGACGGAACCGTGTTGAGAGCCGCACGTCTGGCCTTCGACACCGGCATTCCCATCGCAGGAATCAACGTCGGCCGTGTGGGGTACCTCGCCGAGTTCGCGATCGATGAGATCGACGCGTTCGCCGAGGCGCTGTCACACGAAAGACTTCGTGTGTTCTCTGTGATGACGGTTGCTGTGGAGGGACCGGGCTTCGCTGCCACCGGGATCAACGACGTGGTCATCGAGAAGGTCGTGAGCGAACGGATCATCGAGATCGGCGTTGCGATCAACGGTCGCCGATTCGCCGAGTATCGGACCGATGGCATGATCATCGCAACCCCGGTCGGATCGACCGCCTACTCGCTATCCGCAGGGGGACCGGTCGTCGATCCCGAGGTGGAGGCTCTCGTTCTCACACCCATCGCTCCACACAGCCTCTTGTCGAGGAGCATCGTCGTGTCCCCGGATGCTGAAATCGCGGTGACCGTAGAGATCGACCGCCCGGCACGGGTGAACGTCGATGGGCGAGAGATCGGGACGATCGAACCGGGCGGGAGTGCCGTGGTATCTCGAGGCGTCAGAAGCGCCCGGTTCATGACGCTCGACACGCATCCGTTCCCGCAGGCCGTCCGCCACCAGTTCGGTCTCGCCCATGCTTGACGAGTTGTCGGTCGGCAACCTCGGTCTGATCCCGCGGGCGCACCTCGAACCCGGACCCGGCCTCGTCGTGATCACAGGGGAGACGGGGACCGGCAAGACGCTGCTCCTCGGAGCCCTGAGACTCCTGCGGGGTGAGCAGGCACGCAAGGATCAGATCGGTCCGAATGGCGATGAGACCACCGTCGAGGCGCGATTCGTCGAGGAGGGTGAAGAGCGCATCATCGGCCGCAGAGTGGACCGCCGGCGCTCGCGGGCTTCGATCGATGGATCGATGGCGACGGCGGGGAACCTGGCAGAAGCGCTGAGTGGCGTGATCGATGTCGTCGGCCAGCACGATCGAACGCTGCTCAGTGAACCGAGAGCTGTTCGACGCCTCCTGGATGGGGCGATGCCGGAGGTCGGAAGGGACGCCCTGGCCGATTACGGAACCGCATGGGAGACGCTCGTCGAGACCGAGCAGCAGGCTGCTGCGCTCGGCGGTGATCACCGCGCCCTCGAGCGGGAACTGGACATGGTTCGTTTCCAGAGAGATGAGATCGCCGCCGCCGGATTCGCAGAGGGGGAGGACCGGGAGATCGCGGAACGAGCCTCGCGTCTGAGGAACTCAGAGGAACTCCGGGAAAGACTCGCCGTGGTCCAGTTGGCTGCGGGGGAGAGCGGCGCGTCTGCAGCTCTCGAGAGTGCAGATCGAGAGCTTCGTGCTGCTTCGCGTACCGCACCATCGCTTGAGCCGCTCGCAGATCTGAGTGGACACCTCAATGAGTTGCTCTCCGAGTTCAATGCCGAGATCGCCAGGGTGAACGCTGATCTGGATCATGATCCACAGGATCTGGATCGGGTTGAGCAGCGCCTCGCTCTGCTCGGTGATCTGAAGCGCAAGTACGGCGACGACCTCGATGCCGTGCTCGCGTTCGAGGCCGAGGCGGCCGAGCGAGCAGACGAACTGGAAGCCCTCCTCGATCGGTCGGGTGAGATCGCACGCCTTCTCGTGGCGGCACGTGCCGACGTAGACGAGGCGGCGAGAGCACTGAGACGCCACCGCGAAGAGACCGGCGAGCGCATCTCGTCGAACGCGATCGAGCATCTTCGAGATCTGGGCTTCTCCGATCCCTACGTCGGGTTCCGAATCACCGGGCGAGAACCCGGCCCGGATGGGGCGGACCGGGTGGTTCTCGAATTCGCGTCGGACCGCGGGTTGGTTCCCGGTCCGGTATCCAAGATCGCATCGGGCGGAGAATTGAGCCGACTCATTCTCGCACTGCGGCTCGCTTCGGGGACGGCGGATGTGTCCATCATCGCGTTCGACGAGATCGACGCCGGGACCGGGGGAGCGACCGCCCTAGCGATGGGAGCGAAGCTGAAGCACCTCGCCACGGAACGGCAGGTCTTCTGTGTGACGCATCTCCCACAGGTCGCCGCTTTCGCGGAGTCCCACTTCGTTGTTCGCAGGGAGGGCAACACGGCGACGGTCGCCGAACTGGAGGGCGACGAGCGACTGGAGGAGCTATCCCGGATGCTCGCCGGACTCCCCGACAGCGAACGGGGCCGTGAGCACGCCGCGGAGCTCTTGATGATCGCTTCAGCGTCGTGAGCGGAGGTGTCGTGCTCAGCGGTACGCGTCCGGTATGCTTCGGCCTTCCGAGGTGGAGCGCAGCGTGACCAAGCACGTATTTGTCACCGGTGGGGTGACCTCAAGTCTGGGTAAGGGGATCACTTCCGCATCTCTCGGGCGGCTTCTCGAGGCGCGCGGGCTGCGCGTGACGCTCCAGAAGCTCGACCCGTACATCAACGTTGACCCCGGCACGATGAACCCCTTCGAGCACGGCGAGGTCTTCGTGACCGATGACGGGGGAGAGACCGACCTCGACCTCGGTCACTACGAGCGGTACACAGGAGTTCACCTCAGGCGGGACTCCAACGTGACGACCGGCTCTATCTACCAGTCGGTGATACGCAAGGAGCGCCGCGGTGACTACCTCGGAGCCACCGTCCAGGTGATCCCGCACATCACCAACGAGATCAAGTCGCGCATCCGCAAGCTGGGTCAGAACGACGACGTCGACGTCGTCATCACCGAGGTCGGCGGGACGGTCGGCGACATAGAGAGTCTTCCGTTCCTCGAAGCCATCCGGCAGATCCGGAAGGATGTGGGAGTTGAGAACACCTGCTACATCCACGTGACCCTGGTGCCGTACCTCGCGACGAGTGACGAACTGAAGACCAAGCCGACGCAGCACAGCGTTGCCGAACTGCGTTCACACGGCATCCTCCCTGAGGTGATCGTCGTTCGATCGGATCGGTCGATCGATGACTCGGCCCGGCGCAAGATCAGTCTCTTCTGCGATGTTGAACCCGATGCGGTGATCAGCGTGGTCGATGTCCCGAATATCTACGGCGTTCCGTTGGCCCTCAACGAGGCCGGCCTCGACTCGGTGGTCTGTCGCGAACTCGGGCTCGAGACGGAAGCACCGGACCTCGAAGCGTGGCGCGCGATGGTGGACCGCATGCAGAGCGCGACCGAACCGGTAACCATCGGTCTCGTCGGCAAGTACGTTGAGCTTCCCGATGCGTATCTGTCGGTCGTTGAGTCTCTTCGCCACTCGGCCGCGGCGAACGGTGCTGATGTCGAGATCCGGTGGATTCCGGCAGAGGAGATCGAGGGTCTCCTAGCGTCGACACATCTGGACGGTCTCGACGGGATCCTCGTGCCGGGGGGATTCGGCATCCGCGGTATCGAGGGCAAGATCGAAGCGATCCGTCATGCCCGCGAGAACGGCGTGCCGTTCCTGGGACTCTGCCTCGGCCTGCAATGCGCGGTCGTCGAGTACTCGCGGAACGTGCTGGGCCTCGCAGGCGCGCACAGCTCGGAGTTCGACCCAACGACGCGGCATCCTGTGATCGATCTGATGGAGGACCAGGCGGACGTCGAGGATCTCGGCGGGACGATGCGCCTCGGCATCTACCCGGCGAAGCTGACGGCCGGCACGCTGACGGAAGATCTCTACGGGGAGCCGGTGATCTACGAGCGACATCGACACCGGTGGGAGGTCAACAACCGCTATCGGGCCGATCTAGAGGCCAACGGACTCGTCTTCTCAGGTCTGTCTCCCGACGATCGTTTGGTCGAGATCATCGAACTGCCGTCGCATCCGTTCTTCATCGCGTCGCAGTTCCACCCGGAGTTCAAGTCGCGACCCGACGATCCGCATCCCCTGTTCATGGGCTTCGTCGCTGCGGCCCTCGAGCGCCGCCGGACCCATATGGCCTCCGAGTCGGCGGTCTCCGGGGCCCCGATCGTCACGAATCGTTGATATGAGCGGCTTCCGGACCCTGGGGTCGAGGACGATCGCCGAAGAGGCGTTCCTGAGACTCGACCGGGCCACCGTTACGACACCGGACGGCAATCCGATCAAGAGGGTCGTTGTCGTTCATCCCGGGGCCGTAGCCGTTGTACCGATCGTCGGTGACGACGTGATCATGATCGAGCAGCACCGTGCTGCCGTCGGTCGACCGCTCCTGGAGATCCCGGCCGGAAAACTGGACATCCCCGGCGAGGATCGACGGCATACGGCCGAGCGCGAACTCGAGGAAGAGATCGGTTTCACTCCGGGGAACCTGGAGCATCTGATCGATCTCCTCACAACTCCGGGATTCAGCGATGAATGCATCACGATCTACCTCGCGACCGACCTCATAGCGGTAGCGATGCGGCCTATGGGGGCGGAGGAGCATCACGCTCGCGTCGTCCGGATACCCCTCGACGAAGCCGTCGAGCAAGTCCGTTCCGGTGTGATCACCGATGCCAAGACCGTGGCAGGGCTTCTCCTCGTCGCGGGGCGATGAGTCCGCTACCGGCCGACGCAGAGGAATTCCTGGGTGCGCTGCGGTCCGAGCGTGGCCTCTCATCGAACACGGTGGCCGCATACCGGCGCGACCTTCGCGACTACTTCGGATTCCTCGATGATGAGGGTTCATCCGGTGACGTCGGGGGATTCGTAGCGGATCTGGCGCACCGCGGCCTGGCGCGATCGACACGCGCGCGGAAACTCGCGGCAGTGCGTGGCTATCACCGGTTCCTCGTCGTCGAAGGTCGCGTGACCGAGGATCCGACGGTCCTGATCGAAGCACCCCGGAGGTCGCGCAACCTTCCGAAGGCCCTCACGATCGACCTGATAGAGGATCTGCTCGATGCGCCCGATCGATCGACACCGCTCGGTCTTCGCGATGTGGCGATCCTCGAGTTCCTCTACGCGACCGGGGCGCGCGTCACAGAGGCGGTCACGGTGGGTCTCACGGATCTGGATCTCGAATCCGGGACCGTGATCGTGACGGGCAAGGGGGACAGGCAACGCCTCGTACCCCTCGGGCGCCACGCGAGGGCCGCGATCGAGACGTACCTCCCCGTCCGACTGGAGCTTCTCAGTGAGAGGGAACGGAGTGATGTCCTGTTCGTCAACGCCAGGGGAACGTCGCTGACGCGCCAGGGGATGTGGGACATCGTGAAGCGAAACGGTCGACGCGCCGGTATCGAAGACGCTGCTCTTTCCCCGCACGTTCTCCGTCATTCAGCGGCAACCCACATGGTCGAAGGGGGAGCGGACCTAAGAACCGTCCAAGAAATGCTCGGTCACGCTAGTATCAGCACCACACAGGTTTACACGCTTGTGTCCCCCGAGCACCTCTACGAGGTGTACGTTACGGCGCACCCACGCGCCCGGTAGGGACGCAGAGGAGGATGAGTTCCCCAATGACCGAGACGATCGACACCGCAGCTGCCGAAGTGCTCCTCATCGAGGAACGCACCAAGGTCTTGCGTCAACTCGACGAAATCGGAGCGGATGAATCCGGACAGCTCAACGGCACCGTCGACTACGGCGATGCTTTCGCCGACGCCGGAGCGGTCACCGCAGAGCGAACCGAAGTCCTCCGCCTTGCCGAAACGCTCAAGATTCGGCTCGACCGTGCCAACGTTGCGCTGGGCAAGATCGCCGACGGCAGGTACGGGATCTGCGAAACCTGCGGCGAACAGATCGGCACGGATCGCATCCAGTACCTTCCCGCCGTGAGGCGCTGCGTGAGGTGCAAAAAAGCAGCCTCGTGACGACCCGCTTTGACAAGGCCGGTCACCTCGTTGGGCGCTTCTTCGGACATCTGCACGCAGAGCCCCCGGGTCCCGAAGACCAGCGCTTCGTGCACGACCACCTCGACGCTCCGTGTGCCCAGCTGTTCTGGTCCCAGAGCTTCCCCGATCAGAGGCACGCCGTCGACGTTGCTCGCCGTGTTCACGCCGTCCTTCCCGATGACACGGGAGCGGTAGAGGCAGCCCTTCTACATGACGTCGGCAAGCGGCGAACGGACATCGGCGCCATCTCCCGATCGATCGCGACGGTTCTCGATGCCATCCGGATGCCGATGACCACCCGCATGCGCATCTACCGCGATCACGGACGGCGCGGTGCGATCGACATCGAAGAGGCAGGCTGCGGCGACCTGGCCGTCTCGTTCGCACGAAGTCACCCGGGTCCGGTGCCACCCGGTGTGGACAGAGAGCGATGGAAAGTGCTGGCCGATGCGGACGGATGACCGCCGTTCCTCGTGCTCCGAGCATTCCGGCGATACCATCATCAGCCATGACGTATGAGGTCAAGACCCGGGTCTTCGAAGGACCGTTGGATCTGCTGCTCCAACTGATCACATCCCATCAGGTGCAGATCACCGAACTGAGCCTTTCCGACCTCGTCACCGAGTACGTCGGGTACCTCGATGTGATGAGCGAGATGGACCTCACCGTCACGAGCGAGTTCCTGCTGATCGCATCGACGCTCATCCAACTGAAAGCCCGACACCTGCTCCCCGACGATCGGGAGATCGACCTCGATGAGGAACTGGCGCTCGCTGAAGAGCGCGATCGCCTGCTGTCACGCCTTCTCATGAATCTGACGTTCAAGGACGTGGCCGCCGTGTTCGCCCACCGGATCGCAGCGAACGAGCGGTACGTCGCCAGATCGGTCGGTCTGGAGGACGTGACACCTCCGCCTCCCTCGTTCGTGCTTCCAGTCGACGCCGCAGGGTTGGCCGCGATCGCCGAACGGGTCTTCGCCGATGAAGATGACACGGTGGACGTGGACCACCTGGACCTGGAACTGCCGTCCGTGCAAGAAGCGATGCTCGATCTCCAGGATCGTATGGCGGCTGCGGTCGAGACCGATTTCGAATCCGTGGTCGCTCACTGCTCGCGTTCGGTCGAGGTCGTTGCGTACTTCCTCGGGCTACTTGAGCTCGCCCGCTGGGGGATCCTGAGAGTCTCACAAGATGATCGGCAGTCGCCGATCATGATCGGATACAGCGAAGCGGTGGCGGCCGAACGGCTCGAGGCGCTGCTCAATGGAGAGGAACCCCTCTGATGGAGATCCGCAGTGCCCTCGAGGCGATCCTGTTCGTGGCGGAGACACCGATCACTTCACAGGAACTCGCCGAAGTGGTCGAAGCTCCGCTCACGGACGTCGATTCGATGCTCGAAGATATCGAGCAGGAGTTGACCGACCGGCAGGGCGGCTTCGTCCTGCGCCGCCTTGCGGGTGGATGGCGTCTCTACACCGCACCGGAGATGCTGCCGTATGTTGAGCGCTTCGCCGCATCGGAGCGAGCAACGCGGCTCTCGAACGCGGCGCTCGAGACACTCGCTGTCGTTGCCTATAAGCAGCCCGTGTCACGTGGTCAGATCGCCGAGGTTCGGGGCGTCGACTCCGAACGTGCACTTCATACCCTCGAACGGAGGGGGCTCGTTCGGGAGATCGGCACCGCTCCGGGGCCGGGACAGGCGCTCCTGTACGGGACAACCGAACTGTTCCTCGAAAAACTCGGGGTCAACAGCCCAGGGGACCTGCCGCCGCTGGCCGACCACGTGCCGCCCGCCGAGATCGTTGAAACACTCGAACGGCCCTTCCGACCGGAGGGATCATCGAACGACTCCAGAAGCTGATAGGCCGATCCGGCTTCGTCTCACGCCGTCACGCCGAAGTGCTGATCGGAAAAGGCCGAGTCACGGTCGACGGTGAACCGGCGCATCTCGGGCAGAAGGTCGATCCGACGATCGCCCGGGTTGAGATCGACGGCGTACCGCTTCCGATCGCTCCGGATCTGGCCTACTACGCCGTCTACAAACCGGTGGGGACGGTCAGCACCGCAAACGATCCGCAGGGAAGACCGACGGTCGTCGATCTGGCACCCGACGGGCCCCGGGTCTACCCGGCGGGGCGCCTCGATGCCGACTCTGAGGGACTCATGCTCCTCACCAACGACGGAGACCTCACCCTCAGGGTGACCCATCCGCGATTCGGTGTGCACAAGACCTATGTGGTTCTGGTTAGCGGTGTCGTGGAACCGGCGACGATCCGCCGGCTCACGAGCGGCGTGGAACTTGACGACGGCCCGGCCGCGGCGGTGTCGGCCCGCGTCATCGATCGATCCGCCGGCACCTCGTTGGTCGAGATGACCATGGGCGAAGGGCGGAAGCGGATCGTTCGACGGTTGTTCGACGCCGTCGACCACCCGGTCCAACGACTGGTCCGCACGTCGATCGGTCCGCTGAGGGACGGATCCCTGTCTCCGGGCCAGTGTCGCCCGCTCACGATCGAAGAGGTTCGGGCCTTGTACCAGGCGGGGGAGGAGGTGCCCGATGGAGGACGCCAGGAAGGTTGAGCCGGCCGGAGGAGTGTTCCGCACCGGTGTTCAGATCCCGGGAGACAAGTCGCTATCGCACCGTGCGTTGGTGTTCGCGTCGCTTGCAGAAGACGAGAGCGAGATCACGGGTCTCGCCCCCGGGCGGGATGTGGCTACGACCGCGGCGGCACTGGAGCAACTCGGGTTGCAGCGCGCCGGCGACCGATTCTCGCCGGCAGAACGCATCTCGGAACCCTTCGGACCTGTCGATTGCGCCAACTCCGGGACAACGATGCGACTGCTCTCGGGCAGCCTCGCTGCTGCGCCGTTCAGGATCACGCTCACCGGCGACGCCTCACTGCGGTCGCGTCCGATGGGCCGACTCGTGGGGCCGCTCGGTGCGCTCGGCGTTGAACTCGTTACACAGTCTGATGGCACGGCGCCGATCACGACGGGTGGCGCCTCACTCCGCGGCGCCGACGTGAGCATCGACGTCGCATCTGCCCAGGTTCGTACGGCGTTCGAACTCGCCGCGATCCAGGCGGAAGGGCCATCGTCGATCAACAGTCCGGCCGGATACCGGGATCACACGGAACGGTGGCTGGAGACGTTCGGCCTTGGCACGGCCGGCGACGGAACGAAGACGCAGATCGTCCCCGGGCGGATTCCCGGTGCCAGATACGACATCCCGGGTGACCCGTCGAGCGCCGCATACCTGTGGGCGAGCGCCGCGTTGGTAGAAGGCGCCCACGTCGTGACCCCGGGGATCTCGCTCAATCCCGGCCGGCTCGGCTTCCTGACCATCCTCGAGCGGATGGGTGCCGTCGTAGAAGGTGACGTAACGGGATCGATACACGGCGATCCGATCGGGAGCGTGGCGGTCACGGGAAGGGAACTGCAGGCCGTCGAGGTCTTCGGAGACACGGTGGCTGCAGCGATCGATGAACTCCCGCTCGTTGCCGTTCTCGCGGCGTACGCCGAGGGCATCACGATCGTTCGCGAAGCAACCGAACTGCGCGCGAAGGAGAGCGACCGTATCGCAAGCACGACCGGGATGATCCGCGCTCTCGGTGGGGGCGCCGAAGCGACCGAAGACGGATTCGCGGTCATCGGCACGGGGTTCCTCGACGGGGGTACGGTCGACGCGGCCGGTGATCACCGGATCGCCATGTCGGCCGCCGTGGCCGCCACGGCATCAGACGGTCCGGTCACGATCCTCGGGGCATCCGCAGCGAACGTATCCTGGCCCACGTTCTACGAGACTCTGGAGGCAGTGTGGTCATCGCAGTAGACGGACCCGGAGGTGTCGGGAAGTCGACGGTCGCCGGCCGTGTTGCCCTATCCGTCGGGTTACCTCACCTCGACACCGGATCAACCTACCGGGCGGCCGGTCTCGCAGCGCTACGCAGCGGCGCAGCGCTCGACGACAGCGACGGGATAGTCGCAGCGCTCGACGCTGTTGACATACGGATCGTCGAGGGAGTCGTCAGCATCGACGGTATCGATGTGACCAAGGCTCTCCGGACCGACGAGGTGACGAAAGCTTCAAGCGTTGTCGCTACCCATCCGGAAGTCCGTTCCCGAATCGTTGCCCTGCAGCGCTCGTGGGTTGAGGACCGTGGCGGCTCGGCCGTCGTCGAAGGGCGCGACATCGGAACCGTGGTATTCCCTGAAGCGCCGGTGAAGGTCTACCTGACCGCACGACCCGAGATCCGGGCGGCACGCCGATCCGGCGACGCCGAAGCCGCAGACAAGTCCAGGGATCAGATCGCCGCTGAATTGGCAGCGAGAGATCACACAGACTCAAGCCGCAAAGCGTCCCCCATGAAACCGGCGGAAGACGCCGTGACCGTCGACACAAGTGACCTGAGCATCGACGAAGTGGTTGAACGGGTATTGGCGCTCGTTGAGAAGGCAGGCAATCCGTAGCGGCGCCCGCAGCCCGCAGCCGCCAAGAATCTCTCTGATCTACTGATCTACTCAGCTACTCAGACCCCAAGCAGCGCGAGGGCCTCGCTCGCATCCCAACCGCGATCGTCTTCTATCGGGCCGTGGGCTCCCGGGTTCGGGGCGGCGAACGCTCCCTCCACGAGAGCCTGCATCGTCTTGACGAACGTCCGGAGGCGAGGGGGGAGCGGGAAGTACTCATCCTCGTCGGTTACGCGAACGATCTCGACAGTGCCACCCGGTGCGACGGCCTCGATGACGGCGCGAACACGCTGGTCGGGGGCCGATGCGCCGGCCGTCACTCCGACGACGTCGTCATCCGCGAACCACGAGGGGTCGACGTCGTCGGGACCGTCGACCCGATGCGCACGCACACCGGCCATCCGGGCGACCCGGACCAGAGCCTGTGTGTTCGACGAGTTCTCGGAGCCAACGACGAGTATGACCGATGCCGATTCGGCGAGTCGCAGGATCGCCGACTGTCGATTCGTGGTGGCGTAGCAGAGGTCGCTCTTCCTCGCCGTCTCGAGTCCGGGGAAGCGTGCGTTGGCGTCGGCCAGGACGCCTTCCCACTCGTACAGTCCGAGCGTGGTCTGAGCAAGGAGCGCCACCTTCTTGCGATCGATCGGGTCGAAGGAACCAAGTCCCTCAACGGGATCGATCAGCGTGGCCGCGTTCGGGGCTTCGGCGATCGCTCCGATCGCTTCGTCGTGACCTTCATGGCCGACGTAGATGATGTCGTAGCCACGATCAGAGATGCGGCGCATCTCGTGATGGACCTTCGTGACGAGGGGACACACGGCGTCGATCATGACCGCAGCGCGATCCTCGGCAGAAGCAACCACTTCCGGTGCAGAGCCGTGCGCAGACAACATGACCGGTCGGCCGATCGGGACGTCGGCAACATCGTCTACGAACACGACGCCGGCTCGCTCGAACGCGTCGACGACCGCAGCGTTGTGGACGATCTCGTGGTAGCAGTAGACCGGAGGCTCGAACGTCTGGACCATCCATGTCAACGCCTTGATCGCCATCTCAACACCGGCGCAGAAGCCGCGGGGTTCGGCGAGCAGTACCTGGGGGCTCATGCGAGCGAGCATAGGGGCGTCGGGTCTGCAGATCGGACGGGTACCATCGGCGGCGATGTCCAATCCCACTGTGATCGAGATCGTTGGAGACAGCCCGGCCGCTGAGGCGGGGCTGTCGATCGGTGATGAACTCATCGCGGTGAACGGGATCGTCCCGTCCGACGTGATCGAGTACCAACAACTCATCGACGACGCGGACCCCGAAGTCACGATCCGTGGAGAGAAGGGTGATCGTACCGTTCGCCTCGACAAGATCGCGGGTGAGCCTCTGGGCATCCGTCTCTCGTCATCGATCTTCGATCGGGTTCAGACGTGCGACAACCATTGCGAGTTCTGTTTCATCTATCAGCTTCCCCCGGGGATGCGTGAGTCGCTGTATCTCAAGGACGACGACTACCGGCTGTCCTTTCTCTACGGGAACTTCACGACGCTGACCCGATTCACGGAACTCGACCTTGCGCGCGTCGTCGAAGAGCGCCTTGGCCCTCTCTACGTCTCGATCCACGCCACCGATCCCGAGGTGAGAACAGGGATGCTGCGCAACCCACGAGGAGCGACGTCTCTCCGATGGTTGAGAGCGCTCCTGGAACACGGGGTCACCGTGCACGGGCAGATCGTGCTCTGTCCGGGTATCAACGACGGCGCCACACTTGAACGAACCGCAGCAGAGATCCTGGCCCGCTACCCGGAACTCGCGTCTGTGGGGATCGTGCCTCTCGGCCTGTCCCGCTACAACACCGAGCGGAACCTCCGCGTGCACTCGGTCGAAGAAGCCGATGCCGATCTGGACACCATCCACTTCTGGCAGGATGAGGCGATGCGCAGACTCGGGAGACGCATGTTCTTCGCCTCGGATGAGCTCTATCTGGTTGCGGGACGCGAGGTCCCGCCCCGGAACGCTTACGAGGACTTCCCGCAGCACGAGAACGGAATCGGCATGGTTCGAACCTTCACCGATGAGATCGTCACCCTCTCGACCGGGGGAGCGACATCTTCTCCGATCGTCACGGGGGAATGGAGAACGATCCCATCTGCCCCGGGCGAGGGGTACCGGGCGCCTCGCCACACCGGTTCGGATCCTGCGGCGCACGAAGGCCCCGTCGGCATCCTCACGGGAACCTACGGCGCGGCAGCACTGGAACCGTTGCTGCCGCAACTGGAACGTCTCAGTGGACGCTCGCTACGGCTTGTCGAGGTCAAGAATCATTTCTTCGGGGGGAACACAGCGGTCGCCGGACTTCTGGTCGGCTCCGACCTGAAGCATGCCATCGAGAGCGATAATGAGTCGGTTGCCCGATACCTTCTCCCCGACGTTGCGCTGTCGGGGGACGTCTTCCTCGACGACACATCGCTCGAGGATCTCAGGGAAGCAAGTCCGGTCCCGGTCATCGTCACCCCGGCAACAGGCCGGGGCCTCATCGAAGGAGCAGCGGCATGAGTCGACTCCCCGTCGTGGTCATCCTTGGGCGCCCGAACGTCGGCAAATCGACGCTCGTGAACCGCATCGTGCGCTACAAGGCCGCGGTCGTGGACGAGCAGGCCGGTGTAACACGCGATCGGAGGGAGTTCAGCGCCGACTGGAGCGGCCGGGATTTCACCGTTGTCGACACAGGTGGCTGGGAGTCCAGGCCGGGCGAGCGACTGACCGCCGACATCCGCGAACAGGCGGAGATAGCGGTCGGTGGTGCTGACGTCGTCGTTTTCGTGACCGACGGCACATCTGAGGTGACCGACGACGATATCGGTGTCGCCCGGATCCTGCAGCGCAGCGGCGTCCCGTACCTGTTCGTTGCGAACAAGGTGGACGGCCCCGCCGTTGAACTGGATCTCGCTCACCTCTGGTCACTCGGTCTCGGCGAACCGATGCCGATCTCGGCCCTGCACGGACGCAACACGGGAGAGTTTCTCGACCGTCTCGTTGAAACGCTGCCGGATCTTGGAGACGCCGTGGCAGACACGGTGATCGCCAGTCTTGCGATCATCGGACGACCCAACGTGGGCAAGTCAACGCTCTTGAATCGTCTCGCCGGCGAAGATCGGGTCCTGGTCTCAGACGTGCCCGGCACGACACGTGACCCGATCAACTTCGTGGTGGAACTCGACGGCGAACCGTTCGAGGTCATCGACACGGCAGGGATCAAGCGCAGGACGAAGATCACCGACGACGTAGAGAAGTACGCGGTGATGAGGGCCAGGAGCGTGCTCAGCCAGGCCGACGTCGCTCTCTTGATGATCGACGGGACGCGAGGAGCAACCCACCAGGAGCAACGCCTCGCTGAGGAGATCGTCGGCGCCGGTGTGGGGCTGATCCTCGTGTTGAACAAGTGGGACATCCGCAATGAGGACGAACGTCTCCACACGGAGGACTCGGTCGCGGATCGACTCGCGTTCGTCGCCTGGGCGCCGATCCTCAGGGTATCGGCGGAGACCGGATCGCGGCTCGTCCGCCTGCCCGCAGCTGTGCGATCGGTGCTCGAGAACCGGCGTCGCCGGGTTCCCACGCCGGAACTGAATCGGCTCGTCCGCACATGGCAGGAGGCGCATCCGCCTCCCGTTCGGAAGAACAAACGGCCTCACATCCTCTACGCCGTTCAGGCCGAGACCGATCCTCCAACGTTCATCCTTTTCGTGCGCGGCGGCGATCTGGCACCTGACTATCTTCGGTTCATCGAGCGTCGATTGCGGGAGACATACGACTTCACCGGGACACCCGTTCGGGTCGTGGTCCGCAAGCGTCAAAGGAGGGAGTCGTGACCGGATCCTTGAGCGATCGCTTCCATGCAGAAACCGATCGGGCTGCAACAGGCGGCCCGGAGAAGTACCACGAGATACTGAAGGAGCGTGGGAAGCTCTTCGTCCGCGACAGAGTCGATCTGCTGTGCGATCCGGGGTCGTTCGTCGAGGATGGTCTGCTCGCCAACGCCGCCACTGAAGGCCATGGAGCCGATGCGGTGGTGACCGGTCGTGGAACGATCGACGGACGCCCCATCATGGTCATCGCCAACGACCCAACCGTGAAAGCCGGGAGTTGGGGGCGTCTGACCGTCGAGAAGATCATCCGCGCCCTCGAGGCAGCCTATGACGAGCTTCTGCCGGTCTTCTTCCTCGTGGACTCCGCAGGAGCACGCATCACCGACCAGGTCGATCTTTTCCCCGGACGACGGGGAGCAGGGAAGATCTTCTACAACCAGATCCGTCTCTCCGGGCGCGTCCCCCAGGTGTGTTGCCTCTTCGGACCGTCCGCTGCGGGCGGCGCGTACATCCCATCGTTCTGCGACGTCGTCGTGATGGTCGAGGGGCGCGCGTCGATGTACCTCGGTTCGCCTCGCATGGCGCAGATGGTCATCGGCGAGGAGACGACGCTCGAAGCGATGGGCGGTGCACGAATGCACTGCGAGACCTCCGGCTGCGGAGATGCCCTCGTGTCGAGCGACGAAGAAGCGATCTCCTGGGCCCAGCACTACTTCAGCTACGTCGCCGACCACACCCGGGTTCTCCCTCCGGTGTACGCCCCGGAGTCCCCGGAGGAAGGATTCCGACCGGCCGAGACGCTTCCGGAGGATCCGAAGGCCGGTTACGACATGCTTGACTTCTTGAAGGGGATCGTCGATGCGAGGTCGCTCTTCCAGGTCAAGGAGCTGTTCGCCCCGGAGGTGATCACCGCGTTCGCGCTGCTCGACGGAAAGCCCGTCGGGATCGTTGCGTCGCAGCCGAAGCATCTCGGTGGCGTACTGTTCGTGGACTCAGCGGATAAGGCGGCCCGCTTCATGTGGCTGTGCGACGCAATGAACATCCCGCTGCTCTTCTTCGCGGATGTTCCCGGCTTCATGATCGGCACGAAGGTCGAGCGAGAAGGCATCATTCGTGCCGGCGCCAAGATGCTCACTGCGATCGCCGAGGCGACGGTTCCCAGGATCTCGGTCATCGTGCGCAAGGCGTACGGGGCGGGCCTCTATGCGTTCTCAGGACCGGGATTCCGTCCGGACGCCACCCTGGCACTTCCGACAGCGGAGATCGCCGTCATGGGGCCGGAAGCGGCCATCAACGCCGTGTACTTCAACAAGATCGAGTCGCTACCGGAAGACGAGAGGGAGGCGTTCGTCGAGGAACGCCGCGCGGAGTACTCCGCGGACGTCGATCTGCTGAGACTCGCCTCGGAGAACGTCATCGATGCGGTCATCCAGCCGGAGGAACTGCGTCGGGAGATCATCGCCCGGCTCCGATACGCCGCACGAAAGGACCGGAGCTTCTCGGAACGGCGCCACGGCATCCCGCCCGTATGACCGAAGAGCGAACGGCGGACGACACGGACCGGGACGCCGAGCAGCAGCGCTGGCCGATCGGATTCATGCTGCTCATCGGCCTCACGGCCCTCTACCTCGGTTGGAGACTCATCCAGGGGATCGGGGCGCTCATCGGGTGGATCTCGGGGTAGAAGGACCTACTCGGGGGACTCTGTTGGTTGCTCATCGGGAACACCGACTCGGGCGGCCCGCTTCGCGTAGTAGTAGATGCGCTTCAGGTCCTCGATGATGTCCGACTCGATGCGGTACGCCTCGACGCGATCGGGCTCGTCGGCCGTCAGCCGTTCGAGCTGGTACTCGATCGCGTGGGTCGTTCGGGCGGTGATCTCGGGCTTCATGTCGATCGCCCGACGCGCGGCCTCCGGACTGCTGCGACCGACGGCCCCCACGGCGATGTCGACAGCCGTAATGACCTCGGTGGCGATGTCGTTGATGACAGCGGCCGTTGAGGGAGAGATCATGAGACCCGCTTCCAGGCGGCGCCTGCCGTCGGAGACGAGGTTGATCTCCACGGCATCGCCGATGGCCTCCATGTCTCCCGCCGCCTCGAGGAGTCCGAGGAGCTCGTTGGTCTGTTCCCGGGTGATATCGCGTTCGGAGATACGACCGAGGTAGGCCACGACCTGAGCGTGAAGCTCGTCCACTTCGTCGTCGGAAGCTTCCACGGCAGCGAGATCGGTTTCTGTGCCGGAAACCGCTGCCGGTACGCCTGCGATCACCATGTCGCGGACCCGGGTACCCATCCGAGCGATCTCCATGCGGGCACGATCGAGGGCGATGGAGGGCGTCGCGAGCAACTCCACGCTGAGATACCGGGCTTCGATGACGGGGGTATCTGCCGCTTTCCGGTCTTTCACGAGGAAGGTCGCCGCCTTGGCGAACCATGTCGTGAACCAGATGAAGATGAAGAGGTTGGCCACGTTGAACGTCGTGTGTGCCCACGCAACCTGCCGGGCCACGTCGCCGGCGGGGGAGAGGCGGATCGCTACCGAGGCGAGGAACGGTACGAACGGTATCCAGATCACGACGCCGATCACATTGAAGAGCGTGTGAACCATCGCGACTCGCTTCGCCTCGACCGGCTTTCCGATGGCTGCGAGTTGGGCGGTGACCGAGGTGCCCACGTTGGCACCGAGCACGAAGGCGATGGCGAGTTCGAGTGAGATCAAGTTGGTCGCGGCCATGGCGATGACGATGGCGGTCGTCGCCGACGAAGACTGGATGAGGGCCGTGAAGACCGCACCGATGAGGACGCCGATCCAGACGTTCGAGATCGCTGCCATCGCATCGAGGAAGGGCTGGTACTCGGTGAGGGGTTCCATGGCGAGGCCCATCACGGCCATGCCGAAGAAGACCAACCCGAGACCCAGGACGGTTCTTCCGATGCGCTCGGCGAGTTCCGATCGAGAGAAGAACTCGATGGCGAAACCGATAGCGACCGCGGCGAGAGCGTACTTGGTCACCTTGAATGCGATGATCTGCGCCGTGATCGTCGTGCCGACGTTCGCCCCGAAGATCACTCCGACCGATTGAGTCAGTGTCATCGCCTTGGCAGAGACAAGGCCCACGACGACGACGGTCGTGATGCTGGATGACTGGATGATTGCGGTGATCCCGGCGCCGGTCGCTGCGCCGAACCATCGGTTCCCGGTGAGATGAGACAAGATCCATCGGAGGCGATTGCCCGCGATGCCCTTCAGCCCGCTGACCGTTCGATCCATGCCGATCAGGAAGATCGCCAGGCCACCGGTCAGCCCCATGACGAGGGTGAACCAGTCGGGGGATTCGGTCATGGGAGTGTCCGCGGAGGTGCGGTGGCTTGCCGTGGACGAACGTGCATCGGGCAATCCTATCGAATCATGCGCCCGCAACGTGGGTCATCGGTGACATGGGCGCCACCACACGGGTACGCTGCGGTTTCCCAACCACAGAGGTAACCCGATGGAGTCCACATTCGATGACGCGTCCGAGACGATCGAAGAAGAAATCGCCGTCGAAGACGTAGTGGAAGAGATCACGATCGGTGTGACCGATGACGGCATCGTCATGTCAGACGTAGTGGCCTCCGAGATCGACGTCGACGGCGACGGGATCGCCGACGGAGTCGCGGTAACCAGCACCGAGGTGCGTGAGATCGATGTCGACGGAGACGGAGTTCCCGACATCGTCGAGACGACCACGATCGTTGAGACCGTGGTTGACGTGGATGGCGACGGCGTACCGGACGTCGGCACGCGAGTCGTGACCGAGCAGGTCGTCATGGACCTCGACGGTGACGGGACGCCCGACTCGATCGAGATCACCGAGACAACGACGGTTGCCTATGACACGACGGGGGACGGACTCCCGGACGTTGCGGAGACGGTCGTGGTCGAAGCGGCCGGTATCGACCTCGACGGTGACGGATCCCTCGATCACGTCGAGGCCGTGGTGGCTGAGGCCGTTGCAGTGGATCTCGACGGTGACGGTATCCCCGATGCGGCTGCGATCGCCGTTGAAGAGTTCGAAACCGAAGAGTAGGCGAGACTCCTCCGGAGGCTTCTTCGAAGCCGACGGTAGGATGCCGTAGTCCGGGCTGTGGCGCAGCATGGCAGCGCGCTTGACTGGGGGTCAAGAGGTCGCCGGTTCAAATCCGGCCAGCCCGACGAGTAGAAACCCCGTAGCCATAGCGGTTACGGGGTTTCTCAGTATCCGGATCGGAACGCCCAAGAAGGCCCAGGGGAGCCAACAAGGTCGAATGGCTCTCCAGGCATGCCGCTACGCGGAGCTCGTGCTGAGGTCGAGATTCCCGCCGGCTTCGACAATCGGCGTCACCGCAGCTCCCGGAGTCGTCGCAGACCATCGGGCCACTTCCCTGCGCATATCACCGGGTATAGACGTATCCACTTCGGTACAGCGGTGGGGCGGTGAGGGCTCCGGGCGGCCATCAGCGTGCTCGATTCCCACAGGAACGACGATCCAGGGTCGGGAGAACCATTGTGACCCTTGACAGGGATGGAAAGTGAGACTGAGGTTGAAGAGTGGAGTGGTCTGTGCGGGGCGATCCTAGGAGGTCACCATGAGGGTCGAGAAGAACCGGCCTGAGACGAAGGCACCGACTTCGAGTCGGCAGATGGAGAAGCTGGTAGGCAGATTCGACCGGTACTCGGAGCGGTGGGGTGATGCCCTGGTTGACCGTTTCGGTGAGGAGACGGTGGTGGTGATGCGGGGGGAGATGCTGGACGAGTATCGGCGTCTGATCCCCGAGGTTCCGTACATCGGGGGATGGCGGAACAGCAAATCCGGCCATCTCTCGTTCGCGGCGCGGGCGCTGGCGTTGTACCGGGTGGTCATCCGGCACGGCGGGAGTCTCGAGGACACCGGAGAGTTGCTTCACCGGACGGCACAAGCGGAGACGGAGCGGTTTCCCCGAGTGGTTCGTCACGGGGCCGGCAGATACTACTTCACCAGGCTGAGGAGGTGGCGATTGGAGAGGGCTGCTCGCAAGTCGCAGGCCCGCCGCTATCCGGGAGACTGGGTGTTCGAGCGCATCGACGGCGACGGGGAAACCTTCGACTTCGGGATGGACACGACCGAGTGCGGCATCGTCAAGTTCTTCCACGCCCAAGAGGCCGACGAGCTCGGCCCGTATCTCTGCGACCTCGACTATGTGAAGTACGAGGGGATAGGAACCGGACTTCGACGGACCAAGACCCTGGCCTGGGGCTGCGACCGATGCGACTTCCGGTACTCCAAGCAGGGGGTGACATCCGCTCCCTGGCCTCCCGAGTTCGTCGAGCGAACCTGCGGTCAACCACAACCCGGAGCATCGAGCGAAGCAACCGGTAGGTGAACGAAGAGGAGCTGCAATGAGGATGGAACTCCTTGTCGACGGCGTGTATCAGCTCGGCACCGGGATAGTGAACTCGTACATCATCGATGGTGATGAGGGCGTGACGTTGGTGGACACTCTGGTCCGTGGCAGAGAAGGTGCAATCTCCCAGAACCTGAAAGAGGTCGGCCGTACTCTCGACGATGTCAGAGCGATCCTGCTCACCCATTCCCACGGCGACCACGCGGGGAGCGCTGCAGCAATCAAGGCGGCATCCAAGGCCAGCGTCTATGCATCCGAAGGAGACACGCCTGCGATTCAGGGAGTCGTGAAACCACCCACACCGCCTACCCACTGGTATTTCCGGCCGTTGTTCTGGTTGGCGGTCTTCTTCCCGGACGCACCTCCCGTAGAGGTGGACCACTTCGTCACCGAAGACGCCAAGGAACTGCTTCCAGGAGATCTTCGTGCCATCGACACGCCCGGACACACTCCCGGACATACCTCCTACCTTCTGGATCGAGACGGCGGGCTCCTGCTTGTGGGGGACGCCGCCTGGGCTACCAAAGATGGCAGGGTGAAACGCGGGTACAACCGGTCCACACCAGAAATCGACGGCAGTCTGCGCCACCTCGCCGAATTCGAGTTCGAGATCGCAGCCTTCTGCCATTCCAAACCGATCCACACCCAGGCCTCAGGAGCCTTCCGAAGATTCGCAGAATCCCTGACCTAGCCGGTCGACGCGTTGCCGCAGCGCGGCGAAAGCCGCTAGCGAGGCAGACAGCGGGCTTCAGGCGGACAGTCGCTCGCCGGGTCCCGCGACGTGTAGGCGGAGGGCGTGTTCGGTGTCGTGCAGATGGAAGATTCGAACCATGAAAGGGGGAAGGAGCGCCATGACGCGGTCGACTGGAACCACCTCCAGTTCATCGACAGTGACACTCTGGCCATCGAGTTCCACAACACCCTGACCGGCAGCTTGCAGGTTGCGCAACCAGTCGACTCCCGTGCCGTAGGGCAGCCCCACGATGATGGTGTCTTCCGTCCGGTGAGCCGTCAGGGGCGTCTCGTAAGCTTTCCCCGACCGCCTACCGACGTGATGGAGCAACGCGGCGTGCGCTGACCGGCCCGAGATGAACCGGACCATCACCGGATTGGTCACGTACTTGTGGTAGCGCTTGAGCAACCCCATCGCCAGCGGGCTGCGGGAGTGAAACGCCCACATCATCAGTACGGTCTCGACCAGCTGTTCCACTATGACTACACCGAGCACCACGGCGAGTATCTTGGCGAGTCTGCGCATCGCGCACCCCGATTCTCCTTGCCATCCCATGCCAAGGCTACCCACCGGACAGCCAGCACGCACAGGGAATTCAGGACCGAGATCCGCCCATGCCGGCGCATCCGCGCTGTCTGATTGGGTGGTTGAGTTGGCGGCGTGCAGGTCGACAAGCGCATCAATCCGCATTCGCTGCGCCATTGGTTCATCACCGCGGCCCTCGATGCAGGAGTCCCACTGCGAGATGTGCATGAGGCGGCATCGCATGCAGACCCGAGAACGACGACGCGCTACGACCGTGCACGCCGCTCCCTCGACCGACACGCCACCCACATCGTCGCTACCCTCGTTGCGGGAGCCAGCAGCTGAGGCAGCGCAAACGTGCCTCATACGGGCGGTCTATCTCAAGAATCGAGTCAGGATCGGGTTGATGCGGTCCGGGAACTCATAGTGCGCTAGATGTGCAGCCCCTTCGAGTTCGTGGTATTCGATGTCGGGGAGCAGATCGCGCAATCTGCTCATGGAGTCTTCGGGTAGCAGCTTGTCTTGGGTTCCCCATGTGAGCAGCGTGGGAATGCCCTGAGCCTTGACGCCTTCGTACCAGGATGTTGCGTCGACCAGTGCGTCCCCTCTCGCGTTGGCCAGCATTGCTCTCCGTTTCCCCCGAAAACGGAGTTGTTTTGCGATCTCGTGTTCAAGAGCCGTTCTCTTGTCGGCGGACTGAACGAAATAGTTCGTTCGATCGATGATCTTGCTGTCGGGCGCCAGTCCTAGAAGGAGTTCCCCGACGATGGGGGTCTTGAGAAGCACAGCGCCTATGCCTCCTCCGTGGGTGTCGAAGAACGGCGCGAGCAGGGCGAGCCTCTCGACCCTCCCCGGATACGCCGCTGCAAAGCAGGCGCCGATGCTCCCACCCTGGGACGTTCCCACTACAGAGACCGGATAGGGAATGTCGAGACGGTCAATCAACTCGGCGAGTTGCGTGTTGTACAGCTGTGCGTCGTAGGTGCGCAATCGCGGCCTATCCGTGAAGCCGTGCCCGATCACGTCATACCTGAGCACCCGGCACCCGGCATCGCGCAGATCCCCAATCGTGTTGTCCCATTGCACGTAGGGTGCGGCATTGCCATGGATCAGAACGACACGCCGGCCGTCTGCGTCCCCGCTCAACTCGTAGTGCGTGACGCCTGCCGACAATCCGACGAAGCTCCCCGGCAAGTCCTGTCTGGTCTCAGGGGTCAGGTCCGGCTTGCTGAACTCGAACACTCCAGCCTCCCTTCCGGTAATCCCGACGAATATCTACACCCCAATCTCAGTCCAGCGCTTACTCCCGGTCAAGGGTTAGATCGTTCTCCCGGCCGCTCATACCCGGTTGGGTGTGTTGGATTCGTGATGATCAGGGTGGTGATGGAGGCGCGGTCGTTATGCACCGCTCTGCGAGCCGTTCGCTGTGTCGATCATGGACGGTCTGTCTATCCACTGGGTTCGGCAGGTTTGGGTTCGCGACCACACCGCGTCCACATGACACCGAGCAGTGCTGAGAAGAGGCGCGAAACGATGCGGCAGAACCCTGTAACCGGAACGGTTACAGGGTTCTGTCATGAAGCGGGGGGAGTGCTTCAACCCCTTCCCAGATGGGTTGCTCGCTACGGAGCGACGGTCGTTGCCGGGGCTACTGTCGTTGCCGGAGCGCCGGTGGTCGACGTCGGTGAGTCGCCCCCCGAGCTGTTCATCAGCACGAGGATCAACACGATGACCGCCACAACGGCCACGAGGACACCGATGATGACGCCGATTCCCGTTCCACTCTTCTGCGAGACCTGAACCGTCGGCGCCGGTGCAGCCTGGGGTGGAGTCGCTACCTCGGAACCCGGAGCCGGGGGCGTGATGGCAGCCGACGGGTCCATGGCGTTCGGGTCGGTGCTGGTGATCCCGCTGCTGCTCACCTGGTTGGTCCACTGGGTCCCGTTCCAGTAGCGGTACATGTATTGCCTGGTCGGGTCGGTGTACCAACCTCCGGGTTGTTGCGCCATAGGTATCTCCTTCGGTAATGGACGCCGGTCCATGGTGGGGAACGTCTTGAAAGGTCACCCTAATCAGACAAGCTGACTGAGCTTGGCGTCTTCCGGTTGGACGGAAGAGCGAGGTACCGAGATCGGAATGCCACAACCGGGGCGGCCGACTGCTTCGACTACAGGTTCAGGTCCGAAGCGCCGGCATCCAGTCGAGGAGCTCTTCGGAGTAGCTGAAGTAGTCGAAACCTCTGAGGCCGCCATCGATCTGGATGAGGGACCAGACCACGTTCCAGCACAGATACACCGGCATGAGTGCTTCGAGATCACGGCGAGTCTGTGGTGCAACCGAGCCGAAGTAGGCCTCGAGCAGCAGATCACGGCCCTTGTCGTCGAGCGTGTATGCGATGCCCGCGAGGTCGTACATCGGATCGTTCATCCCCGCGTACTCCCAGTCGATGAGCCAGAGGGTCCCATCGTCGAGGAAGTTCAGGTGATAGGGATCGTTGTGGCAGAGCACCATCTCGTGTTCCGCTGGTCGGGGTCGAACGGCATGCGATGCGGCAACGAGTTCGAGGAGCGGGTCGAGACGGGACGGCAAGGGTGTGCCCTTCGACCTCAGCAGGTCCATCCAGCGGGTGATGTCGGCGTGTGGATCGAACACGCCTTGCACAGGTCCGAGGTTGTGCACCTCGCGCAGCTTCGCAGCGAGGCGCGGGACCATTGCCGGGGAGGTGAACTCGTCGATGCTGAGCGCATGGGCTCCTGCGAGGAAGCGGGTCGCAGCGTGGCCATCGGGTAGGACGAAAGCTGCAAGCTGCGGTGTGATGCCCGCCGCTTCGACGATATCGATCACGTCCTTCTCCCGCGCACGATCGACACCGAGGAGCGGTCCGTTCTCGCCGGCAATCCGAATCACGAACTGGACGTCGTCGGTGCCGACGAGGTAGTTCCTGTTGGTGAGGCCACCGACCAGGTGCGTGACGCTCAGGTGTGTGGCTTGAGCAAGCTCCGGCACGCGAGCAGCAACATCTCGGAGGATCGCGTCGTCGTCGGTCCCGGTATCGGTCGGCGTGGTCAACGAGCGAGAACCAGTCGCTGAGATGGGGGCAAGACCGCGGAGCCTTTGATCCTCACGACTGACCGATCTGAGTCGCGAAGTGTTCGAGGAAGGCATCGAACTGGTGCACCTTGTCGAACTTCTCTTCCATGAGCCGGCGACCCTCATACCCCATCTCCCGGCAGGCCACCGGGTCTTCCCAGAGCCGTTCTACGGCGCGGGCCAGGCCGTGGGCGTCGCCGGGGTCGGTCATCCAACCGGTGCGGCCGTCAATCACCACCTCGGGAACACCCGCCATGCGCGACGCGACGACGGGAAGGCCCATCGACATCGCCTCGAGGATCACGTTGGGCAACCCCTCCTTGTAGAGGCTGGAGAGAACGAGGATGTCGATGACCTCGAAGACGTGGACTGGTTCCTTCGTGAACGGGAAGAACGTGACGTTCGCTTCGAGTCCCAACTCCTCGACCTTGGCCTTCAGCAAGTCCTCGTCGGGCCCGTCTCCCACCAGCATCAGGTGCACATTGGGAAGCGTCCGTCGCATCTCGACGACGGCCTCGAGCAACACGACCTGGCCCTTGCGGTGTTCGAACGAACCCACGCTTCCGAGGATCGGCGCTGCGTCGGAGGGCAGCGGGTATCGCGTCCGGGCTTCCCGCCGACGGTCCTCGTCGGGCGTGAAGCGCGAGACCTCCGTCCCCTGGTAGACCAGGGAAACCCCGTGCTCGGGGATTCCGAGGTTCTCGATCAGATACCGACGCGTGAAGTCCGTGATGGAGATCACATGGCTCCGGATGTCCCGCGGTGGCAGGTAGAACTCGCGTTCGTACTCGGGGACGATCGTGCCGGTCTTCGGCTCCAGAACCGTGTCCAGTCCCGCCTCTTCGATGCAGCGGGCGGCGAAAACCGAACAATGGAAGCCGTCTCGCGGAGGGTGGACGGTGCACACCGCCACGTCGGTGCCGGCCAGCGCATCCTTCCAGATGTCGCGGTGCTGGTCATCTTCAGTGACCACGTCGCTGAAGTCGTACGTCACGACCCGTGCATCGGTCAAGAGGCCGTCCCGGGCGTTGAAGCCGTCGGCGGCGGTCAAGAGCGTCACGTCGTGGCCCTTGGCCAAGAAGTCGCGCATGGCCTCAGCGACCCAGATCTGGGTTCCACCGTGCAGGTACGTGTCCTCGATGAAGCATATGTGCATGGCCGTGTCCCTCCGGTTCACCGCCCGTGAACGGATTCCAGGCGTGATAGGTATTCAGAGAAGGAACGCTGCAGATCCGCCAGCGAGTAGCGCGCTTGTACGACGTCCCGATTGTGGCGAGTTCGGTCGGCGAAGGAGGTGGGATCGAGCAGCATGGCAGTGATCTGTTCGAGGAGTTCGTTGTCGAACCCGGTTTCGGGGAACTCGAGGTACTTCAACCGTTCGGATTCGGGTCGGTTCGCGCCTACTACATCGTCGAAGACGAGGACGGGATCGTATCGAGAGCACACGATCGGGATGCCGGCCGCCGCGGATTCCGGTATGGGAAGACCCCGCCCCTCGGTTTCGCTCGGGAACAGAACCATGTCGGCGGTGTGGTAGATGTCGAAGATCTCCAGGCCTTCGGACAGGGAGGAATGGTTCTGGTTCCCCACGGAGAACGCCTGGAAGACTCTCTCACCGATCGACTCGGGCACGGATTTCAGGACATCACCGAAGGCGGTCAGCACGTCCTCGAGGTCGATCCTGTGTTCGATCGGCACCGGACCGGTGACGAGCAAGATGAGTGCCATGTCCTCGTCCTGTTCGAACGCGTTCCGGAACGAGGGGTAGTGGAACAATGCGTCGAGCAGGGCCCAGTCCCTTGGAATACGCTTGCGCGGCACGACGCGGGTGGGTTGCAGCAGAACCAGTGTCTTCGGCGAGGCGAAGTCGAGCGTAGTGCCCTCTCGTAGCCCGCACACGATCGGGCGCTGATCGCTCATCCACTCCGCCGTGTGCTGCAAGAACTGCGCCATCGGCGTTGCGGCGACCGTCGGCTCTCCGTCGGAGAGGATGTGTGCCATTCGCCGTCGGTACTCGCGTTTCGTCCCGGGGGAGCAGGGTTGGGAGAATCCCTCGTCGATGCCCGTGCCGATGAGGAAGACGCGATCGGCGGGGAATCCGTCCTGCTCCACGAGTCGTACCGATTGAACGGGATTGATGTTGACCTGCATCCAGCGCCGGCCGTTCCACGGCAGGATGCGCCGGAAGACGTCGAAGAAGGCCGTGTTCTCGTGATTGCGGAAGAAGTGGTCGCGAGGTCCGGCCGGTTCGCCCGAGGGCCGCTCCTCGGTCGGGCGACCACCCTCCCAGTAGAAGTCGTGATTGTTGTTCAACACGGGGCATCCGGTCACCTCCGACACCAGCACCATCGCGAGGGCCAGTGCGAAGTTGCCTGGGTTCGAGTTGACGTTGACCGGGATCAGGAGACCGATCTCGTCGTTCGCCACGAGCGTTGCCAGCTCCTCCGCCATGCGCACCGCCTCGGACCACATCTTCGTCGCCATCTTGCGCGATGCGGCGCTGCCCTCCGGCATGTCCTTGAAGAACAGCCGCGCGAACCACTTCCCGCCTTCCCACTTGTCCCATCCGTCAGCGGTGTGGAGCAGGATGCGCGGACAATCCGCCGGGAGCACCACATCGGCCTTCTCCGCGAAATTGCCGCCAACGCAGTGCACTCTGGGCTCGTACCCCCCCTCACGGAGCAACGCCACAAGTGCCATCCCGTACTTCGCGATCTCCATGGCGACACCGTCGATGTCGTACGCGAAGGTCACGAATGCAACGCCTCGGGCGACGGTGGCGAGAAATGGGACGTCGTCCGGTACCGGGGGCAGAGGCCGGTCTTCCAGTTCGTCGAGAGCGAGTCCTATGTCGTCGAAATCCTCGATGGGGCGGGTGCGGAGGCTCTCAAAGGTTTCAACGACGGTCATACCTGTCCCGAGATGGAGGATCCGGCCACCGGCATCCTATCGCCGGGAGCGCCGGCGCCGATCGAAGGGAGGGATTCGTTGGAAAGAGGTCTTGCGGAAGTCAACTCCTAGAGAGGTTTTCGCTCATCGCCTGCCCTCTTGGCCTTCTTGGCCTGACGCTTCTCCTTCAAGCTTCGCGAGGCGGCCTTCTTGCTGCTCCGCCCACCCTTGTCCTTGTTCGCCATGGGTGTCTCCTCTCGAATGGTCCTTGATGACGGTTCCATAGTGCCACACAAACGCGACATGGAGGTGTCTGGCGTAGAAAAGCGACGGATCCGTGCCGTTTTCTACGCCAGACACCTCAAGGCGTTAGCGCACGTACCTCAGCCGGCCGGGTCTTCGTCTTCGACCTCGTAGATCCTGTCGATGTAGCGCGTCATCAACTCGTTGACGGCGCCACGTGAGGGGAACGTGGCTGCCATGCCGTACATGGGTGCAGCGCCCGTGGTCGCTCCACCTCCGGCGGCCCGTGCTCCATCAACGGACGCTGAGAGGTCATCGAGGAAGCGTTCAGCAACACCCGGTTGGGTATGGCGGAGAGTGACGGCGATGTGAACGGCCGGTGGGTGGTGCAGGCCGTTGAGACTCCATCCTCGCTCGGCCATTCGAGCCATGACCTCGTAGATGTCGATGTCCTCGGCGCCGAACGCGATCACCCACAAGGGATCACCGAGGACATGCAGGCCTTCGATCTCAGCGATGCCCTCCCGGATCCGGGTGCCTGTCTCCAAGATCGACTCCGTCGCTCGGAGATAGCCGTCTTCTCCCGTGGCCACGAGCGCGGCCCATGCGGTTGCCAGGAGGGCTCCCGGACGACTGCCCGCGAGGGTGGGGGAGTAGTAGAGGCCGCCCGGCCACTCGGTGGCCACGTGGAACTGATACCTGCGGAGGTCTCTGCCGCGGTACAGAACAACCGACGTTCCTTTCGCGGAGTACCCGTACTTGTGGGTGTCGGCCGACATCGACGTCACACCGGGAAGCCGGAAGTCGAAGAGGGGAACGCGATATCCAAGACGTTCGGCCCAGGGGAGTACGAAGCCACCGAGGCACGCATCGGTGTGGAAGCCCACTCCCCGTTCGCGGGCCATGTCGGAGAGTTCCGGAATGGGATCGATGACGCCGTGGGGGAAGCCGGGCGTAGACCCGGCAACGACGATCGTTCGTTTCGTCACGGCAGAAGCCATCGCATCGACGTCGGCCCGGTAGTCGGCTCCGACGGGGACCCGGATCTGTTTGTAGCCGAAGTAGGCCGCCGCCTTGTCGAATGCCACGTGAGCCGAGTCGGGGATGACCATCTCGGGTTTGGCGATGCCGGCACGATCCCGGTACGCCTTCATCGCCATGATGATCGACTCCGTGCCTCCCGACGTGACGGTCCCCACGATCTCGTCGCCTCGCTCTGCCGCTGCTGACGATCCGAGCATCCCTGCGGTCATGGCAACGACTTCGGCTTCGAACTTCATGCCCGATGGCCAGACGTCGAGGTGGAGGGGATTGGACTGTGACTGCAAGGCGTAGACCTCGTTGAGGAACTCGATGTGCTGGGCGTTTCCGTGGTAGACGGCCCCCGAGGCATAACCGTCACTCCACTCGCCCTGCTCCGACTCGGCGAGTGCTGCAACGAACGCGATGATCTCGTCGCGATCCCGACCCGTCTCCGGGAGGCGCGAGTAGACAGGCACGTCGGCGTCCGGCCGCACGACCGGGGCGGCATCCAGCATCGTCTCGTACTCGGCTTCGAGGACGCTCCGCATCTTGGGGATCTTCGCCGCTCCACCGATGAGCGCCGAGGCGACCCGAGGTGGAAGCCTGTCGAGAAGGTTCTTCGCGCGGTCGATAGTGCTCATGGGACCTCAACCGTTCAGGCGGCGATAGATGCCGCGGTTGGCTTTGTGGATACGACGGAACGTGTCGTACAGGTTGTCGTAGACGACCCGGTTGGCCGGGTTGGGTTCATGGGTGGCTGCCGTGGGTGCCATCGCGTCGATCTCGTCCCATCCGATGTGTCCGAGGGCGGCATGTCCCAGCATCCCGGCGCCGCGGACGTTCACCCAGATCGGTTCGTCGCGGCGGACGATCGTCCGGTCGAGTACATCCGCGTGGATCTGGGCCCAGAGTGCAGATCGGGCGCCACCGCCGACCATGGCAATGGGGTCGAGACGCCGCCTCGTGAATCGTTCGACGGTCTCGAGGAGCCAGCGGGTGTTGTAGGCCACGCCTTCGAACACCGATCTGATCATCTCCTCCCGGCCCGTGTCGAGGGATTGGTTGAAGAAGCCGGCCCGCAGGTTGGCGTCCTCTACGGGGGTGCGCTCACCGTAGAGCCACGGTGTGAAGACCACTCCACCGGACCCCGGAGAGACGGAGGCCGCGGCCGCGTTCAGTTCCTCGTACACCGATGCATCGACGTCACGTCCGGGGTACAGGATGGAAGCCAGCCAGTCGACCGCCTTCCCCGCGGTTTCCTGCTCGTTGGCCACCAGCCACCGCCCGGGAACGGCGGCCGGCAGGGATGCGATCGAGTGCAGCAGATCGGTCTTCTTGTACGGCACGTGACAGCTGAGCCAGGACGACGTGCCGATGTAGAGGTGTGCGGCGTAATCCCGCACGGTACCGGCGCCGATACCAGCGGAGTGAACGTCGGGTGTGCCGGCGACGACGGGAGTTCCTTTGGGGATCCCCAGTTCCTCGGCGGCGGAGGCGGTCAGTCCGCCGATCACCTCGGTCGCGTGGCACAGGGTCGGGAGTTGATCCCGCGTCAGTCCGGCATAGTCGAGGAGAACATCGTCGTAGTCGACGGAGTCAGGATCACGGTTGTCGGTCAGCCAGTGCAGGGCGATCGAGTCATAGGACGCGACGGTCCTACCGGTGAGCCGAAGGTTGATGTAGTCCTTCGGTTCCAGGAACTTCGCTGCCGCGTCATAGACATCGGGCCGTTCGTTTCTCAGGTAGAGGATGTGGGCGATCGGGTCTTTCCCGGCTCCCGAAGGAGCACCCCCTGTGGATGCCACCCACCGGCGTGCCCTTCGCGGATCGAATCCCTGGATGTTGAACCGCCCCGGGGCTGTGAGATCCTTGAGATAGCGGGCCCCCCGGGAGTCCATCCAGATGATCGCGTTGCCGATCGGCTCTCCCCCCTCATCGATGGTCACCGTGCCCGACCATTGCGTCGTGACCGAGACCGCTGCGATCCTGGTCGATGGGGAGGCCGCGGCCGTTCGCCGCACTGCGGTGGTGATCGCCCTCCACCAGGCGTGAGGATCCTGCTCTGCACCACCACCCTCGTGCAGGATGAGTTCAACGGACTCGGAAGCCTTGGCCAGGACTTCCCCCCGGTTCGATACGAGCGCGACCTTCGGCCCGGACGTTCCAAGGTCGATGGCGAGTACATGCGAGGGTGCGTTCATGGCGGCCACGGTACCCGTTGAGGGCCTCGGGCGGTGAATCGATGAGCACCATCAGCCACGATTTCAGGGGATTCGATCCGTCGAGACAGGATCCAGGGTTAGACTTCCTCCGGTCGGCGTGCGACGCGTCGGCCCGAGCACGGTCCCGGGTGGACGGTACAGGACTTTCCCATGACTCACTTTGCATATCTCGATCCCGGAACCGGCACCCTTATCGTGCAGGCCCTCCTGGGAGGCACTGCGGGCGTCGCAGTGTTGTTCAAGACCAAGCGCAGTCGGCTGGCCAGGAAGAACAAGGCGGCCGAGGCGGGGCAGGACACTGATCCGAGTAAGGCCGACGAGAACGCGGCACCCAATCCGTCGTCGGACTGACGTTCGGTTCGATCATGATGGACGACGCAATCCCCGACGCCGCGGCACATCAATCGGAAAGGGCCGGGATCGATAGTGCTCGCCATGTGAACCCCGGTTCGTTCCGGGACCCCGGAAGTCGGGTATTCCATCAGAACGGCGAGATCTACCGAGCGCTCGACCAGCGGTCCATGGAGAACTGGCGGAAACTCGCAGGCACACGGTTCTTCGCCGAAGGCGTTGCAGACGGTCGAATCATTGGGACGACGCCGGCGGTCGACGTGAAGCCGATCGACGGAGTCGAGTGGGCCGGGGTACTGCGACACGACCCGATCCCCATCGTCTCGTACCCGTACGAATGGACCTTCTCGATGCTGCGAGACGCTGCCATGCTCCAACTCGATCTTCTTTCGGCGGCGCTCGCTGAAGACATGATCCTCAAGGACTCGACACCGTTCAACGTTCAGTGGCTCGGTCGGAAACCCGTCTTCATCGATATCGGCTCGTTCGAAGCGCTCGAAGAGGGCGACATATGGGTCGGATACCGCCAGTTCCTCGGCCAGTACCTCTACCCCTTGATGCTGACCGCGCACGTTGGCATCCCGTTCCAGCCCTGGCTGCGCGGCCAGCCCGATGGTCTCACAGCAGAGCAGCTTCGCCGGGTCATGTCCTCACGCGACCTGCTCCGTAGGAGCGGACTGCTCCACGTGGTGCTCCCGGCGCGGGCCGAGCGCCGAGACCACGGTGGGGGCCGAAACGTCCGCTCCGAACTCAAGGACGCCGGGTTCACCAAGGAGATGATCGAGTCCAACGTCAACGGTCTCCGTCGGATCGTGAGCGGACTCGAATGGAATCCCGGCTCGTCGCGTTGGAACGAATACGCAACAGAGTGCGACCACGTGCGAGTGCACCGGGGCGCCAAGGCGGCATTCATCACGCGCTCTCTGGCTGCCGACGCCCCGACCATTGTCTGGGACGTCGGAGCGAACGACGGATACTTCTCGAGACTGGCTGCCGGGACCGCGGGCTATGTGCTTGCCCTGGACGCCGACGAGGTGATCCTCGATGAGTTCTACCGGTCGCTGTCCGCGAGTGGCCCCGACAACGTTCTTCCGATGGTCCAGGATCTGGCCGATCCGTCGCCCGGCATCGGGTGGCGCGGACTCGAACGGCCACCGGTGGTCGATCGGTCGTCGCCGGATCTCGTCCTCTGCCTGGCGGTGGTCCATCACCTTGTCATCGGACGGAACGTTCCGCTCAAGGCATTCGTCGACTGGCTGGCGGACCTGGATGCAAGGGTGATCTTCGAATTCGTCTCACCCGACGATCCGATGGTCCGTGGACTCACGGTGAACAGAAAGCCTCACGAGATCCACCGGGACTACAACCAGACGGATCTGCGCTCATATCTCAAGGAACACTTCGTGATTGAGAGCGAAGAGGAACTGCCGGGCGGCACCCGAATCATGTTCGCTCTCCGACCGATCGCCTGACGATGACCGGAACGACCTCCCGAACGAGAGCGGAGGGGATCGGGCCGCTCGACGTAGTCGTGTCATGTGTCGTTCTCTTCGTGCTCGCGGTGGCACAACCGCTCCTCGATCTGCTCGGCCGAAACGCGGAGTTCTTCCTAGCGCGAGCGGCCCCGCCGATCGACATCGTTCTCCTGGGCCTCCTCCTGACGATCGTGATGCCGCTCCTCATCGGATTGGGGGTCGTCGGGGTTCGGAAACTCCATCATCCGACGGGGACAGTGCTGCACTGGATCGTCTTGGCGATCTTTGGGGGAATGCTCGTTCTCCAGATCATCTCGCACACGCCGCTCGCCGGTCTCCCGGCCTGGGTCGAACTGGTACTCGCCGGGGCCGCCGGCCTGGCCACTGCGTTCGCCTTCTACCGCTACGAATCGCTTCGGTCGGTGGGCCGCTTCTCGGCGATCGCGCCGATCGTCGTCCTCGGTCTGTTCCTCTTCGGTTCCTCAGTCTCGCAACTCGTGTTCGCATCCAACGAGATCGCGCAGCCATCCCACATCACCATCGAGGATCCCGCCCCGATCGTCATGGTGATCTTCGACGAGTTCCCGATCGCGTCTCTGATGGACGGCGACGGGAACATCCAGGAGGATGTCTATCCCGGCTTCGCGCGACTCGCAGAGGACGGAACGTGGTTCAGGAACGCGGTCACCGTACAGCAACAGACGGAGAACTCGCTTCCGGCCATTCTCTCCGGGAAGAACCCGCCTCCCAACAAACTACCGACCGCAGGAGATCATCCGTTCACGCTGTTCACACTCCTGGCCGACACATACGACCTCCAGGTACAGGAAGCCGTGACCGACCTCTGCCCTGAGTACGCATGCGAGAACGCCAGCCGCCCGGTGCGTCCGATGGGGGAGAGATGGCGTGCCCTCGTGAACGATCTGAGGATCATCTCCGGACACCTGTTCCTGCCAAACGACATGGCCGACGACCTGCCGCCGGTCGACACGACGTGGTCCAACTTCTCCGGTGGAGATGCCGGAAATGACTATGACATCACCGCTCGTTTCCAGGAGTTGACGTACTCGGCGGACCGCCGCCAACCGATCGCCCAGTTCACACAGAGCGTCGGAACATCCGGAGAGGAGCCGAGGCTCTTCTTCCTTCATGCTCTCGTTCCGCACGTACCGTGGGAGTATCTTCCATCGGGGCAGACATACTCGGCTCCGGGAGCTGCACCAGGGAGCGTGAGTCCCGGCTGGGGTGATGACGTGTGGCTCGTCGATCAGGCTTACCAGATGCACCTCGCTCAGGTCGGGTACGTCGACGGCGTCATCGAAGATCTGATCGCAGAACTGGAGGAGGCCGGACTGTACGACGAGACGATGATCGTCGTCCTAGCCGACCATGGGATCACTGTACGACCGGACACCCGGCACCGGCGCGTCGTCACCGAGGAGACCGTCGGGGACGTCGCCGCCATTCCCCTCTTCATCAAGCGTCCCTATCACGGGCAGGGAGAGATCGACGATTATCGGGCAGAGACCGTTGACGTTCTTCCCACGCTGGCGGACGTGCTCGGGATCGAACTGCCGTGGACGACCGACGGCATCTCGCTGTTCGGGGATGACCGGCCGGAGCGAACCGAAAGCCGGATCGAAGGCACCGAAGGAACGATCGTTATCGGTGCAGACGGCTCCGAGGCTCGGGCGGTTGCCGCTCGCAAGATCGATCATTTCGGGACCGGTGGACCGTTCGGGCTCGCTCCACCCGGACACGCCGATCTCCTCGGCCGTCGGATCGAGGAGTTCGAGGTGCAGTCCGGCGCCGGCATCACGGCGAGGGTCCGGGATCTCTCCGCGTTCGGTGCTGTTGACGTGGATGGACCGTCGGTGCCTGCGTGGATCAGCGGCACGATCAACAAGGACGGCGATGACCATGACGACCTTGTCCTCGCCGTGGTCGTGAACGGTCGTATCGCTGCCGTTACACGCTCCGATGAGACGGAGGACGGGAAGACGGAGTTCGGGGCGATGATCCGGCCGGACGCTTTCGTAGACGGCAAGAACGACGTCGACCTCGTCCTGATACGCGGAGTCGGAGACGATCGGCAGTTCTGGCGGGTCCGCTTCTAGTGATTCCTCATTAGCGGGCACATCCCGCTCCTCGTGGATGCGACGCATCTTCATGGTGATCACGTCGGACAGGGGACAGCGTGGTGTCCGTTGACGTCCGGCAAGCCGGTATCGTGCGAACATGATCACGGCACTCCGCGACTCGAATCACCTCTGTAGGGGGTCGATCTGTCTGCGTGATCCGAACGGCCGAACGAACGCTCTCGAGATGAAGGAACAGACGTGAGATTGACCACGGCGATGCTTGCCGACGCGGCACAGGTCCAGGGAGGGAAACTGTTCGTCCTCGGTGGGGGTTTCGACACGATCAGCGCGCGATCGCTGCCGGTGGTGCACCGGAATCTGACACTGGCGATGGTTGCCGAGATCGAACCGGAGGAGCGACACCGCGAGCTCGAGATCGTGATCACCCTTGTCGACGAGGACGGTCACGGACTCGACGTGGAGGCTAGAGGGAAACTGAGGGTGGGAGCGCCACCGAACCTCCCGCCGGGAGCGACGAGCATCGTGCCGATCGTCAGCCCCTTCCACAACGTCCAGTTCGCCGAAGCCAAGGGCTACGCCTTCGTGGTCTCGTTCGAGGATCAGGAGATCGCGCGAGTGCGTTTCCGGGTCGTTCAGGTGTCGTAGAACGTGCAGGGAGCAGTGAACATCCCGAACGCGGTGTCGGTCCTCCGATTGCTTCTCATCCCGGTCTTCATCTGGCTCGTTCTGACCGGTGAGACCGCCTGGGCAGGAGCGTTGCTCGGGGTCATCGGGGCCACCGACTGGATCGACGGCTACCTGGCCCGACGGCTCGATCAGGTCACAGAGGTCGGGAAGATGCTCGACCCGATCGCCGATCGGCTCGCTGTGGCGGTCGCCGTGATCCTGGGACTGACCACAGGTGTTCTCCCATGGGTATTCGCATGGGCCATCATCATCAGGGAGATCGTCATCGCGATCGGAGCCGCCTACGGATGGACGAAAGGCGTCCGGCGGCTCGACGTGCGCTGGCTAGGCAAGCTCGCAACGCTCCTGCTCTACTTCTCGATCACGATGTTCTACGTGGCGCACGGTCTCGACACGAGATGGTTGTGGTGGGCTGCTCTCGCCGTCGGAGTACCCGGTCTCGTGACCTACTACATCGTCGGGTTCAGCTATCTCGGAGACATGCGAGCAGCGATAGCCGCGGGCGAGAGGCCCGGCTCAGAGCGGTAGAGTGGTTGAACCCGCGAGGACAGGAGACGACACGTGCAGATCCCGCAAGACCTTCGATACACAGACAATCATGAGTGGGTCCGTGTGGAGAGCGACGGCGCCGTGACCCTTGGTATCAGCGATTACGCACAGAAGGCGCTCCATGACGTCGTGTACGTGGACCTGCCCGACGTGGATCGAATCGTGGAAGCGGGGGAGGGCATCGCAGAGGTTGAGTCCACGAAGTCGGTCAACGACGTCTACTCCCCGATCTCAGGCGTTGTGGCGACCGTCAACGAGTTGTTGATGGACGCACCCGAACTCATCAACTCCGATCCCTTCGGTGCCGGTTGGATCGTGACGATCACGCCGGCAGAAGGTTCGAGCCTCGACGACCTGATGGATGCTGTTGCATATACGGCGTTCACGGAGGAGTGAGTAGGGGGCAGGGGACAGGCAACAGGCAGAAGCGGACTGCGGACAGCGGACAGCCAGAGCCAAGAGCTGAGAACCAAGAGCGGGCCAAGGGGTCCGGTACGGATCGCGGAATACGGACTACGGAGTACTGCGAAGCCGAAACCTTCAAGGAATGGTCGAGGGTTGATGTAGCATGGTGTGCATGGCACGCCAAGAAGAGCAGCAGATACCGGACGTCGAACGAGATCCGACCATCACCTTCACCCCAGCGCGGGATGCCTCTGCCATCGGGGCGTCGGGGAGTACCGTCGCCGGCGCCTTCGGATGGGCGCTCATCGTTGAGACGGGTCCCCAGGCCGGGTTGACGTACGTTCTCGCCGATGGTGACACGATCGCAGGGCGAGGTGCGGACTGCGACATCTTCCTCGGCGACATAACGGTGTCCCGCCACCACGCCCTTTTCAACGTCGACGGGGACGCGCTGCGGGTCCAGGACCTCGGTTCCACGAACGGGACCTATGTGAACGGCACGTGGATCGACGCGTACGCCCTCTCCGCAGGGGACGAAGTGATCATCGGGAAGTTCCACCTCATCGTCGCTCGCGGGAGCATCTGATGGCGACGGTGCCGCTACGGGCCGCTCGGACTCGGAGCATCGGCGAGGTCATCAACCTACTCAAGCCGGAGTACCCGGACGTCACTGTGTCAAAGCTGCGGTTCCTCGAGAGCCAGGGACTGGTCGAACCGAGCCGATCCGCATCCGGCTATCGGATCTTCACCGAAGAGGATGTACGTCGCATCGAGTACGTGTTGAAGGAGCAGCGGGACCACTATCTGCCGCTTAAGGTGATCAAGTCGAAGCTCGCAGCCTGGGAGCATGGGGACGAGTCGCCCGTCTCGCCTGAAGCCGGGCCGCCGCCGGAAGCCTACTTCGCAACGTCGGGAGTCTCGCTGACACCGGCCGAATTGATGCGATCTTCCGGGCTGTCCGCCCACCAGCTCACCAGTCTGATCGATGCCGGGATCCTGGAGCCGATGAAACTCCCGGATGGAAGCGAAGTGTTCCGGGATCATGATCTTTCGATCGCACGGGCAACACATCGCTTGCTGAGTCACGGTCTGGAGGTGCGGCACCTGCGGCCCATTCGCCTCGCTGCCGACCGCCAGACCGACCTTCTGGGCCAACTCGTTGCGCCGCTGCTGCGCCACCGCAATCCTGAGAATCGTCACCGAGCCGCGGAAACGCTGGCGGACTGCGCCCAGGCGGCAGCAGTGCTTCAAGAAAGCATCGCGCGGGGTAGGCTTCGAAGCCTCCTCGAACGATGATCTCCACTGCCACCGCCACGCTCGTTCTCGCGCTCCTCGCACCGCTCGGATCGTCCGCCACGATGCCGATTGAACCGATCGCGCCACCACTCCCTCCAACCGTGACCGCGTACGAGTGGGCCGTGTACGACGAGACGGCCGATGTGATGCTTACGACGTGGAACGCCGACGAACGTCGTCCGATGGCATCGGTCACCAAGGTGATGACCGCCATGATCGTCCTCGATGAGGCCGAACTCGACGAGATCGTGACGATTCCGTCGGAGGCAACAGCGAGCCGGGGATCGAGTGCCGGTCTCGTAGCGGGGGAGCAGTGGACGGTCTACGACCTCCTGGTTGCCATGCTCGTCCGGTCCGGGAACGATGCAGCTCTGACCCTGGCGTGGCACGTCGGCGATGGAGACATCGATACCTTCGTCGGGAAGATGAACGCGCGTGCCTCGGAACTGAGCATGAGCGACACGCACTTCGTGAATCCGAACGGTCTCGATCATGCCGACCACTTCTCGACCGCCAATGATCTGGTCACGATGACGGTTGCCTCGCTCGACTACCCGGATATTCAGCAGATCGCCAGGATCAAGACGATCAAGATGCCGGAAGACCCAACGGGCAAGACGCGCCACGTCAACAGCACCAATCGGCTTCTCGGGACGTATCCAGGAGTCGTTGGGCTGAAGACCGGTGATACGCCGTTCGCGAACAAGGTCTTGCTCGGCGTGTCCGAACGGGGTCCGCGAAGAATCGTGACCGTAGTCATGGGTTCCGACGACCACTTCAGTGATACGCGGGAACTCATCGACTGGGCATACGGCACCTATGGGCTGCATGACCGATGGTTGCGCCCCTTCTTCTCGGAGCAGGGCGGCGGTGCGACCGTCAACGCGAACCTCGATCTGACCGAATCCGAAGAGCGACGGCTTCAAGCCATGCAGAGAATCGATGATGGACGTTGGCGAATGTCTGCATTGACGGACCTTCCGAAGGCGTCGTTGATCAGCGAGTGGTTGAAGGCAGCCTTGCCAAGCGTGGCCGGAGGCGACCGATGATCGAGCCGTTCATCGAGGTCATCGACGAGGGAGCGCTTCAGCAGCGGGTCGCTGAGCTCGGCGAGGAGATCACCGAGAGCTTGACCGATCTCGATCCCGTCGTGATCGGAGTTCTGAAGGGATCGGTCCCTTTCCTGACCGATCTCGCCCGGCATCTCCCGCTGACGATCGAGCTCGATTTCCTGAGTTTGACGCGTTTCGGGCGTGAGGGGAGGGTCTCGATCGCGATGGATCTCTCCGTGCCGGTCGAAGGGCGCTCGGTGCTGATCGTCGAGGACATCGTCGACACGGGATTGACGCTCACAACCATGCGCAAGATGTTGGCCGCCAGAGGTGCCAAGAGCGTGACGACGGTCGCTCTCCTCGACAAGGTGAAGCGGAGGATCGTGGACGTTCCCGTTGAACATCGTGGATTCGAGGTCGGAGACGAGTTCCTCCTTGGGTACGGGATGGATTGGAGGGGACGCTTCCGGAACGTTCCATCGATCTGGGCTGTGATGGATCTCTCCGTGCTCACGTCGGATCCGGATTCGTTCGCCCGGCACGCTCTCCACTGAACGACGCGTCTCGGTCTGACCTGCTCACTGGTGATAGGCTGAATGTATGAACGATCGGGTTGCCATGGAAGTCGTCGGCGTTCGGGTGGAGCTCCCCACCAACACGCCGATCTTGCTGCTCAGAGAGCGGGAGGGCGCTCGATACCTTCCGATCTGGATCGGCACGCCGGAGGCGACGGCGATCGCTCTGGCCCTCGAAGGAGTCGAGACTGCCCGGCCCCTCACTCACGATCTGATGAAGACGCTTCTCGACGCTCTCGGCGCTGACATCGAAAGGGTCGACGTGACGTCGCTGGATGAAGGGACGTTCTTCGCCGAACTCGTCATCGAGTCGGAGGGGGAGGAGTTGACGATCTCGTCCAGACCCTCAGACGCCATCGCCCTGGCCACGAGAGCGGGAGCGCCCGTGTTCGCATCGAGAGAGCTGCTCGACGAAGCGGGCATCGAGATCCACGACGACACAGAAGAAGAGGAGATCGAGCGCTTTCGAGAGTTCCTTGATGATGTGACGCCGGACGACTTCGAGCGCGACTCGACTTCTTGACACAACGGAGCGCATTCGGCGTGAACGTAGTACGACTCGGAGAAACCGTGGACCCTGGCTGAGGGGGGAACAGAACCACTCGCCGCTTTGCCCCGTCCGCGCGTCTTCGTAGTACGTACTACGTCATACGTACTACGACTGGGAGGACGTACTACTGCCCGTAGTCTCCCCGGTTCCAGCCGACCCTGCTTTCCCGAAGTGCGACTTATCCACAAAGGTTGTTGACAACGCGTGTCGTCCTGTCCTAGTTTCACCGCCGTAGTTCAGCTGGCGGAATTACGTTGATGTAAGCTGTGCGAACTGGGAGGCACACGGAAATGGTGGATAGCAGGATCGATCAGGCCATCGATGGGTATCGGGCCCCTCAGGTGTGCAATCTGGTCGGCATCACATATCGTCAGCTCGACTACTGGGCCCGCACCGGGCTCATCACGCCGTCGCTCCAGCAAGCGACGGGGTCGGGGAGCCAGCGGCTCTACGCTTTCCCCGATATCGTGCAGCTCAAGGTGGTGAAACGCCTCCTCGATGCCGGCATGTCGCTGAAGAAGATCCGCAGAGCGATGGACATCCTGAGAGCGGAACTGGAGTCTGAGAGTCCGCTGTCCAATGTCACGCTGCTCTCCGATGGTAAGACGATCTACGCGGCGCACAGCCCGTCCGAAGTCGTCGACGTTTTCCGCGGTGGCCAGGGTGTCTTCGGGATCGCTGTTGGACCTGTGCAAGAAGAGCTTGTAGGTGAGATCCACCGTCTGTTCCCTGACCGGGCGACCCCGGGCGAGCGCGAGGTGAAGGCATCGACGGCAGCGGCTCACTGATCGACGATCTTCTCGCGGGGCCGGCCGACAGGGTCGCGTTCGCCCACTCCAGCGAGGGGGAGTTCGCGCGATTGCTCGACTTCTACGACGTCCCATGGGAGTATGAGCCGAGGGCGTTCGTCATCGAGTGGGATGAATCAGGATCGGCCACCAAGCAGTTCCGTCCGGATTTCTACCTGCCCGACGATGATCTGTTCATCGAGATAACGACGATGAATCAGAAGCTCGTCACCAAGAAGAACGGCAAGATCCGGCGCCTGAGGGAGTTGTATCCGGACGTCCAGTGCAAGATCTTCTATCAACGGGACTTCCACCACCTGCTGGTGAAGTACGGTCTGGAAGAGCCGGAGGACGTCGAACTTCCAAAGGCACCCACCCGGATTCCCGGCCCACCCGCCGTGACCAATCTCTCCTCTGCATCCGACGCGGTCTAGCCGCCATCCCACCCGGGAGCCGGCAGCGCACTGGTGTGCCGTCTATAGGCACGACGCTTGGGAGTAGCCTGGAACGGTGACCGTCGAATGCGTCATCGAGGCCTCCGTGGATGGAAGGGCGATCTCGCGGGCTCTGGATCCGGAGCTGAGAAGGCGACTTCTCGCGGAGCCAGGATCCCGAGAACTGCCGTGTGTGCGAGGCCGAACGATCGTGCCCGACGCGTGCGTCGAGACGGTCGTCGTGGGGTACCCGAACTACCTCGGTGTCTTCGATCGGCTCGGGGCCAACCGAACGATCGTGTTCACGGGTGCATGGTCGAGTCTTCGTCCGGTGCCCTCAAATGCAACCGTCATCGCTATCGAGGAATCCGTGCCCCGGGCTGTCGCTGAAGAGGCACTGCGACAGACGCGTCGCCTTTCCAAGCGCCTTCGGCAGGTGCGGGGAGTTGAGGTGGTGATCCGCTCCCAGAGCCCCGTGATCGTTGTGCTCCTTCCTCACTCACCCGGAGATCGTGTCCTGGCGCTTGCCGGCGTGACGACTCTGGGGAGTGACTTCCCAGAGTATCCGGGTGGAGTCAGGATCGAGCCACCGCTGGATGCGGTTCGATCCGGCCTCGCCCGATATGCTGCCGACCTGGAACGGTTCATCATGGAGGAGGCGTAGGCGTGCGGGTATTCGGTGTCGACGTCGGTGGATCGGGAGTCAAAGGCGCCCCGGTGGATCTTGAGACCGGAGCTCTTGCAGGGGAGCGCTTGAGGATCCCGACTCCCCAGCCCTCCACACCGGACGCCGTCACGAACGCGATCGTCGAGATCGTCCACACCAGTGAATGGAACGGACCGGTCGGCATCACGATCCCCGGAGTCGTGCGTGCCGGAGTCATCGAAACGGCGGCGAACATCGACGATGGATGGATCGGAATCGATGCGGCCGCGATGCTCAGTCATCGTCTCGGAATGCCGGTCACGGTCCTCAACGATGCCGACGCCGCTGGGCTTGCTGAAGCGAAGTACGGAGCGGCTGCGGGCGTCGACGGTGTCGTGATCCTCCTGACGTTCGGTACCGGAATCGGTAGCGCCTATCTCCACGATGGACGTCTCGTCCCCAACACTGAACTCGGGCACCTGATCTTCCACGGCCAGAAGGCGGAGAACTATGCCGCGGGGCGTCTTGTCAAGCGTGGCGAACTCAAGATCAACTGGTGGGCATCCAGAGTCGATGAGTTCCTTGCGTACGTTGAAGAGCTCTTCTGGCCTGATCTCTTCGTCTTCGGCGGTGGGATCTCGAAGCGGTTCGAGACCTACTCGCACCACTTCACAGCACAGGCACGCATCGTGCCCGCCGTTCTCAGAAACCAAGCCGGTATCGTGGGCGCTGCATTCGCAGCATCGATTAGGAGTGAGAGATGAGCGAGACCACCGGGACCTACACGACCCAGGACGGTCTTGCCTTGCTCACAAGGACATGGGTGCCGGACGACGAGCCACAACGCGGTCTGCTCATCGTGCACGGTATCGGAGAGCACTCCGGGCGCTGGGATCACGTCGCGCGGTTCTTCGCCGATCGAGGTTACGCGGTCGCTGCGTTCGACCTCAGGGGGCACGGGGAATCGGAGGGAACTCGAGCGTATGCCGGGTCCTTCGACGAATTCGTCGATGACGTTCAGGGCGTTGTGGAGTCCGGTCTCGTGCGTACCGATCTTCCGTGGGTTCTCTACTCGCACTCGCTTGGCGGTTTGATCGAGGCGTTCTATCTGGCTGAGGATCGTCCACATCCGGACGCGGCCGTCCTATCGGCACCGGCCCTCGAGGCGGAAGTACCCGGTGCGTTGCGAGTGGCTGCCCAGGTGCTCGGGAGGATCGCTCCGAAGATGGCGTTGGGTAACCCATTCGATGGTGATCAACTCTCCCGCGACGCAGCGGTCGGGGAGGCTTACTTCGCCGACCCCCTCGTGCAGACGAAGACGACGACGCGACTCGGTCTGGAGATCTTCAATGCACAGGATCGGTCAACCGAGTTGATCGGTCATATCGACACGCCCACGTTGGTGGTCCACGGCGGCGAGGACACGCTGGTTCCACCCTCGGCATCCGCTCCACTCGCCGCGGCAGATTCGGTTGACCGCAAGGTCTACCCGGGGCTCCGACACGAGTTGCACAACGAACCCGAGCAAGTTCAGGTGCTCTCCGAGATCGCTACCTGGCTCGACGCGACGCTGGCGTAGGCGGGACGAACGACCTCGTCGATCAGGCGTCGGCGCTCGGGCCAATCGCCGAAGCCCGCTTCGAGCGCGTTGACTGTGATCTGCTCGAAGTCTGCCGGCGTGAGACCGAACGCGTTCGCGGCGAGTTCGTACTCGTCCGAGAGGTCGACCCGGCTCATGAGGCGATTGTCGGTGTTGAGCGTGACCGTGAATCCGGCCCTGTAGAGCGCTCCAAACGGATGCGTCGCGACCGATGGGAACGCCGACGTATCGAGGTTGGATGTGATCGCTACTTCGAGCGGGATGCGATGGTCGCGGATCCTGCGTGCCAGTGGAGCAAGGGAAGTGATCGTGCGTCCGTCGAAGTCGGTCTCATCAGCGATACGAACACCGTGACCGATTCTCGTTGCCCCACATCTCGCGACCGCCTTCCAGATCGAAGACGCCGTGTCGGCTTCTCCCGCGTGGATCGTGAGACCGAGCCCGGCATCACGGACGAGCCTGCAAGCAGCCAGGTGATCATCGGCGGGGAACCCCGCTTCGGGACCGGCGAGGTCGAAAGCGACGAGACCCTGATCGAGATAAGGGATCGCTGCGCGGGCGACCTCTTCGGAGTCGGTCTCGTGGCGCAGCGCCGATGCGATGGCATACATCACGATCCCGGTCTCGCGGCTCGCAGCTGCGAAACCGTCGAGAACGGCTTCGATAGCGGCTTCCCGGGTCAAACCGTGGATCATGTGCAGGCTGGGCCCAAAGCGAATCTCGGCATATACGACTCCATCGCCCGCGAGGTCGATACCGGTTTCATACGCGATCCGTTGAATGGAATCTTCACTGCTCATCACCGCGACCGTGTGTGTGAACGCTTCGAGATAGCGCTCCAAGGAGCCGGATCGACCCTGATCGAACCACTCACCGAGGCCGTCGACGTCGCTGGCCGGTAGGTCCGTGTATCCCTGAGCTTCTGCCAACTCGAGGATGGTCTCGACGCGTACGCCGCCATCGAGATGATCATGTAAGAGGGCTTTGGGAAGGGCTCGATAATCCATGCCGCGCAGACTACCCGGCGGCTGAGAGAACAGGGTCGAGCCACCACTCGCGTCTGAATACCTCGTGCCCGGCGACTCGATCCATGGTGATCTCGCCCGGCGTGAACCCCGCTGCTTCGTGGAAGCGTTCCTGGACGGTGTGACCGAGAGCGACGCTCGATGAGATCGGACCGACCCATCCCATCAAGCGGAGGGAATCCACGAGGGAACGTCCGTCGACGGCTCCGCCGGGGTGAATCGGAACGACGACCCCGACGAGCTCAAGGTGGTCCGACCTGTCGTTGATCATGACGGCGAGTTCGAGTTGTCCGGCGGAGTCGGCACCGACGAGAAGCCGCCGGGCCAGGAGGTGTTCCGAGAGGATCGACTTGCGGAACCGGCGACGGATCTCGGTGTCGACGACGGTTTCGGGCACCATCTCTCCGATCGCCTCCGAGCAAGCCCAGCGAGTGAGTTCCTCAATCGCCGCAAGATCATCATGCTGAGCGAGCCGTACGTTCATACCAACGAACCTACACCAAGAATCGAACAACCGAGCGACGACTCGCGTTCAGGACAGCCGCGGATTCAGCGTGTACGTGCCGGTGATGACGGCAGATGCGAGGACATGGCCCTCGATCGCTGCACGGGCGTCCGCGCCTCCGAACCGATCGGGGAGTTCGAATGACTCTGTATCGAGAGCGAAGAGGGTGAACAGGTAGTGATGCACCAGGCTGTCGTTCCAGGGTGGGCAGGGCCCGTCGTACCCGTAGTAGTCACCCTCCATGTCCGAATCTCCGGCGAACCAGCCGGTGTAGTCGTTGATACCCTGTCGGCAACCGAACGGAGACTCGCTGCCCTTGCCGCGTTCTGTGACACCGTCCGAACACGCTGCGGTACCGATCTCCGTGATCTCGGGTGAGAGACCCAAGAGCAGCCAGTGGAAGAAGTCCGCCCGCGGCAGATCTTCAGGGATCTCCCTGCTCTCGACGTTGACGTCGTCGGGTTTCGTCGGCGCGTGCCGGTCGTGACAGATGACCGCAAGACTGCGAGTCCCCTCGGGCAGGCCGGACCACGCCAGATGTGGATTGCGGTTCAACCCGAAGGTCGCGTGCTGTTCTGCATGAGGCAGACAGAAGGCGAACTCACCGGGGATCGGCTCACCTTCAGAGAAGTCGTTGCTCCAGAGTTCCATGGGCACCTCCTGGCTCCGACGATAGCGGCCCGGAACGGTGGTCTCGAATCGTCCGCAGGAGAGGCGAATGGCCCTCCCGTGGGAAGCCGATATCACGTAAGATCGAGACAAGAGTCGACGGAGGATCATTGCGATGAGTCTGCACAAGGGCCAGCGAGTCAAGACCCTCACCAAGGTCGTCGGGCGGGAGCCGCGGCGAGGGGTCATCCAACGGGTGGAGGCCGGAACCGTCGAAGTTCGGTGGAACGACGGCCATATCTCGATTCTGTCCGGTGGAGCGCTCATCCCCGACAGGGACCCTGCTCCGCACTGACGATCAGGCCACGGCAGAGCGGCAATCGTCGCTCGAACCTGCCAACCTACGGACATGGCCGAACTCCGTCGCGGCATGCTTCTCGTGGCTTCGCCCGTTCTCGCTGATCCCAACTTCTTCCGATCGGTCGTCTTGCTCGTCGACTACGACCAGAACGGGGCTGTGGGCGTCGTGCTCGACCGGCCGCTGGACCTGGAGGTCAGAGACCATCTGCCCGCCTGGTGCGATCGTCTGGCTCCTCCCGCCCGGGTCTTCGAGGGTGGTCCCGTCCAACCGGAGACGGCGATCGGTGTGGCGCATCGGCCGGGAATCGCTGCAGACGACATCTGGCAGCCGACCCCCGACTTCGTAGGGTTCGTGGACGTCTCCCGTGATCCGGACGATGTCGACGGTCTCGAGGAGATGCGAGTCTTCTCGGGATACGCGGGATGGGGCGCAGGCCAACTGGAGATGGAACTGGGCATCGGATCGTGGTTCCCGGTTGAAGGATCGGTCGATGACGTATTCGATCCGGTTCCGACGACCTTGTGGCGACGGGTTTTGCTGAGGCAGGAGGCGCACATCGCCCGGTACGCCAACTACCCGATCGACCCAAGGAACAACTGAGCGGTCCTGGGGGCCGAAGGGGGTATCCTCGTCTCGTGAGTTCCACCCGACTGCGCCCATCGATTCGCTCAAAGGCACCCGGCCTTGCCGTGGAGCGTGAACTGTGGGCCGACGGAGACCGCATCGTCGCCGGGGTGGATGAGGTTGGGCGAGGATCATGGGCCGGACCCCTCACGGTGGCAGCCGCGGTCGTTCCGACCGGGAAGCGCATCTACAAGATCCGCGATTCAAAGATGCTCAACGAACGCGAACGCGAAGGCCTTTTCGCGCGCGTCGCGAACTGGTGCGCGGCGTGGAGCATCGGCCATGCTTCCCCCGAGGAATGCGATCGACTCGGCATGTCCGCTGCTCAGCGACTCGCTGCCAGGCGAGCGCTCGGGGGCTTGGGTGTTGAACCGGACCGGGTCCTCGTCGATGGCCGCTGGGACTTCGTCGACACCGGCAACACGAGAACGATCGTGGGCGGAGATGCCACATCGCTGACGATCGCTGCAGCATCCATCCTGGCGAAGGTGACACGTGATCGGCTGATGCGAACGATGGCGCCATCTTTCCCCGGGTTCGACTTCGATCGGAACAAGGGCTACCCCTGCCCCCGCCACCGCGCTGCTCTCTCCGCATCCGGGCCGACCGTGATCCATCGGACGAGTTGGTCGTTCATCGACGATCTGCCGTGGTCGGGAGTTCGCCGGACGGCGCCCGGTGGCCAGGAGCGGTTGTTCGCAGGGGTTCGCACATGAGGATCTGGACCCAGGTACCGATTCCGAGCACCGAGCAACTGGAGGATCTCGTCAATGCCGACCAGATGACGGCCTGGGACTTCGTCTGGGCCGGCCTGGTGGTCGTCGTGTCGCTCATCCTCGCCCGACTGCTGCGGCACGTGCTGCGGAAGGCTCTCCTTCGTTTCCCTCATCTGTCCGAGGAGGTAGCCTCCCTGATAGCGAGAGCCTCCGGTTGGGTCGTCATACTCGTCGGGATCATCTACGCCATCGTGCTTCTCGGCATCGACATCGGACCTGCTCTGTTGCTCATCCTCGTGATCGGCGTGGTGGTGTTCTTCGCCGGCCGCAGGTTGATGGACAACTTCTCCTCCGGGCTCGTCCTCCAGAGCGCACCGATGTTCGCAGCAGGGGACCAGATCGTGACCGAGAGTGGAACCGGTACCGTCCTCGAGATCACGGGAAGAACCGTCGTCATCGAGACGATCGACGGCGAGAACGTCCACATCCCCAACAAGATGGTGATCGACAACCCCGTCGTCAATCTGACGGACCTGGGCAGTCGCCGATCGACGCTCAATGTCGGCGTGGCATACGGCACCGACCTGGATCACGCGAAACAGGTCCTCGAAGAGGCTACTGAAGCCTGCAAGCTGGCGCATGCCGAACCTGCGCCGGAAGCGCTCGTCGCGGAGTTCGGGGATCACGCCGTAGAGTTCCGACTGCTGTTCTGGCACGATCCTCTTGTGCTCGATCAGTATCGGGCTGTGGATGGTGTCGCAAGGACCGTGGCTCGGGCCTTCGCTCGAGAAGGCATCGTCATCGCCTTCCCCCAGCGCACGCTCTGGTGGGGCGATCCAGACAGCCGACCGGAGGCCCCCGGCCTGTAGGCTGAGGGTCATGAGCTCCATGATCCGCCCCGGGGGCGAAACCCCGCACGACTTCCTCCAGATCGACGCACTCCTCGACGACGAAGAGCGCCTCATTCGTGACACCGTCCGGGAGTTCGTCGGCGACCGGGTCCTCCCTTACGTAGCCGACTGGTTCGAAGAAGGGACGCTTCCCAAGGAACTCGCCAAGGAGATGGGTGCGCTCGGACTCTTCGGCATGCACCTCGATGGATACGGCTGCGCCGGAACGAACGCCGTCAGCTACGGCCTGGCTTGCACTGAACTCGAGGCCGGAGACTCGGGCATCCGCAGCTTCGTGTCCGTACAGGGATCGCTTGCGATGTACCCGATCTGGGCGTTCGGTTCAGAGGAACAGAAACAGCGATGGCTCCCCGGCATGGCCGCCGGGGACATCGTCGGCTGTTTCGGACTCACCGAGGCCGATGCCGGCTCAGACCCAAGTTCGATGAAGACCCGGGCCCGCCGTGACGGTTCGGACTGGATCCTCGATGGCACGAAGATGTGGATCACGAACGGGGGTATCGCCGACGTGGCCGTCGTGTGGGCCCAGACAGATGAGGGCATTCGTGGATTCATCGTTCCCACCGACACGCAGGGGTTCTCGGCGAACAACATCCACCACAAGCTGTCTCTTCGTGCGTCGATCACGTCGGAACTCGTCCTCGACAGCGTTCGACTACCCGAAGACGCGGTGCTCCCCGACGTCGTCGGACTCAAAGGGCCGTTGGCATGTCTCAACGAGGCCCGCTTCGGGATCCTCTTCGGTGCTGTGGGCGCCGGCCGTGCGAGCTACGAAACGGCGTTGGCCTATGCGAAGGACCGGATCCAGTTCGGACGCCCGATCGCCTCGTTCCAACTCACGCAGCGCAAACTCACGGAGATGATGGTGAAGGTGAATCAGTCGATGCTCCTCTCGGTCCATTTGGGACGCAAGCACGACGACGGAACGCTCACGTCGGAACAGATCAGCTTCGGGAAGATGGAGAACGTTCGATCCGGACTCGAGGTGGCTCGTGAAGCCCGGAGCATCCTCGGCGCCAACGGGATCACGCTCGAATACCCCGTCATCCGGCACATGAACAATCTCGAATCGGTGATCACCTACGAGGGGACCAACGAGGTCCACACGCTCGTGCTCGGCCAAGCCATCACAGGTATCCCTGCGTTCAACTGAGGATCGCCTTCGGCGATGTCGTCGGTATTCGGTAGTCAGTACCCGAAACCGGGCGGGCGCTAGCCGCCGTACTTTCCTTTCAGGACTGCTGCTAGAGCGACTGCACCACCGGCGAGAAATGTGGTGGCGAGGGCTGCTGCAACCGAGAAGAACATCCAGGCGAGAACGATGACGATAGTGGCAACGAGGGCCACGACAGTGCCGTTGATCCGATCCATTCCATCTCCCTGTCTGGCGCCTGCGGCGCCGTAGTCCGTAATCCGTAGTCCGTATCACGACACAACAATTCGCGGCCCGGCTTTGTATCTGGTGACGGGTGAAGACTCCCCAATCTTGCCCTTTGGTCGCAGTTCATCGCTTGCCCGTCTGCCTCGGCTACTCAGATACACGAATTCAGAGACCCAATCCCCGTCCGATGATCTCCTTCATGATCTCGGTGGTTCCACCGTAGATCGTCTGGACCCTGGCATCCAGGTAGGCCTGTGCGATCGGGTACTCCGCCATGTAACCGTACCCGCCATGCATCTGCACGCCAGCATCGACCACCCGGCGGAGCATCTCCGTCGTCCACCACTTCGCCTCTGCCGCTTGTTCGATCGTCAGCATGCCGGCCACGTGTTCCGCCAGCAGTCGATCAACGAACACGCGCCCGATGTCGACCTCGGTCTTCAACTCGGCGAGCACGAACCGGTTGTGCTGGAAGCGACCGATGGGACGGCCGAACGCCGTTCGTTCCCTCGCGTACTCGATCGTCAGTGACAGCGCGGCCTCGGCGGCGGCTACCGCCCCGATCGCGATGCTGAGGCGTTCCTGGGGGAGGTTGCCGATGAGTTGCACAAAGCCCATCCCCTCCGAACCGAGACGATTCGCGATGGGGACCCGGACATCAGAGAAGAACATCTCCGCCGTGTCCTGAGCGTGCATCCCGATCTTGTCGAGGTTCCGACCCCTCTCGAAACCGTCCATGCCTTCTTCGATGACGAGGAGCGTGAGGCCTCCGTGAGGGTCCGGCCCGGTTCGCGCCACGATGATCACGAGGTCCGCGTTGATGCCACTCGTGATGAAGGTCTTCGAACCGTTGACGACGTAGTCATCGCCGTCGACGGTGGCGGTTGTGGCGATCGCTGCCAGATCCGAACCGGTACCGGGTTCGGTCATGGCGATCGCCGTCATGAGGTCGCCCGATACGAGCCCCGGGAACCATCGTTCCTGTTGCTCTTCGTTCGCGTATGAGATGAAATAGGGGATGCAGACATCGTTGTGGAGCGTTATGCACACGCCGGAGGCTGCCGCGCCGGAAGCGGTCACGACCTCGTCGATGACGGCGTTGTAGCGGAAGTCGTCGACGCCACCGCCTCCGTAGCGCTCGGGAACCGCCATCCCGAGCAAACCCCGACCGCCGGCTGCCCGGAACATCGACTTGTCGATCTTCCCCTCGGCGCTCCAGTGCTCATGGAAAGGAACGATCTCGGTTTCGACGAAGTGCTCGACGCTCTGCCGGAAGATGTCGTGATCGGTTTCGAAGACGGTGCGACGCATGGATCCTCCGGGCGGATGGAAGCAACCGTACCTCATCTACACGGGACCCTGCGAACATGGGTACGTGACCCGCCTGATCCTCGCAAGTTCATCACCCCGCCGAAGGTTGCTGCTGTCGGCGGCCGGCTTCGAGTTCTCCATCCGATCACCCGATGTCGACGAGCAGATCCTGAGGGATGAAGAGCCGGATCGCATGGTCGTACGCCTTGCCGGGGAGAAGGCGATCGCAGCCGAAGCAAGGGATGGACTGGTCGCTCTTGGTGCCGATACGACGGTGGTTCTCGATGGCCTGATTCTCGGGAAGCCGACGGACAACGCCGGCGCAGCGGACATGCTCCTCTCCATTGCGGGCCGAACACATCTCGTGCTCACGGGTTGGGCGATCGCCGCCGACGGGACCGTCATCGAGGACGGTTTCGACACGTCGCTGGTGTCGATGCGTTCCGTGACGCGGGAGGAGGCCGACGCCTACGCGGAATCGGGCGAGCCGCTCGACAAGGCGGGTGCGTACGCGCTTCAGGGCGAGGGAGCGCGTTTCGTGAGCGGTGTTGCGGGCTCGAGAAGCAACGTGATCGGACTGCCGCTGAAGCCGATCGTCGCGGCGCTTCGCAGGGCGGGGATCGAGCCTACCCGCTAACCGCGCATCGCCGTCGCAACGATCGCAGGGAGGTTCTTCCGTGATCCGCTCACGACGGCTTCGGTCAGTAGCTCGCCGAGGTGCGCTGCCCGACGGTTGGTGACGAAGAACGGTGGAGTGGGCTCAGTGTGAACCACGCCCTGCCGCAGCGTTCGCGGGAACGGTGCGAACGCGCCGCGGACCACCGTGCGCTCGGTGTCTTCGAGCATGAGGGAGTTGTGGACCACACCGGTTCCCGATGCGATATCGTTGCGAGGGTTGCCGGGAAACGCTCCCCAGGTCGCCCGGTTCATAGCGAAGGCGATACCAACCCAGGAGTTCACCGCGATCGTTCCGTAACGGAGGTCGTGGATCGCGGCTTCCAACGCCTCTGGATCTCGCTTGGCGGTAGCCGGGTGGATGATCAGATTCGCTCCCAGGTTGCCGTCCAGCGTTTCGTTCGCGAACTTCACGGCGTTCTCAAGGAACTCTTCCGTGGTGGACCCCGGCAGGCGAACCACGCCCAGCACGGCACCGAAGAACTCGGTGGTGAAGCAGATGTCATCGCTCGCGGCCGGGTCGAGGTCGGTGATGAACGTCACCGGTCCCTCACCATCGGTCAGGATCTCTGCATCTTCGTGAGCGGCGACGGCAGCGCTGTGGCGCTCTCTGGCACCCGGGTAGTAGGCGCCTCGCTGGCCGAGGTCGACCACCACGGCCCGCATGGCATCTAGAAGCGCGTCGGCCTGGTCCCACTCCTCGGGAAGAACCAGAACCTGGCATGCGATGCAGTTGAACCCGTGGTTGTGCAGCTTCTGACTCATGATGTGCGCGGCCTGATAGCGCAGATCGGCGTCGGACCACTCACCGCCCGCGACGATCGTCGGTCCAACCCCGCCCAGTTCACTCGTCACAGGCGTGGAGTTGACCGGTTCGTCAGCGATCTTCCGACGAGCGCCCTCCTCACCGACGCCGTACACGATCGCGTCGTGCGTTGTGGCGGCCCCGGTGACATGAATGTGTTCGATGAGGTCGTGTCGGGTGAGATAGACGCCTTCCTCGGTGCCTCCGTGGACGAAGCGTACGAATCCGCCATCGACGAATGAGCCGAAGATCTCTTCGAGGAAGGGGCCGAGGTAGGCGTTGACCGGATTGAGTTTCACCGCTGTCACGGAGCCGTAGTTGAAGAGTTCGGTGAGAACGTCGAGTGGCGCGATGGATGCGATGTTGCCGGCGCCGAGCACCAGCGTGACGGAACCTTCTGGGTCGTGTGTGCGGTAGAACGATGCTGCCCCTCGTTCGAGGTCTTCCTCCTCGACGCCGGGCCTCATCCAGACCTCTGCGGTGTGACCGCTGAGGAAGAGACGGTCCTCGAAGTTCGCAGGAAACACCTGCACCGCGAGTTGCCCGTCGGCCATCTTCTTGCTGGAGAAACCCTCGAGGATGGGTGTGCCGTCTTCGATACGTCGGAGCGTGTCGGCGATGGCAGCGGCACCGGCTGCAAGGGCATACGGGCCGCTCGTCCATTCCTCGCCCACAAGCTGCGAACCGGTCGGAATCTGTTTCGCAACCGCGGCCGCTTCGACCCATTCATGGGCCACGGTCCCCACGCGCCTGCGCATGTCGTCGAGGAGATAGATCTTCGTCGCAATGGGCAGACGGGCCCACCGGGTCTTGTTGGCGTTGAGGGACGCAATCGCGATGTCGATCGTGTTCGTATCCATAGCCATGACGGTAGCCTCGCGTGATGAGCGGCACCAACGAACGTGATCTATCGGACCTGTCCCCGATGCAGATCCACGTCACCCAGGAAGCGGGAACTGAGCAGGCATTCACCGGCGAATACTGGGACACGAAGGAAGTAGGAGAGTATCGCTGCGTGGTGTGCGGCGCCGGGTTGTTCTCGAGTGAAACCAAGTTCGATTCGGAGAGCGGATGGCCAAGTTTCTGGCAGCCATCCGCAGAAGGTGTTATCGACACCCGGGATGATCGCAGCCTTCTTCGTTTGCGGACCGAGGTCACTTGTGCGGAGTGCGGCGCCCACCTCGGCCACGTCTTCGACGATGGGCCGAATCCCACCGGCCTGAGGTACTGCATCAATTCTGCGGCCCTCGATCTGGAACGAGAGACGCATCTCTAACGGGCTCTTGGACGTCGTGAATCGCTACCGACGGATTTCGCGGACTATGGTGCAAGAAATTCCTAAGGAGGAAAACACGGCATGGCGGGTAAAGGCGAGCTCTATCAGCAGCGGAATGGGAAGTGGGCTTTCCGAGTGAAGGCCTCCAATGGGCAGATCGTTGCCCAAAGCCAGGGTTACTCCAAGCGCGCATCGGCGCGGTCGACGCTTGAGAAACTCCTCAAGGGCACGTACGACGGACCGATCATCGAACCCGAAAAGTAGAACACCGATCACCGACGAACCGCCGCACGACGCGGCGGTTCGTTCGCGTGTAGCTTCGTCACCATGATCGACTTCTCCGATCCCGACTTCCTCCAGGACCCGTATCCCATCCTCAATGCCGCTCGCGAAGCCACTCCGATCTTCGATCAGGTAGGCGATGACGGAACACGGCGTTGGTTCCTGACCCGATACGAGGACGTCTTCCGCGTGCTGCGAGACCGACGCCTCGGGCGGGTACCGGAGCCGATTATGACCAGAGCCGAAGTCGGCCTTCCACCGCTGAGGCCTGAGTGGGGTCCATACAACGACATCGAGCAGTGGTCTCTCCTGATGCTCGAACCGCCGGAGCATCGCCGCCTGCGGCAACTGGTGTATCGGGAGTTCACACCGAAGCGCATCGAGGGACTCCGATCGGCGATCGTCGGTCACGCCGACCGGCTTCTACAGAAAGCATCGAACAACCCGCGTTTCGATCTTCTCTCCGATTTCGCACAGCCCTTCTCCATACATGTGATCGCCGAACTGCTGGGAGCACCACTCGAGGACTGGCCTCGGTACCTCGATTGGTCGCATCGCATCGTGAAGATGTACGAACTCGACACGAGCGACGACCAGGCTGCCGCCGCGGTTCGGGCGTCAGCGGACTTCTCTTCGTGGTGTCGGGACCTCATCGCCCAACGGCGGGCGCACCCTGCGGACGATCTCATCTCGGGTCTCTGTACGGTCGAGACGTCGGACGGCCGGCTGAGCGACAGCGAGATCATCTCGACGATCGTGCTTCTCCTCAACGCCGGCCATGAGGCCACCGTCAACTCGCTCGGAAACGGGATGGTTTCGGTGCTCTCGACTCCGGGTGCGTGGGAGTCGATCCGTTCGCAACGAGTGGCCCCGAGAACGGCCGTCGAGGAGATGATCCGCTTCGATCCGCCGCTGCAACTCTTCGAACGATGGGTGCTCGCCGACGGAGTCTCCTATGCAGGGCGCGAATTCATCCGCGGCGAGAAGGTCGCGATGCTCTTCGGCTCGGCGAACCGCGACCCCCGGCATTTCAACGATCCGGACGAGTTCGTCGTCGGTCGCGGGGATGCCTCGCACATCACGTTCGGAGGCGGGATCCACACATGCATCGGAGCCCCGCTCGCGCGGCTCGAACTCTCGGTAGCGGTAGAACGTATGGCGGCACTGATGCCCGGATTACACCTCGTGGAGCCTCCGACGCGGAACCCCGCGTTCGTGATCCATGGGTATGGAGCCGTGGAAGTGTCGGCCGGAGGGAGCCTTGAGCCGGAAGCCCTGAGCTATGAGCCTTGAGCCATGAGCAAGAACACACAGGAAGAGATCTCACCCCTCTCGCCCACAGCTCATCGGTCAGAACTCCACGTGCTGCTGGATCCAGATGTGCATGGCAATTCCTGAGGCCACGCCTGCGTTGATGGACCGGGTCGATCCGAACTGGGCGATCGAGCAGACCATGTCGCACGCGTCCCGTGCTTCGATGGAAAGGCCTGGACCTTCCTGTCCGAACAGCAGGATGCAGCGCTTCGGTAGATGGGTTGTCTCGATCGGAACTGCACCGGGCAGGATGTCGATTCCGATGATCGGCAGCCCCTCATCGGCAGCCCAATCGATGAGATGCGCGATCGTGGAGTGATGCTCCACGCGGAGGTAACGGTCCGTGACCATGGCGCCCCGACGGTTCCATCGACGCTTCCCGACGATGTGGACACCGGCAGCGAGGAAGGCATTCGCATTGCGGACGATGGATCCGATGTTGAAATCGTGCTGCCAGTTCTCGATCGCCACGTGGAACGGGTGCCGTCGCAGGTCGAGGTCGGCGATGATGGCTTCCTGCGACCAGTAGCGGTACCGATCGATGACGTTGCGACGGTCGCCCTCCGCCAGAAGTTCGTGATCCATCCTCGGATCGTCGGGCCACGGCTCCGGATAGGGGCCGACCCCGATCTCCCTCGGTACGTTGTCTTCGGTCACACGAACAGAGTAGGGGAGCGCAGGTCACGCCGGACAATGATCTGTCGAGCGGCATGTGCGAGGTTCGCACGGGTCGGCGGACTAGCCTCGTATCGAGAGACATCCGGGAGCAGGCATGAGGATCGTGATCGTTGGAGGAGGAGCCGACGGATCGCACCTTGCTGAGCGTCTCGTTGCTGAGGGTGACGACGTCGCGATCGTGGAGGCCGATGCTCACCGGGCGGCCCATCTTCGGGAGCGTCTGGATGCACAGGTCATCGAGGGCAATGGGGCGAGTCCGAGCGTTCTTCGTCGAGCCGGTGTGGAACGCGCCGACATCCTGTTCGCCGTGTCGGATGACGATGGAACGAACGTTCTCGCCTGTCAGACGGCGCGTGCGCTCGGTCTTGAGCGAACCGTTGCGCGGATCGAGCACCGCGAACTCCAGGACATCGTCCTTCAGTCGGGTGTCGAAGCCGTCATCGACCCACGAGCCTCGGTTGCGGAGAAGCTCGTCGGCCTCATTGCCCATCCAGGGTTGTCGGACTACTTCATGTTCTGCGACGGTTCCATCGTGATCCTCGGCGGGATCGTCAGTTCGAGCTCAGATCTCGTCGGGCAGTCCCTGGCGGAGATGCGACAATCCCTCAAGGGATGGGATTGCGTGATCGCCTCGATCATCAGGAACGACCGAGCGCTCGTCGGAAGAGGCGCGACGGTCATCGAGGCTTTCGACAAGATACTCCTCGTGGCCAAAGCCGAAGATGTGACCAGGGCGAGCGAACTCATCGGTGCGACCTCGGAGGAAATCGATCGCGTCATCATCATCGGTGGGGGACGAGTCGCCGAACTCAGCGCCGCCGCCATTCGGAGTGAAGGTCGCCGCGTGCTTGTCATTCACAACAATCCCGACCGGGCTCACGCCATCGCGGCCCGCAACCCGAAGATCGACGTCATCGTGGCGGATCCTACCGACCCGATGGTCTTCCAGAACCTTGAGATAGGACAGGGCGACGGTGTGCTGGCCCTGACCAGAAGCGACGCTGTCAACATGCTCGCGTGCCTGATCACCGATCGTCTCGGAGCATCCACAACGGTCTCGCGGTTCAACAGAGTCGCGCTCTTCGACTTCATGCCCGCCGTTGGGATCAGCGCCGGGGTCTCGGCGAAGGTCGCTGCAGCGAATGCCGTTCTTCGCTTCGTGCGCCGGGGCGCCATCGTGTCGGCGGCAGACTTCATGACGGGTGGCATCGAAGCCCTGGAGATCGAGATCATGGAACATGCACCTGCAATCGGGATCTCGATCGGTGACCTGCGTTTGCCCGACGGAGCGGTCATCGGAGCGATACTCCGATCCGGCGAGGCGATCGTGCCTCGAGGTTCATCTCGTTTCAGGAAGGGTGACCGGGTCGTTGTGCTCTCTACCCCGGACATCATCGGTGCCGTAGAGCGCCTCTTCGGGGCGTAGACCGTGCCTCTCCGCACCCGAGGCTGGGCGGCCACACCTACACCGCGCCGCATCGCCTATATCGTCGGCATCGTTCTCGTCGCGGGTGGACTGGCGGTGACGCCGGCGATCGTGGTAGCAGCGATCTATCGGGAGTGGGAGACCGCTCTTCATCTCGGTCTCACTCTGGTATTGGCGGTCGGGATCGGCGGGCTGACGATCGTGGTCGTCGGTCGCCCCGAGCGCCTCCGTCCGAAAGATGCGTTTGCGGGTGTCGCCATCGCATGGGTCGCGGTGATCGCTTTCGGTTCCGTTCCCTACCTGTTGACGGGTTCTTTCAGCGCCACCGACGCTCTGTTCGAGAGCACCGCCGGATTCACCACGACCGGGGCAACCGTGATCGTGGATCTGTCGGGCGTCGCAAAGGGTCTTCTCATGTGGCGGGCAACGACGCAGTGGCTGGGCGGCATGGGGATCATCGTTCTGTCGATCGCCGTACTGCCCCTTGTGGGCGCAGGTGGCCTCCACCTCGTACGAGCGGAAACAGCCGGTCCGGAGCCAGACCGGCTCACACCGCGATTCCGGGGAACGGCACTGCGCCTGTGGGGCCTGTACGTCGCACTCACCGTTGCCGCAGCAGTACTTCTGGCCTTCGGTGACATGACGGTGTTCGAGGGGATAGCCCATGCTCTGACTTCTGTCTCTACCGGGGGATTCAGCACCGAATCTGGATCCCTCGGAGCGTTCTCTGCATACTCCCAGTGGGTCATCATCGCACTGATGATCGTGGCGGGGGCCTCGTTCACTCTGCACATCAGAGCGCTTCGCGATCCGAGCGAGTACCTCAGGAAGCCGGAGTTCCGCTACTACCTCATGAGTCTGCTGACCGGCGTTGCTCTGTTGATGGGCGGCGTGGCTCTCGACAACGTTGGCGTCCCTGTTCGTGAGTCGATCTTCACGGCGATCGCCACGATCACGGGAACCGGATACACGGTTACCAACTACGGGGTCTGGCCGGCGGCCATGGGAGGCGTCATCCTCATGATGATGTTCATCGGTGGCATGGGGGGGTCCACGACCGGCGCCCTCAAGACGTACCGCGTCGCGATCGTTCTCAAGTCGGCCGCCGCCGAGGTACGGCGTCTCACACGGCCCCGATCGGTGTCGATCACCCGGTTCGGCCGCGCTCCCGTTCCGGCGGAGATCGTCTCCGCCGTCCACAGCTACGTCGTCGTGTACATGCTCGCGTTCGGCATAGGGACGGTGCTGCTGCTCTATTTCGAGAGCGCCTGGGGTGCCAACATGGATCTCGTGACCGGTCTGTCGGCAGCAGCGTCTGCTATCAGCAACGTCGGCCCCGCACTCGGAACGGTTGGTCCCGCATCGACCTACGCCGAGGTCGCTGCGCCGGGGAAGTGGGTTCTCGGGATGTTGATGATCCTCGGACGCCTCGAGATCTACCCGGTGATCCTGCTCTTCACGGCATCGTTCTGGAGGCGGTAAACGCGACGGGGACCCGTCGAAGCGGGTCCCTTGGGGCATGTCGCGTATAGCGAAGCCTTCGGGAATGAGCGGGGTCGGCGAGAACCGGGGAGTAGTACGTACGACGTATGACGTAGTACGACCCCCGATCAGGGGGGGGGAGACATCCTCGCTGTCGATAGTCGTGCATCAGTACACAGATACACCACGCAACCAACCGACACAAGACCTCCGAGTCGTACTACGTCATACCTACTTCGCCACTACCTACTACGGGCTCTCCCAACCATCACCCGACCCACCACCAACTCTTCCCACACGCCAGTCAAATCCGAAGAGCGCGTATGGCTCAGAGTTCCCTGGTGCAGAACCACCAGTCGATGCAGTCATATCCCTCTTCGAGTCGCGCTTTCGCTCCGGCTGCTGTTGCCGGCGGTGGGACGATGACCCGATCGCCGGGCTGCCATGCTTCGGGCGTGGCAACTCCGTGCTCGTCGGATGTCTGCAGTGCCTTGACGAGACGCACGAATTCGGCGATCGAGCGCCCGTTTGCGAGGGGGTAGTAGACCATCGCCCGGACAACGCCCTTGTCATCGATGATGAAGGTGCATCGAACCGCCGATGTGTCGCTCTCTCCGGGTTGGATCATGCCGTATGCGTTCGCGACTTCCATGGAGAGGTCCGCGATGATCGGGAACGGGATGTTCACGCCGAACTTCTCTTCGATCGTGCGTGTCCACGCGATGTGGGAGAAGTGCGAGTCGATGGACAGGCCGAGGAGATCCGTGTTCATCGCCTGGAAGTCCTCGTAGGCGTTCGCGAATGCCATGAACTCGGTCGTGCAGACCGGGGTGAAGTCGGCCGGATGGGAGAACAGAACCAACCACTTGCCGGCGTAGTCCGACAGTTCCTTGACGCCGTGGGTCGTTGGGGCTCTGAATGCCGGAGCCGGTTCGTTGAGTCGGGGGAGTGATGGCTGGGTCGGGGTATCGGTGTCCATGCGCGATTCCCTTTCTGGTCGCGGATCGCATTCGCAGAGTGTATCCGGCAAGCAGGGCGCTAGATTCGCGTGCGTCGTCGACGCTGTGGACACAGCACGAGCACGGGAGGCGCGAGAGCATGAAACTGCGACGTTGGTCGATCGACGCTCCGGCCGGATCCATCACATTCGTCGCCACGTCTTCGGTTCATCCCATCCGTACGAACGGCAAGGCCTCAGGGTGGTTCGAGGCGGCGTTCGACGATGACGGGTTCGTGCCGACCCATCCCCTGCATGGACGGCTCGACGTTCCCCTCGACGACCTCTCATCAGGCAATCGCCTCATCGACCGGGAGATGAATCGCCGTGTCGATACGACGACACACCCGAGAATCGTTGCCGAGATCGAAACAACCGAAGACACCGGCGGGAACACAGCCAAGATCACCGGCACGGTCCGCTTTCTCGATGCGGAGGTTCTGGTGGAGGGGGAACTCAACCTCCTCCCCGGTCCCCGCCTCAGCGGCACCGGCGAGTTCGACGTTCGCTGGTGGGGCCTCGAACCTCCGCGCCTGCTCATGCTGCGGGTCGACCCGATCGTCACAGTCGAGATCGATCTACCTCTCATCTGAACGACACTCGTTCCCCGGTGGAATCCCTCAGGTCGTGCTCGGCGCGACCGATACAAAGGGAGGAAGACACGTCACTGGAGTACACAATGAAGAACACCCTGCGGTCTATCGCCGCCACCGTCACGGTCCTGCTCGCATTCACCGTTGTGCCTGCCGCTTCGGCATCGGCACACGAACTGGGGGAGTTGGTCGACTACCCGCTGACCGCTCCCGTCGACGGTGAACACCATTTCTGGGATTGGTTCTGGGCCGCGCGCTCTCATGGCATCCACCACGCCCAAGATCTCATGTCGCCGAAGCTGACACCTGTGGTCGCAGCGGCCGATGGAACGGTGCGCCTCGTCAACTGGACGAGCGCGGAACACATGAATCCGGAGCGATGCTGCACGATCGCGCTCCGACACAATGACGGATGGGAATCGTGGTACATCCATCTCAACAATGACACCCCCGGGACGGACGACGGGCTCGCGTGGGGGATCGCAGACGGCATCGTTCCCGGAACACCCGTGAAGGCCGGACAGCTCCTCGGTTGGGTTGGCGACTCCGGTACCGCTGAACTCACCAACCCTCATCTCCACTTCGAACTACGCGACCCCTCGGGAGTGATCGTCAACCCGTTCCGATCGCTCGCCAATGCCGGCGCGAACTGGCTCGGTGCGGGTCCCGCCGATCCGCTGTTCGACGGTTACCGCTTGCTCGAAGAAGGTACCAGGGGCGCCGACGTCCGACGTCTTCAGGATGTCCTGACCGGACTCGGCTACCAACCGGGACCGATCGACGGGATCAGCGGAACGCGGACGATCGAAGCAGTGACAGCGTTCCAGACCGACGCGGGCTTGACGGCCGACGGACTTGCGGGACGTGCCACACGAGCCGCACTCGTGACCCGCCACGAGAATGGCACCGTCGCGAGCACCATCGCCCCCGCAGGCGATGACACGCCGGTCCCAACGACGAACTCGTCCGGGATCCTCAGAAAGGGCAGTCGCGGTGCCGACGTCCTCCGGACCCAGGACCTCCTCGTTGCTGCCGGGTATGCACCGGGACCCATCGACGGCATCTTCGGTCCCAAGACCGAACTGGCGATCCTCGCCTTCCAGGACGACCACGGCCTTCGCGTCGACGGACTGGTCGGAAGCAACACCCGAAAAGCGCTCGGCTTCTAGCGGAGGGACAGAACTCCCACATCGAGAGAACGGCCCAAAACGGGACACGTCTATGGCCGTTCGCCTCTGATGTGGCGTTGTATCGGTGGGGCGCGTCTCCAGATGGGGACTTTCGACCCTACGAACTGGAGGTCAGCACGACCGGTGTTCGGTTGAATGTGCTTGAGCGAATGACATTGGCTTGAGGAGGTTCGACGATGGCATCGCGAGGTCGGTTCACGCAGCGGGTCCTCATCCTGCTCGCGCTGGTTGCCGCGGCACTTTTCGTCGTCGTAGCCGGAGCGACCGGGCAGACCGAGACGGTGGCACAGGAGGAGGAGCCCGTTCCGGTCTCCGTGGAACGCTCCGATGCGACCGCCGACCACTCCAAGTTCGAGATCCTCCAGCAGCCATTCGCCACCGGACCGGACCTCACTGCCGCGTGTCTGTCGTGCCATACCGAAGCGGCTAAGCAGATCCAGGCGACGACGCACTGGACGTGGGACAACCACTTCGGCGAAGGCGTCGGCAAGACCACCCAGATCAACAACTTCTGCATCGGCGTTCAGTCGAACGAACCGCGGTGCACGAGCTGTCACACCGGCTACGGCTGGAAGGACCACACGTTCGATTTCACGATCGAGGAGAACGTGGACTGCGTGTCGTGCCACGACACCACCGGAACCTACAAGAAGTTCCCGACTGCAGCCGGCCACCCCGCTTACGAACCGATGGACTTCGGCGGCAAGACGTGGAACCCGCCGGATCTGTCGGCAATTGCTCAGAATGTCGGTAAGACCAGCAACGCGACGTGCGGCTCGTGCCACTTCTTCGGTGGCGGCGGAGCCGGAGTCAAGCACGGTGATCTCAACCCCGACCTGTTGACTGCATCGAAAGACGTCGACGTGCACATGTCGGCCGACGGTGCCGCCATGGTCTGCTCCGACTGTCATGAGGGCCGCAACCACCAGCTCAACGGGTCATCGGTCTACATGAGTCCGTCCGATGAATCCGGTGTCGATCTCCCGCTCGACGACGGGAATCAGGCAACATGCCAGTCGTGCCACGGCACACAGCCGATGGACAGCGACAAGCTCAACGAGCACACCGACAAGGTTGCATGCCAGACGTGCCACATCCCGAAACTCGCCAGGGGGGAGACGTACACGAAGACCTGGTGGGATTGGTCCACGGCCGGTGAATTCGCCCCCGACGGTGCGAAGATCACCACGAAGGATGAGAACGGGAACGTCGAATACACAACGATCAAAGGCAACTTCGAGTGGGACCGGGACTTCGTTCCCGCCTATGTCTGGTTCAACGGGCTCGTGGATGTCACCATCGCAGGCGACCCCGTCGTGCTCAACGAAGACGGAGTGATGGAACTCAACGCCTACGCGGGTTCATATGATGACGAGGATTCCCGGATCTATCCGGTGAAGGCGTTCAGGGGGATCCAGCCGATCGATGGCGGGAACAACACGGTCGCCTTGCCGCATCTCTTCGGCAAAGACGACGCCGCGTACTGGAAGTCGTTCGACTGGAACACCGCCATCGCTGCGGGGATGGAAGTCGCCGGTACTCCTTACAGCGCCGGTGCCGCCGTTCCATACAGCGGTGAAGTCGGCTGGATGGAGACCGTCTTCTACGAGCCCGCGACGCACATGGTTGCACCGAGTGGTGATGCCGTCGAATGCCAGTCGTGCCACAGTAGGGCCGGCGTGCTTGCCTCTCTCGGCGGGTTCTATCTCCCTGGACGTGATGGCGGCTCGCTCGACTGGTTGATGTGGGGCCTGGTCGCCATCACGCTGGTGGTGGTCATCGTCCACGGTGTCATGAGAGTTGTGGGATCGAAGCGGAGGAGCTCCTGATGTCGGCACACCGGGTCAAGATCTACGCAGGGTTCGAACGACTTTGGCACTGGCTCCAGGCCCTGTTCATCATCATCTTGATGATCACGGGCTTCGAGATCCACGGGTCCTACACGCTCTTCGGGTTCGAGACGGCCGTGCGAATCCACAACATCATCGCCTGGTCGTTCATCATCCTCATCGTGTTCGCCATCTTCTGGCATATCACGACCGGTGCATGGCGCCAGTACCAGCCGACCGGTGAACGCTCGCTCGTCACCCAGGGGCGTTACTACGCATTCGGGATCTTCAAAGGTGAGGATCATCCGTATCGGAAGACCGAGCTGAGCAAGCTGAACCCGCTCCAGAAGACGACGTATCTTGCGTTCAAGATACTGATCGTCCCCGTGATGGTGACGACCGGTCTGCTGTACGTGTTCTACAACTCGTGGTCGTCGATCTGGCCCGGTGGGTTGGCCTGGGTTGCGATCATTCATGCGTTCGGTGCGTTCATCCTGGTGATCTTCCTGATCGTCCATGTCTACATGACATCAACGGGAGAGACACCCTTGAGCAACGTGACGGCGATGGTCACGGGCTATGAAGACATCGAGGATGCGCCGGAGGAGGAGCCAGCGACCGTCTGAGGGGAATCGTCCAAGGGCCGGCGCTGTCCTCCCGAGGCCGGCTCTTTCGGTGCCCGGAGGACTCGGCCCACGCGTTGCGCCGTATCCTCACGATCCACGGATTCGATGACGATCAAGGACCACGAATGACGGGAAAAGGCGGCGACCGCCCGAGCCTCAGCGAAACCATCGAGCACTTCAACCCGGCATGGTTCGCAGCCGTCATGGGGACTGCGGTCGTGCCACTCGCGATCTCGTTCCTCACCGGCTCGTGGGTACGCGGCATCGCAGGAGCGTTCGTCGTGATCTCGGTGCTGATGTTCTTCGCGATCTTGATCCCGTGGACGCTCCGCTTCTTCATGTATCCCGAGGTCGTTCGGGATGATCTTCACCATCCGATAGCGGCGAGTTTCTTCCCCACCATGCCTATCGCTGTCATCATCATCGCCCTCGACCTTCTGAAGTACCCCGACATGTTCTTCTCAGAAGGCACATCGCACGAGATCGCCTTCTGGATGTGGCTCGTGGGTTCGATCGGGATCTATCTGGCAGCGTTCATCGTGCTGCCGAAGATCTACCGAAGCGACGCCATCGAGCTGTCCCATGCGAACTTCGGATGGTTCATCCCGCCGGTAGCGAAGCTCCTCATCCCGGTCGCCGGCTTCGAGCTCGCTATGGTCTTCACCGACCGCTTCGAGTTGACGTTCGGTCTTTCGATCATCAGCTTCGGGATCGGATTCTTCCTGTTCCTCTTCGTCGGCTCACTCGTCTACCACCGCTACGTGCTCGAGTCGCTCCCGGCCAACAAGTTCGCAGCGACGTCCTTCATCGCGATCGCTCCGATGGCGATCATCACCGTGGCCTTGTTCAAGATGATGCATCTCTTCGATGCGGGGACACCGATCGACATCGATGCACACGCCATCGAAGCGATCTCCACACTCGGAATCCTCGCGGCCTGGGGCTTCGCCGCCTGGTCCTTCATCATGGCGGTCATCATCGTCATCTCATACGTCCGCCATCTGGAACTGCCCTACGCCCTGTCGTGGTGGGCGTACACGTTCCCGCTCGGTTCACTCGCCGTCGCCACCGGTGTCGCGTGGAAGGTGAGCGACTTCGAGAGCATCCACTGGTTCTACATCGCTGTGCTCGTAGCCCTCTTCGGCGCGTGGATAACCGTTGCTGCAAGAACGATCCGCGCGATGTGGTCGGGGAAGGTCTTCGAGTCACCGCATTGAACCTTCCGAAGGACGGATGGGTCCGGTAGGGTCCGGCGCATGGTCTCCAGCGACGCGACGACGGTTGAGCAATACCTGGCCGAGATTCCTGATGATCGGCGCAGCGACGTCGAAACCGTCCGGGATCTCATTCTCAAGAACCTGCCCGCCGGCTATGTGGAGGTGATGCGGTGGGGGATGATCACATATGAGGTGCCGCTCGAGACGTACCCGGACACGTACAACGGCAAGCCGCTCATGTTCGCCGCCCTGGCGGCGCAGAAGCGACACATCGCCCTCTACCTGATGAACGTGGCGTTCGTCCGGGACGGCGAAGAGACGTTCAAGGCGAAGTACCTCGCAACGGGGAAGAAACTGGACATGGGCCGGTCATGTCTCCGCTTCAAGACGGCCGACGATCTGGCGATGGAAGTCATTGCCGAATCGATCAACTCGATGCCACTCGATGAGTTCATCGAGCAGTACGAAGCCTCCCGAGGCTCTCGCTGAATCGTTTCAGGTGTTCCGTTGGAGAGTGAGGATGACGACGCTGGGCTCGAGGGCGACGAGAGCGTGGACGAGGTGCGCATCCATGTGGACCCAGGAACCGGGATCGATCTCCATCTTCTGATCACCGAGCGTCATCTCGAGACGCCCCTTGACCACCTGGACGACGGCCGGCACGGTGGCGGCGTGGTCGGTCAGCTGCTCGCCCGTATCGAACGCGAAGAGAACAACGCGCAGGCCGTCGGCATTGAACACAACACGACTGAGGGTCCCGTTCTCCGGGATCTCAACTTCGTCGAGGAGGTTCTCCAGTACGGTGAAGGATGGCTCTTTGGTCATGCAGGGACCCTACCAGTCAGTCGTCGAGGCGATCGATGACGGTCACACCCGGTCTCTGGGCGGTTCCCATTGCGGGAAGCGCCTCGGTGACATTCGAGAGAGGGATGGTGCGCGTTACGAGCCGGTCCGGCTCGAGACGGCCGTCGAGGATCATCTCCATCATCGCGGGGTAGCGACGCGCTTGCATGCCGTGGCTGCCGAGGACCTCCAACTCCTTTGCGATGACGGTCCCCATCGGGATGGTGGTCTTGTTCTCGGGAAGAAGGCCGATCTGGACGTGGCGCCCTCGCGGCCGCAGTGAATCGATCGAGACCGCCACCGTGGCGGCGTTGCCGATCGCATCGATGGACAGATGGGGCCCGCCACCGGTCGTATCCATCAGCGCCGTGAGAACCGTGTCTACGTCGACATCGCTACTCAGAGTCGTCGCGCCGAGTGACCGAGCGAGCTCTCTCGCTTCGACGTTCGGATCGATCGCCACCACACCCGCGCCGTACGCCCTAGCGATCATGATTGCCGCAAGTCCCACGCCCCCACAGCCGTGCACCGCAACCCACTCACCGGCGCCGACCCTGCCCTGGTCGACGATTGCTCGGAACGCCGTTGCGAAGCGGCAGCCGAGGGTCGCCGCAGTGACGGCATCGATCTCGTCGGGAACGCCGACCAGGTTGCCATCTGCGTATCGGAGCGCGACCAACTCGGCGAAGGAGCCCCATGCGGTGAATCCCGGCTGGAACTGTCGCTCGCAGACTTGCTGGTCCCCGCCTCGGCACGGTTCGCACTCGCCGCATCCGGCGACGAAGGGAACCGTCACGCGGTCTCCGACTCGCCAGCGACTGACGTCTGAACCAGTGGCGACGATCGCTCCCGTCAGTTCATGACCCGGAACATGCGGCAGAAGGATGTCCGGATCGTGCCCCATCCAGCCGTGCCAGTCGCTCCTGCACAGTCCCGTCGCTTCGACCCTCACCACCACCCCGTCGGACTCCGGTGCGGGATCCGGCACTTCTTCGATGGTGATCGGACCCCGGAATCGCGAGTAGAGGGCGGCTTTCATCCGTGTGCCCCGCACGGTGCAGTGAGCGCAACGCGACCGGCCTGGATCTCGAAGCTCATACCCGGTCGGCCTTTCTGTTCGCCTGCTCGGGCCATCGTATCGCCCCTCGGCCATTCGAGACCGGATCACCGGTCGACCGGAGCAATAGGAGTGCCCGCGCTCACCTGCAACAATCCGGGTGTGCAAGGCCCAACTCGAATAGCCTATGCCGCGGGTCGGCATGCATCGGTCGCCCTCGTGGGTGCTACCGCTGCGGTCGCTCTCATGTATGCGGCGACTCCTTTCCTCATCCCCGTGATCGCCGAACGCTACGGGGTCTCTGAGGGCGCCGTCGGCGCGGTGTCGGTTGCCCAGGTCGGCGCATTCGCCGCTGCCAACTTCGTACTTCCGCGGCTTCTGACACCGAGCGGTCGCATCCTCAAGATCGCTGCCGCCGTTCTCGTCTTCCTGAACCTCGCGAGTGCCATTCCCAGCATCTTCGGTGTCCTCTTGGCCATCCGCCTGGTGGCGGGATTCGCAGCCGGGGCCATGACGTGGCTCACGTGGACGAGTGCGATGCAGGAGCGCACGTCGATGGCAGCGGTGGCGTCGACGGGCCCGGTGACCGTTCTCATCGGCGCCCCACTCGTCGCTTTCGTGGCCGGGTACGGCGACCGGGCCGTCTACGTCTTGATGGCGCTTGTGACGATTCCGGCCATGCTGCTGACGGCCAAGGTGACGGGGGAGCGACGCAGATCGGGACTAGTGAGTCGCTCCCGTTCGAATCGCGTCCTGCTGCTGGCGTTGGCGGCCACGACGCTCTTCGGCTCGGCGCTCTTCATCAACGAAACCCTCGTCGCGCGAGATGTCCACGGCCTGTCGAGCCTGGCAGCGTCCCTGGCGTTCAGCCTGAACGCTGCCGGCGGTCTCCTCGGCGCTCGACTGTCCACGCGACATCGACGGCCCGGTTGGATGCTCGTTTCGGTTGCTCCCGCGGCCGTCCTGACCGTGATGGGTCCCCCTGTGCTCTTCTTCATCGGCATGGCCTGGTGGGGCTTCGCCTTCTGGATGGCCATTCCCGGGATCCTTCAGATGCTCTCCGATCGTTCGCTCGCGCCAAGCGAAAGGGCCGGGGATGCTCAGGGGTTGATGGCCGTCGGCCGGTCAATCGGACCGGTGCTCGGCGGAGCATTCGTTGATGTCGGCAGTCTCGTGACACTGGCGGTCGTCTCAGCGGTCGGTCTCACAGCGTCGGGTGCGATGGTCATCGGAGTTCAAGAGGGTCGGGAACTACTTCCACCGACGGATCCGCGAACGGCCTAGGTCGGGTGGGTCCGGTCCGATTCGATCAGCGGAAGCACCGGTCCGCGATGTCCCCGGCTGGGGAAGAATGGCGCCACTCACACCCGGACGGTGGCGACCAACCTCCCGGTCACCTCGCCGGCTTCACCGATCGTATGCAGAGCACCTACTTCGCTGAGGGCCCGGGTCTCGCCGAGGGAGACCTTCAGCAGTCCAAACTCGAGCATCGCAGCGAGCGCCTCGAGACCCGCATAGTCGGGTTCGACCAGCATCCACGAGGCCGTCACGTTGGTCTCAGGGACTCGATCTTGTGACGGCAGATCGTCCGGCGATGAGAGTACGACGAGTCGGCCGCCGTCTCGCAGTGTCCTGAGGGACCTGGTCGCAGAGTCTTCGGACCCGACGAGATCGAGAACGGCGTCCATACCGGTCGCTACCGCCGCGAAGTCATCGATCTGGGTGTTGATCACATGATCAACGGCAAGTGCCTTGAGGGTGTCCTGGCGTTCAGGGACCTCTGTTGCCCAGACGTCGGCTCTTCGAGCCTTGGCGATCTGTACCGCGAATTGTCCTACGTTGCCACCGGCGCCGTGGATCAGAACACGATCACCCCGTCCAACGCGGAGGGTGTCGACCATGGCCTGGTAGGCCGTCAGCCCGGAGAGAGGAACGGCCGCAGCCGCGAGATCGGCCACACCATCCGGGATACGGGCCAATTGGCGCGACGGAGCGGTGACGAACTCGGCATATGCTCCCACAGGTTCTGGGAAACGTGGCATGCCGAAGACGCGATCACCCTTGCGGAACCGGGTCACTCCAGCTCCCGCGCCCTCGACGATTCCCGCGATGTCCCAACCCAGCACCATCGGAGATGATGGATCGAAGTTCGCGTACACGCCTGCACCGCTACGTGTCTTCCAGTCGATTGGATTCACGCCGACGGCATCCACCCTTACGAGAACCTCAGTCGGTCCGGGCTCCGGACGCTCGATCGACTCGACAACGAGGTTCTCCGGCCCACCCTTCGTGAAGACGACCGCGCTCATGTTTGCCATCGATGACTCCGTTCGGTGGGGGAGGGACCCTCCCGGAAGACCGCTTTCACAGGTTCTTAAGGTAGTCGCGTTTGACGGCGCTTGACCGCTTTCGGCGGTGTTGGCGACAATCACGCCGACGGCCCTACTCATGGCTCAGAGCTCATGGCTGTGGGCTGTGAGCTACGGGCAAGATAACGTCTTCACGGACCCCGGACGACCGACCCCCGACAACCGCCGACCGACGACCGACGACCGACGACCGATTGCTATCGTCTAGATCGGATCGACGGGTACGACACCCGTATCTCTCGGGATCACGATATTCATGACCAGAGCGGTCAACCCGCCGGTCGTGATCGGAGAGCTGAAGATCGTTTGGACCGTTTCCGGCATGGCGACGAGAACGTCCGGTACGAATTGGACGCCCAGCCCCAGGCCCAGCGACACCGCGAGTATGAGCATCTCCCGACGGCCGACGTCTCCCGTGGAGATGATCTTGATCCCTGCCGCCGCGACCGTCCCGAACATGATGAGCGTCACGCCGCCGAGAACGGGTCGGGGCATGGCATTGATGAGACCTCCCACGATCGGGAACAAACCCAAGAGAGCGAGAAACCCGGCAATGAAGAGGCCGACATACCGGCTGGCGACCCCGGTGAGTTGGATGACACCGTTGTTCTGACTGAACGTCGTATTCGGGAAGGTGTTGAACGTGCCGGCGATGGCAGAGTTCACGCCGTCGCCCAACACACCGCCCTTGATCCGCTCGATGTAGACATCTCCCTCGATCGGCTCGCCGGAGACCAGCGATGTCGCGGTCAGATCACCGGTGGACTCGATGGTCGTGATGAGATAGAGCAAAGCGAAGGGGATGAACAACGCAAGATCGAAGTCCAGGCCGAACTTGAACGGAACCGGAACGCTGACCTTCGGGAGATCCCCGAGGCCTCCAAGGTCGACCATTCCCATGAAGGCCGCCACGATGTAGCCAACCGCCAGGGCGATGACGATGGAACCCATGCGGATGAACTTGTTCTTGCTGAGGTTCAGCAGCACGACGACCGCGATCACCAAACCGCCCAAGGCCACGTTCCGCAGGCTCCCGAAGTCCTCGGCGCCGACGCCCCCTGCTATGTCGGTCATGCCGACACGGATCAGGCTCAAGCCGATGAGCATCACGACGGTCCCGGTGACCACCGGCGTGATGATGTTCTTCGCGAGATGGATGAAGCGGCTGAGGATCATCTCAACCGGCGCACCGGCCAGGACCAGTCCGAAGATCATCGCCAAACCGGCTTCCCCACCCCCGACAGCGAGTCCGGCGGCGATCATCGGCCCGATGAAGGCGAAACTCGTGCCCTGGATACTCAACAGGCCGGAACCGATCGGACCGATCTTCTTGACCTGGATGAACGTTGCCACCCCGGACACCATGAGCGCCATACTCACCAGATAGCTCGTCGTCGTCGTATCGAGCCCCATCGGACCAGCGAGCACCAATGTCGGGGTAATGATCCCAACGAAGATCGCAAGCAGATGCTGGAGCGCCGCAACTGCGGCCTCGCCGGCGGGTGGGCGGTCATTCAGCCCGTATATGACGTCGACCTTCGCCTGCTCTGCCATGAGTTAGCTCCTCCTGCTCCGGCATTGCCCCCCGGCAGCACGTACGCCGGTGGTGTGCGGGGGAAGATAGCATGGGGGAGGGCGCGCCGCGGGAGGGACCGGATCTCAGGGAGCGCGCACGACATGAAGGGAGCGCGGCCATCAACACGAATATCAAGCCAGTGGTCGTCTTCGACCTCGGTGGTGTCCTCATCGATTGGGATCCTCGCTACTTGTACCGGAACCTCTTTGACGACGAGTCCGAGATGGAGCGCTTCCTTGCAGAGGTGACCACACCCGAGTGGAATCGCCGGCATGACGCCGGGCGCCGGTGGGAAGAAGGCATCGCGGCTTTGAGCGCCCAACACCCGGACCAGGCGGATCTCATCGCGGCCCACTACGGGCGGTGGGAAGAGATGCTGGCCGGTCCGATCAGCGGTACGGTCGAGATCCTCGGCAAGCTCGTCGCTGCGGGTTACGAGGTCCACGCCCTGACCAACTGGTCGTCGCAGACGTTCCCCATCGCCCGTGAGCGCTATGAGTTCCTCGACTGGTTCCAGACCATCGTCGTGTCCGGGGAGGAACGCTTGGTCAAGCCCGACCCCCGGCTCTATCGCCTTCTTCTCGATCGCATCGGGCACGATGCCGGGAACTGCATCTTCATCGACGACGCTGCTGTGAACGTCGACGCTGCGGGCCGTCTCGGCTTCGACACGATCCGTTTTCGCAGCCCACAACAACTGGGCGACGAACTCGCCGTCCGCGGTATCGTCCTCGACCGAGACGTTAGGAGACACGGATGAGCCAGAGAGGTACCCCTCGCATCGACCCCGACAACGAGCATGCAGATCACGTCATTGGGCGATTGGAGACCGAGGGTGTCGGCTGGTTGACGACCGTCGCCGCCGACGGCACACCCCAGACATCGCCGATCTGGTTCCTCTGGGATGGCGAGGAGATCCTGCTCTACAGCCTCGATTCGCCACGTGTCCAGAATCTGGCAGAGAATCCCCGCGTCTCGTTCAACCTCGATGGGAACGGTAGGGGAGGGGAGATCGTGGTTGTCGAAGGTACGGCGCGGATCGACCGGGGCGCTGCGTCACCGGCCGAGAACCTCGAGTACATCGCCAAGTACAAGCCTGTGATGGACGAGCACGGCTGGACCCTCGAGTGGTTCGCCGACCGCTATGCCGTGCCGATCCGGATAACCCCGACCAAGTATCGCTACTGGTAGAGAAGGGCCCCTGATGAGTTCGATCGATGCTCAGGTCATCTGCGACTGGTGCGGAGCGAAACCGGGTTCGATGCTCGAACACCCGTTCGGTCCGGAAGCCGCGGTGTTCAAGGTTCGCGGGAAGATGTTCGCCCTCGTAGAGCTAGATGGTCCCCCCGACTACGTCACACTGAAGGCCGTCCCCGAAGAAGGGGAGGGGCTTCGAGCAACCCACGAGTTCATCCGTGAGGGCTACTACATGAACAAGCGACACTGGATCACAGTGGACATCGAACCGAACACGCCCGCTCTACTCGTCCGAGACCTCATCGACGACTCCTATGACCTCGTCGTGTCCAAGTTGCCCAAGCGCCTCCGAGAGGATCTGACCTAGGACGACACAATGCTTCTTGGGGGGAGACGGGATCTGACATTCTCCATGTAGGCGAATCTCGTACTTGACATAACGTGGATTATGGGCGTCTCGTGCACTTCGGGAGTCAGATAAGGTAGCATCGACGAACCCGCCGGCAGGAGACACCGTGCCCGACGACACTTCGTCCACCGAGACACTTGAGGAGGCCAAGAAGCTCAGGAGTCGCGTGCGCTCGCTCGAACGCGAGAATACGAAACTCGTGGAGGATGCCACGAAGGAGTCCGTCCTCAAGCCGTATCAGGTCGAACTTCTCAAGCTGCAACGCCATCTTGAGAAGAAACAGATCCCGATGATCGTTCTGTTCGAGGGACGGGACGCATCCGGTAAGGGCGGAACCATCCGCCGGATCACTCGTTTCATGAACGAGAAGCGATACCGGGTCGTGGCCCTCGGCAAACCGACCGACGCGCAGCTCACCCAGTGGTACTTCCAGCGGTATGTCGAGCGGTTCCCGACCGGGGGCGAGATCGTTCTGTTCGACCGATCGTGGTACAACCGGGCGATCGTCGAGCCCGTGTTCGGCTTCTGCACGAAGAAACAGCACAGAGATTTCCTGCGCGGTGTCGTCGGATTCGAGAAGGACATCGTTCGGCAGGGCACCGTCCTGGTGAAGCTCTACTTCAGCGTGGACAAGGAGACGCAGGCGGACCGCTTCGCTCGCCGGACGCACGATCCACTCCGTCAGTGGAAGCTGAGCGAGATCGACGTCCAGGCTCAGGAGTACTGGGATGAGTTCACCGAGATGAAGCACCGCATGCTCGAGCGGACGTCATCCGGAGCCACCCCGTGGACCATCATCCGGTCCAACAGCAAGCCCAAGGCTCGTCTGAACGCTATGAAGGTGATCCTCAACGCTGTCGACTACGCGGATCGCAACCCGGATCTGGATTTCACCACCGATCCCGAGATCGTGATGTCCGGCAGGGCCGAACTGGCACGCATGGACGACGAACGAGATCGCCTGGGCCGGCCACGGCTCTAATCCGATCGACTATCTGCCCATTGTCCCCCACTCGGCTGGAGCACTCGCCTCATTACGCCACAGTGACGATATAGCTTCCTTGTCGACATGCCTCAGATACCGCTGTATCAAAGGGACAACCTACGGTACCGACGCCTGAGCACCGGAGACCACCCGATCCGAGACCTGCAGTACCCCGCCGGACCTCTTCCCGATGGGACTCCTCCGCTATGCTCGGGTGAGCCATCCAACTGGAGGTATCCAATGGCCAAACGCCGAACAACCTGGACCATGCTCGTCGCTCTCTTGCTCGCATTCGCCATGCTCGCTGCGGCATGCGGCAGCGATGATGAAGCAACCGGACCGACAGCGGAAGAAGGTTCTTGCGACATCGCCGACCTGAACCTGGTTACCGCCGGGACGCTCACCGTGGCAACGGGCGAACCAGCGTTCCCCCCATGGGTCGGAACCACGGACGGTGAGGGATTCGACGATCCTACGTCGAAGCTCGGCTTCGAATCAGGCCTCGTCTACGCCATCGCCGGCGAACTCGGGTTCGCCGATGCCGACGTCGTCTGGACGCGGATCGGCTTCAACGAGGCGATCGCACCGGGAGACAAGCCCTGGGACTTCAACCTGCAGCAGTATTCGATCACGGAGGAACGTGAAGAGGTCGTCGATTTCAGTTCGCCGTACTACGTGACCCGGCAGGCGTTGGTCCTCTACCCGGAGTCCCCATTTGTATCGGCGACGACCGTCGAAGACCTCAAGGATGCGGTTCTTGGAGCACAGATCGGCACGACGAGCCTCGATTTCATCGAGGAAGTTATCAAGCCGAACACTGAGCCCAACGTCTACGACGAGAACGTCGACCTCGAGGCCGCTATGAAGGCCGGCCAGATCGACGGGTTGGTCATGGATCTACCGGCCTCCTACTACGTCACTGCGGTGCAGTTGGAGGGAGCGATCATCGCCGGCCAGTTCGAGACAGAAGCCGCTGATCCGGACGAGTATGGCCTGCTCTTCGCCGACGGCAATCCGCTCGTTGCTTGCGTGAACTCTGCTCTTGAGACGCTCAAGTCCAACGGCACGCTTCAGGAACTCGAAGACACCTACCTCACGCAGGGCGGTGGCATACCGACGATCACCGGTTAGGTCTACATGAACGATCGTTCGTCGCTTGACGAATTCGCCGGGGGCCCGGGACTGCTCGGGCCCCCGCACGCGCCCCGTGGCCGGGAAGAGGGCACCAGGGCGGCCCTGATCGCATTCGGCTCGACGGTCATCTTCATCGTCGTCGCGCTGTGGGCCATCCTCTCGTCTGACGCCTGGCCCGCCGTACAGAAGCAGTTCTTCAACTGGGACCACTTCGTTGCCGTGTTCCCGGAAGTGCTCGGCGGATTCTGGCTCGACATCAAGATGTTCCTCTTCGCCGAGGTCGTCATCCTGGTGTTCTCGCTCATGATCGCGATGATCCGCTCGCTGCGGGGTCCGGCGTTCTTCCCGCTTCGCGCTCTAGCGATCATCTTCATCGATCTCATCCGGGGCATCCCCGTCATCCTCCTCATCCTGCTTCTCGGCTTCGGCGTACCGGCACTTCAACTCCCGGGTGTCCCGAAGAGCGCCCTGTTCTGGGGCCTCACGGCGCTCATCATCAGCTACAGCGCCTACACGGCCGAGGTCTACCGTGCCGGGATCGAGTCCGTCCACGAGAGTCAGCGCATGTCGGCTCGCTCCCTCGGCCTCACCCAGGGACAGGCGCTTCGATATGTGATCGTTCCGCAGGCGATCCGCAACGTCATCCCGGCACTTCTCAACGGCTTCGTGAGCCTTCAGAAGGATGTGGCCCTTGTACTCATCCTCGGCATTCGTGAAGCAGTCAGGGAGGCTGACATCTACGCGGCAAGCACCTTCAACTACACCGGATACATCGCTGCAGCCCTGCTCTTCCTGCTCGTCAGCGTTCCGGTCGCCCGGTTCACGGACTGGTACACCGAGCGCGATCGAAGGAAGAAGCAATCGGTGAGCACATGACAACGCCGAAGCTGGAGATCGGAGGCGTCTGGAAGGCCTTCGGAGACAAGGAGGTCTTGCGTGATGTAGATCTGGTGGTCGATCACCACGAGGTTGTGTGCATGATCGGATCCTCAGGATCCGGGAAGTCAACGCTGCTCAAGTGCGTGAACCTTCTCGTGCCGATCGACGACGGAACGATCCTGCTCGACGGTGCGGATATCACGGCAGCCGGCGTGAATCAGAATCAGGTTCGTGAAGCAATGGGAATCGTGTTCCAATCGTTCAACCTGTTCCCGCACATGAACGTGCTTGACAACATCACCCTCAGCCCTCGCAAGGTCCACGGCGTTGCTCGCGCCGAAGCAGAGGAGAAGGCGAAAGGCCTCCTCGAACGCTTCGGCCTCTCGGAGAAGGTGGTCGAATACCCGGACCGGCTGAGCGGCGGAGAGCAGCAACGGGTGGCCGTTATTCGCGCACTTGCCACCGAGCCTGATCTCATGCTTTTCGACGAGGTCACGTCTGCGCTCGATCCGGAACTGGTCGCCGAAGTGCTCGACGTGATTCGGGGGTTGAAAGACATGGGGATGACGATGGTCATCGCGACGCATGAGATGGGCTTCGCTCGCGATGTTGCAGATCAAGTGTGCTTCCTCGACCAGGGACGAATCCTCGAGCACGGACCGCCGAAGCAGATCTTCTCAACGCCTCAGGAACCACGAACTCAGCAGTTCCTCCAACGGATTATCGACGCCGGTCGTTTGTAGGCGTCAGGTCGGTGTCCGCACCGTCACGAGATCACGCGGCTTCGGCTTGATGACCTTGCCCCCTGTTCCGTTGTTCTCCGAGACCAGGAGATAGCCGCTTGAGTCCCACAGAGCGATCAGCGTGTCCGTGTCGTACTCAGAGTCACCGAACGTTGACACCATCCCCTTGATGCGGGCGCCGCATATGTCGACTTCAACGCCGTGCGGCACCGGCAGGTGCTCGATCTCCTCGGGGAGGATCGAGCAGATCGCATTGCCGAAGTCGTCGATGTAGATGACCTCGCCGCTCACGCTGCCGTCATCGTGCCGCTCGGCACCCCAGAGGGGGATCCGGATCGGTTCTTCGAACGGACTGCCGAGGTCGGCGAGGGGCACGCCGGCGGCGAGATGTGCTCCCACCGGGGAGAAGAGATCCCGTCCGTGGAAGGTCATGCTCACGTTCTCGAGCCAGTACTCGGGCCTGTCGAGATGGACGAACTCCGTCGACCATCCTTCGTCGGCGGCCCGATCGATGCAAGCGGTGAGCACACCGTTGTCGGGGGCAACGAAAAGGTGGTCCCCTATCCGCGCAGCGATCGGCCTTCTTTCGGTACCGACCCCGGGATCGACGACGATGACGTGAACAGTCCCGGCAGGAAAGAAGAACGCGCTGTTGTTGACGACGAAGTTCGCCTCACGGATGTCCTGCGGCGTGATGTGATGCGAGAGATCGGTGATCACTGCATCGGGGGCGATCCCGTAGATGGCGCCGTGCAGAACGGCGTCACTCCCCTGCCGTGTGCCGAAGTCGGTGGTGAGGGTGATATTCGTCATCCGGCAATGCTACCGGTCGCCCACCAGTCCTCGATATCTCGCTTCAGCCGGGTTCGGGTTGTGTCGTCCGCCCACGACGCATCGATCACGGCGAGAGAGAGTTGCTTGAGCGCCGCGTCGTCCAGATCGAAGTGCTCTACGAGGTTCTCGAACTCACCGGCCAGGTCCGCATCGAACATCGCCGGGTCATCCGTGTTGATGGTCACCATGACTCCCGCGTCGATCAACCGGCCGACCGGGTGCTGATCCCAGTGTGCGACCACGCCGGTCCGAAGGTTCGACGTGGGGCAGATCTCAAGGGGAATCTGATGTTCGACAAGGTACTCCACGAGCGCAGGATCCTCGATCGACCGTACGCCGTGTCCGATCCGTTCGGCGCCGAGATCTTGTATCGCTCCCCACACGCTCTCGGGTCCCGCCTCCTCCCCCGCGTGCGCGGTCAAGCGGAAGCCCGCCTCCCGCGCATCGTCGTATACCGGAGCGAACTGCGCCGGCGGATGCGCGAGTTCGAAGCCGCCGATCCCGATCCCGATCACTCCGGTCTCGGACGCAACCTCCTTGATCGCGGCAAGGGTTCTGGCGGTCCCCTCAGGGCCACGATCACGGACCAGGTCCACGATCAGCGCAACCTCGACCCCTTCTACGCGATCGAGGCCGGTTCGGATCGCTTCGGCAATCTCCTGCGGCTTCAGATTGTGCCGACGAAAGTCGCTCGGGGAGAAGAACGCCTCGACGTAGACGATGTTCTGCTCGACGAGATGACGTGCGACGGCCTCTGCGGCGAACTCGAAGTCGTCGTAGCAGCGCAGGAAGCCGTTCATCCACGCCCACGTCTCCATGAAGTGAGCGAAGTCCCGGTAGCTGAACCAGTCGGCGAGTTGCCCGCGGGTCTTGATGATCGGATCCCCACCATGGTGCTGGATCAGTTCCCACAACACCGGAACCGGGATGGCACCTTCCAGGTGGAAGTGCAGTTCGGCCTTCGGCATGGTCGTCCAATCGCGCATCCGGCCATTCAACCAGAATTCGAGCCACTGCCGGCGCGAGTGGAGGGCCGGTGAGAACACCGACCCTCCACATTGTCCTCCGACCTCAGGTCACTGTTCGGATGTCGCCTCGTCAACGGCAGCCGGTGCGGACACACCGGCGATCATGCCATTGTCGGCACGAGCGTCGATCGTGAGCTGGAGATCCTCCGTGTTGAGATTTCGGAGTTCTTTCTGCGTCACACCCGTGTTCCTGGATCCCATCCGGATCAGGAAGAACAGGAACGCCACGAGGATCAACACCCAGATCAGGTAGATGATCTTCTGGGTCCCGATCGAGTCGGGAGCGATGAACTGATACCACTTATCGGTCTCGGTGATCACCGTGTTCTCGAGGAACGTCTTGTGCTCGTCAAGGAACAGGGTGTACGGCAGATAGCCGACAGCGAATCCGATGAAGCCGATCAGCGTGTTCAAGTAGCCCATGCCGATGCGCATGTATGAGCGGATCTCGCACCCGATCAACAGGACGGCACCGAGGCCGAGCAGCAATCCACCGATGATGCTTCCAGCGGTCAGGTGGTACTTGAGGCTTCCCTCGAATCCTGGCACGGCGCCAACGGACCATCCGAACCAGACGAAACCGGCGGTCAGAACCCACGAAGCGGCGAGGCCGATGATCGGCAGGTAGCCGCGCATGAGTGTGCGCGTGATGCGCGGAATACCCATCTTGGCGTACTTGCTGTCGTTCTTCGTCATGCTTCCGGCGACCTCGAGGCTCACCAGCGCACACTCGGTTCCGAATCCGCTCTTC
>JAYEIJ010000061.1:0-3798 GCA_034660035.1 Actinomycetota bacterium | reverse complement strand
CAACCGCACCATCACCATCGGCACCGGCTGGCGAGATCTCTGGGGCAACACCGTCAACACCACCATCACCCTCCCAGCACACACCGCCAAAATCCTCACCAAACCCTGACACCAACCACACCACCCACCCATCTAACGAACACGAGCACCACTACCGCCCAGGAAGCCACAATGCCGCATCCGCACATCCAAGACGGAATTCCTCAGGCCACCCCTGGCCAAGCCGATGAACTCCCCTATGTGTTGGATTCTCGGAGTCGGTTCATGACCAGGGCCCATCGGCTGGGTCAATCGCTGCTGGTGTTTGTTGTGTTGCTTGTGGTTGCGACGGTTGTGGTTCTTTCTGGGTCGCAGGGTTCTGCGGGTGCGGCCGGTACTTTTGTTGATGATGACGGGTCGTCTCAGGAGCCGTTCATCGAAGCGATAGCGGCTGCGGGGATCACGAAGGGCTGCAATCCTCCGGCGAATGACCGTTATTGCCCTGATCGCACGATGTCGCGTGCCGAGATGGCGACCATGTTCGACCGGGCCCTGCGTCTGCCGTCGACGAAGATCGATTCCTTTTTCGATGACAACGACTCGATTCACGAAGACGCGATCAACTCTCTGGCCGTGGCGGGGATCACGAAGGGCTGCAACCCTCCAGCAGGGGACCGGTATTGCCCGGACTCTCCGCTCACTCGGGGTCAGATGGCAGCGTTCATCAACCGCTCGTTCGATCTCCCCGAACCCGATCCGGGGAACCGGTTCATCGATGATGACGATTCGCCGTTCGAGGGAGATATCGCTCGACTCGCTGCAGCGGGGATCACCCAGGGCTGCAACCCTCCTCTCAACACCCGCTACTGCCCCGGTGACCCGATCACCCGCGGGCAGATGGCCGTCTTCGTCGCCCGAGTGATGGATCTCCCCCTCCCCGCAACACCACCACCGCCTCCAACAACCACGACAACGACGACGCCCACACTCCCGCCGCCGTCTGGTTCGGGGGGTTCGGGGTTGGAGGTGTGGGGTCCTCGGTGGATGGCGGGGACTTCGACGGTGACACGGACGCGGGCGATCGCCGACGCGAAAGAGTTCTCGTTGCTCGCTGCTCACGAACGTACCTATGACGGTCACATTGCCGCGATGCATGCAGCGAATCCTGATGTGAAGGTCCTCACCTACATCAACGCCGCATACGCCGAAGCCGGCAAAGTCGGCGAGTATCCCGAGTCGTGGTTCGCACACGACGCTGCGGGGAACCGGATCAAGTCAACGTACTTCGGGAATTACGTCATGGACGTGTCGAACCCGCTGTGGTGGAACAACCGGGCCGACAAATGCTCGACGTTGATCGCCGGCAACGACTACGACGGATGCCTCCTCGACCTGTTAGGCACCGGACCGTTGGTTCCGGGACAATCCACAGGAATCCCCGTCAACCCCGATACCGGTCGGGAGTGGACCTACGCGCAGTGGATGACCGAGACCACCAAACTCGCGAACCGGGTCGAAGCACGCGTCCCATCGGCGGTCATCTACGGCAACGGCCTCGGTTCCGGATTCCGCTACTACAGGACGCCCGGTGCCACGTCACAACTCTTCAACGGCCTCGACGGGATGATGGCCGAGGTCTTCGTCCGCTCCGCCAAAGACCGTGTCGGCGCCTACCGCAACGAGACGATGTGGAAACAAGACGTCGACATGCTCATCGACGCCGCCAACCGCGGGAAGACGATCTTCGTCACCACCAAACTGTGGATCACCACCACCATCGCCCAACGCAACGCCTGGCATCAATACTCCCTCGCCACGTTCCTCCTCGGAGCCTCCGGTGACGCCTACTTCACGTTCCTCCACGATCAAGACGCCCCCACCGACGCACACCCCTGGTGGGACCTCAACATCGGGAACCCCACCGCCAAATACTTCAAAACCAGCAGCGGCATCTACCAACGCAACTACACCAACGGCCGCGTCCTCGTCAACCCCACCACCACCAACCGCACCATCACCATCGGCACCGGCTGGCGAGATCTCTGGGGCAACACCGTCAACACCACCATCACCCTCCCAGCACACACCGCCAAAATCCTCACCAAACCCTGACACCAACCACACCACCCATCATGAACCGGGGCCGACTCGAGCCCGCGCAATCGTGTCCCGCCATGCGCGACTGCTGCACGGATACGTTACGTCGGGCACGATTCGCCGAGTCGTAGGGTCTCCTGGTCCACTGCTTGCCGATAGAGTGGCACAGAGACGCTCATGGTGCGGAGGGTGTGATGTTGACGATGGACGGCGGTCCGATCGGGTATCACGTGTTGGCAAAGCCGACGGGCCCGGTCTGCAATCTCGACTGTGAATACTGCTTCTTCCTGTCCAAGGAGATGCTGTATCCGGGCGACCGGTTCCGAATGGCGGACGACCTACTGGAGACGTACCTCCGCCAGCTACTCGAGTCACATCGTACGCCCGAGGTGACGGTCGCCTGGCAGGGCGGCGAGCCCACGATGATGGGCCTCGACTTCTTCCGGCGCTCGGTCGAACTCGTCGACAGATATCGCAGGCCAAACCAGACCGTTTCCTACAGCATTCAGACCAATGGCACGTTGCTCGATGACGACTGGGCGGTGTTCTTCAAGGAGAACGATTTCCTCGTAGGGGTGTCGGTGGATGGCACGAAGCCGCTCCACGACGCGTACCGGGTCGACAAGCGTGGAGCGGGTTCATTCGATCGCGTGATGCGGGGCTTCGAAGCGTTGAAGATACGTGATGTCGACGTGAACGTGTTGTGCACGATCCATGCTGCCAACGTGAATCATCCGCTCGACGTGTACCGCTTCTTTCGCGATGACATGGGGGTGCGTTTCATACAGTTCATTCCGATCGTCGAGCGTGTCACCGAGACCCTCCTTCCTCTGGCGAACCTTGGTTGGGGCATTGAGAGCGGGAAGGATCGCCCTCTGTATCTCCAGGAAGGACACCTCGTGACCGACCGGACGGTGCAACCCGAGGCATTCGGCCGATTCCTGACGGCAGTCTTCGACGAGTGGGTCCACAACGACGTCGGTGAGGTCTTCGTGCAGCACTTCGATACCGCACTCGCAAGCTGGTTCGGAGAACCTACCGGTGTATGTGTGTCCTCCGAGACATGCGGTCTCGCAGTCGCCTTGGAACACAACGGTGACCTGTACTCCTGCGACCACTTTGTCGAACCGGCCTATCTGCTTGGCAATATCAATGACACGCCGATGGTGGAGTTGGTTGCATCCGAAAGGCAAGTGAGGTTCGGATTGTCGAAACGAGACTCGCTCCCGGAGTTCTGTCGGAGATGCGACGTTCGATTCGCCTGCCACGGCGGCTGTCCGAAGGATCGATTCACGAGGACCCCCGATGGCGAGTCAGGACTCAACTATCTGTGCAGCGGCTACAAGATCTTCTTTCACCACATCGACCGGCCGATGCGGATGATGTCGGATCTTCTGCGGCAGGGCCGACCACCGGCCGACATGCCCGCGATCCTCGCCGCAGAGGATGCCACCCGATTCGCCAACGCCGGCCGCAACGACCCCTGCCCATGCGGCAGCGGGACCAAGTACAAGAAGTGCCACGGCGCGCCCTCCACAACGTGATAGTCAGCTCGAGCCAGTGCATCCATCACCTACGGTGATCCGGCCGGACTCCGTCGGTTCTCGCGTGCCCGGGCGGAACCCACTATGCCGGGGCAGTGACTCCTTCGTGTGATGGCAACCCAGGTTCCCCACTGTGACCACCCGGGGCTATTCCTCTCGATAGCGAGGCTGCCGGTCG
>JAYEIJ010000060.1:13311-14522 GCA_034660035.1 Actinomycetota bacterium | reverse complement strand
ACAACCAACCAACAGTGTGGGGCGGCCAACCGGCCGCCCCACACCTGTGTTCGCCTCTCCATCCCCCTCCGGTTGGCGGGCGCCGCCGGTACGCTGCCCGTCGTGTCCAGACTTGTTCTCACAGCACTTCTCGTTGCTCTGATCGCCGTTGGCTGTTCGTCTTCCCAACCGGTCGAGGGTGTCGACCCGCCCGAGCCGATCACGAGTGAAGAGATGCAGACGCTCCTCTCAGAGTCCAGCGAACCGGTCGTTCTCAATGTGTGGGCATCGTGGTGCACCCCCTGCCGCTCAGAGGCGCCACTGATCGGACGGGCTGCCTCCGAATTCGAGGACGAGGTTCGGTTCATCGGTCTCGATGTCCGGGACACGCCGAACGGCGCCGCGGCGTTCATCGCAGAGTTCTTTCCCGACGCCCCCATCGAGCACTACGCCGACTCATCCGGAGCGATCCCAACCGACCTCGGGGGTTCCCGGGGAGTGCCGATCACGTTCTTCTTCCGCCCGGGTGGCGAGCTTTCCTACCTCCACCATGGCGTCATCGACGAGCGCGCACTTGTTCTCCAGATCGACGAGTTGGTGAACGGCTGATGGAGTTCACGCTCCTGGGCGCTGCAGCGATTGCTGGTGGTGTCGCCTACGGCATGCTCTGGTGGGAAGCCAAGCGCGGCAACGCAGACCGATGTGCGGGGAACCTGTGGGAAACCGCACTGATGTCCGCCGTTGCCGGGATCTTCATCGGCCGGATCATGGCGATGCTCATCGACGGCGTGAACCCTCTCGCTCATCCGATGGACGTCATGCTCGTGCGCTCAGGGGTATCGACCGTTGGAGCCTCACTCGGCACAGCCGCCGTGTTTCTATGGTTGGCTCGCAAAGAGCCAATCGCGATGGCCGACGGCATCTCGGCTGCCGCACTCGCCGGATTGGCTGGATGGCATGCGGGCTGCCTCGTCCGGGGAACGTGCTTGGGAACGGCGTCCGATCTGCCCTGGGCCCTGGCCCAGGAGAGCAGCACGGTCGCCCGCCACCCGGTCGGGATCTATGCGGCGCTCTTGCTCGCCATGGCGGCTATCGCCATCGCCTGGTGGAAGGCGTATCGCCGTCCACCGGCAGGAACGCCGGCTTCGCTTGCCATCGTTGCGGCGGCCGCAGTTCGCCTCGCCACCGAGCCGTTCCAACCGTCGCTGTCCGGCGGGCCGGTGTGGTTCTAC
>JAYEIJ010000060.1:0-13211 GCA_034660035.1 Actinomycetota bacterium | reverse complement strand
CCGAACCAGTTGTTGACGATGACGTCGTTGCCGGTGATCAGGAAGGAGACCGGCTGTCCCCGGACGCTGTAAAGGTCCCAGATCGAATCGTCGAGACCCCACTCGGTGTTCGCAAGCAGTTCGTCGGCGCGAGCCTTGGTGGCATTGAGATCGGATTGTCCGGCGACGGCGATGAACCGCACGTCATCCGCATAGTCCGGCTGAATTGCATCCACGACGGGCAACTCCCGTCGACAGACGCCTCACCACTCGGCCCAGAAGATCATGTAGACCGGCTTCTCCTCGTCGGAGAGCGTGAACTCCCCTCCGTCACCGAGGGCGAGCGTGAAATCGGGCGCAGCCGGCCCCTCGACCGCCGGGACGGTCGTTGCGGGCGCCCCGGTGCCGGGAGACGTTGTTGCCGGCGACGTGGTCGCCGGGGACGTTGTCACCGGTGTCGTCGTCACGGGCGAAGTGGTCGCGGGTGCTTGTGACGATTCGGGTGTTGACGAAGCGGTGTCGCTGCCGCCCGCACACGAGGCGGCGACGAGCGCCAGCACCCCTATCAGAAGTATCGATCTCCGCATGTGTTGACCGTACACGCGCCGAACGGATACGGGGACGGTTCTTAGGCGTGATCCCTCGTGAACGCGATCGCCCGATCGAACACTGCGCGGGCGCCGCCGGAGTCGATCGACTCCTTGGCGAGATCCACAGCCTCGACGAATCCGTCGGCAAGGCCGGCCACAACAATCGCCGGTGCGGCATTCACGACGGCGATGTCCCGCTTCGGCCCCGGCACACCGTCGAGAATCCTGAGCAGGATCTCGGCGTTCTCATCCACGGTGCCGCCCTTGAGACTGTCGAGAGTGGCCCGCCGGACCCCGAAATCTTCGGGCGTGAACTCTGCGGTCGTGACCTCGCCGTTCCGAAGCCGGTAGATGAACGAGGGCCCCGTCGTCGTCAGTTCGTCGAGACCGTCCTCGCCGTAGAACACAAATGCTCGCTCCGCCCCGCGGTTCTTCAGCACCTCGATCATCAGACTCGCCATACGACGATCCGCTGTGCCGACCGACAGCAGCTTCGCACCGGCAGGATTGGTGAGCGGACCCAGGAAGTTGAAGACCGTCCGAATCCCAAGGGACGACCGGACGGGGCCGGCATGTCGCATCGCCGGGTGATAGCGGGGAGCGAAGAAGAACCCGAAACCGACTTCTCGGATCATCGCGACCGTGTCGTCGGGAGCCATGTCGAGATCGAACCCGAGCTCCTCAAGCACGTCCGCCGAACCGGTCTTCGACGATGCTGCCCGGTTGCCGTGCTTGGCAACCTTCACGCCAACACCGGCGGCTATGAACGCGGCCGTCGTCGAGATGTTGAACGTCCCTGATCTGTCCCCTCCGGTCCCCACGGAGTCCACCACCGGTTCACCCACATCGACCGTCACAGAGGCGTCGACCATGGCGTCAACCAGACCGGTCATCTCTTCAGAGGTCTCCCCTTTGATACGGAGCGCCACCAGGAAGCCGGCGATCTGGGATTCCGATGCATCGCCCGCCATGATCTCGCCCATCACGGCATAGGCATCGTCACGGGTGAGGTCGGAGCCGGCGATCAGCCGATCAAGCGTGGCGGGCCATGAGACGGATGACATAGCCCGGAATCCTACCCGGTCAAGCGACAGACGACAGACGACAGACGACAGCCTGAAGCTCGAAGCCGAGTCTTTCTACTTCGTACTTTCTGCTGATCTTGAAGCTTGCAGCTTCCTCAACTCGCCCTGAGCATCTTCTTCCGTTGGCGCTCGGTCGTCCCACCCCAGACGCCGAAGCGCTCATTCGTCTCGAGAGCGAACTCGAGGCATTGTTCCTGCACCGAGCAACTCGAGCACACCACGAGAGCGGCCCGCTCGTCATCGCGCGTGACGGCGAAGAAGATGCTGGGATCCGCTTCGCGGCACGCCGAGAAGACAGCCCAGGGTCGTTCGTCGAGAATCGGAGCCTCGAGCGCCGGAGAATCCATCGTGTCGTTCATGTTCAAACCTTCCTCATCATGTACCCAACTATGACGCTCACGGGCTCAGCCGGGTTCCCGGTTCTCACAGGAACTGCCGTCGACAGACACGACCCGTCCTCAACGGGCCACGGCAACCGAACATAGGGCCTTTCGGCCCTAGTTCGGAGAGTCGCTCACCCCACAATCTGCATAACATGCAGCTTGTGCAGAAGCGACACCCACTGAATGCGCAGTGTTCCCTCTGATGCGGACCACGCATATCACTCCTACCTATCTCACCGCCCGTGACGTTCAGGAACTGATCCGGGTAGACCGCTCCACCATCTACCGCATGGCGGAGTCCGGGCGCCTGCCGGCGATCAAGGTGGGCCGCCAGTGGCGATTCCCGAGCGACGCTATCCATGAGTGGCTCGGCGCCCCCAGCAGTGGCGACGAAAACACTCCCCCGCGGTCGAACACGCAGGACGTTGCAGATCTCTTCGCGGAACTGTGCGGTGTCATGGTGATCGTCACCGACATCGCCGGCAATCCCCTCACCAGCGTCAGCAATCCGTGCGGGTACTTCACCGCCGTATCCGGCGAAGCTGCCGCACTCGAACGATGCGTCTCGGAATGGAAGGCCCTCGGGGATCAATACGACTTCGAACCGAGGCTCCGACCCAGCCATCTCGGCTTCCTCTGCACAAGAGCCTTCATCCGTGTCGGAAACGAACTCGCAGGCATGGTGATCGCAGGCGGAATCGCCCCTGACGACTGGCCACCCTCACCAGACGACATCGAGGCGATCGCTGTCGAGTCCCGGGTGCCGACCGCCACCGTCGAATACAGCATCGACGACGTGCACCGGTTGAGTCCTGCCGATCAAGGGCGTCTGCTCATCGGTATCCCCATCCTCGCCAAACATCTCTCCCGAATCGCAACCGACCAACAGCGACCAAGCGACCACACAAGGAGCACAACGTGAAACGACTGCTGATCCTCGGAGCGGGCACCGCCGGCACAATGGTGGCGGCCAACCTCCGGCCCCGACTCGGCAACGACGAGTGGAAGATCACGATGATCGACCAGGAGCCGACCCACTACTACCAACCGGGTTTCCTGTTCATCCCGTTCGGCATCTACACGCCCGACGACGTCGTCAAGCCGAAGGCCGACTTCGTCCCCGCCGGTGTCGAGTACATCGAAGCTGAGATCGATCTGATCGAAGCGGAGGAGAACCGGGTCACGTTGGCCGACGGCACGCACGTCGAGTACGACTACCTCGTCATCGCCACCGGCACGTCGATTCGGCCCGATGAAACACCAGGCCTCGAGGGTCCCGAGTACGGCAAGACCGTGCACGACTTCTACACGCTCGAAGGCGCCAAGGCCCTCGCCGAGGCCATCCGCTTCTGGGAGGGCGGCAAACTCGTTCTCAACATCGTCGAGATGCCGATCAAGTGCCCCGTTGCACCGCTCGAGTTCATCTTCCTCGCCGACGCCTACTTCCAGGACAAGGGGCTCCGGGACAACGTCGATCTCACCTACGTGACGCCGCTCGACGGTGCTTTCACGAAGCCGATCGCGGCCAAGCACCTTGGCAACCTCCTCGAAGACAAGAACATCAATCTCGAACCCGACTTCTACCTCGAGCGTGTCGACGCCGACGAGAAGAAGCTCATCTCGTACGACGAACGGGAGATCGAGTACGACCTCCTCATCACGATCCCGTTGAACATGGGTTCAGAGGTCGTCGCCCGGTCCGGTCTCGGGAACGAGATGAACTACGTGCCCGTCGACAGCAAGAACTTCCTCTCGAAGAAGCACGACAACGTGTTCGCCCTCGGCGACGCAGCCGATCTTCCGACGTCCAAGGCCGGGTCGGTCGCCCACTTCGCGGTCGAGGTGTTCACCGAGAACTTCCTGCGCCACATCGAGGGCCTGCCCATGCTCGAGGAGTTCGATGGTCACGCCAACTGCTTCATCGAATCCGGGCATGGCAAGGGATTGTTGATCGATTTCAACTACGACACCGAGCCGCTTCCCGGCAAGTACCCGCTCCCCGGCATCGGACCGTTCACCCTGCTGCGTGAAACCGAGATGAATCACTGGGGCAAGATGATGTTCAAGTGGACCTACTGGAACATGCTCCTTCGTGGAAAGCCGCTGCCTCTCCCCCACGAGATGCTGATGGCCGGCAAGATCGACGAGAGCGCCTGATGGAGACGGCAACAGCGGATCGGATCGTCGAACTCGAGCGCAAGCTCGACACGATGTCCGAACAGCTCGACCTCATCGCCGCAGAGTTGCGCGAACAGCGACTCCGACGGCAGCAGTGGGACGAACTGCGCTCCGATCTCTCACCCATCGCCGCAGAGGCCATGGAGCTTGCCAGTAATGAACTCGAGGCCATGCAGGACTTCGTCCAACCCGAGGACATGCTGCGCCTGTTGCGCAGGATTCTCCGCAACACGAAGAACATCGAAGACGGCATGGCTCGCTACGAGAGTCTCATGGATTTCCTCGACGATGCGGGAACGCTCACCAATGAGGCCTTCATCAAAGTGTTGACCGCGTTGGAGGAGTTCGAGCAGCGCGGCTACTTCGAGTTCGCGAACGCCGGTCTCGGCATCGTCGATCGCGTTGTGACGGCGTATTCGAAGGAGGATGTCGAAGACCTCGGCGACAACGTCGTCCAGATGCTCGACATCGTCAAGAACCTGACTCAGCCCGAGATGCTCGCCGTCGCCACTCGCATGCTCGATGCGGTGCAGCGCCAGCAACGAGCAGCCGAACTCGAGCCGGAGGAGCCACCGGGACTCTTCGGCCTCGCCAATCAGATGCGCGACCCGGAGGTCCGCCGCGGCCTTGCCCGGGCGCTCAACACGTTCAAGGTCGTCTCTGCAACGGAGACCGAGACCGCTGCGGACACGCTCAGAAGTCAAGCAACGAACCAATCACCTGAAGGAGGTGCGTGATGCCGGTAACGACCATCGGCGGCCAGGAGGTCCACGTCGACGACGAGGGCTTCCTGACGGAGTACGACGAATGGAACGAGGATCTCGCGAAGGAACTCGCAACGAACATCGGGATCTCCGAACTCAACGACGACCACTGGAAGGTCATCACTTTCCTGCGCTCAGATTTCCAGGAGAAGGGTGAGACGGCGACGCTGCGTCGTGTCTCGACCGTTGGGGGAATCCCGACGAAGAGCCTCTTCCAGCTCTTCCCGAAGAAGCCCGCCCGCAAGATGTCCTACGTCTCCGGTCTGCCCAAGCCGGCCGGCTGCATCTAGAGAGGATCACTATGACCGACGCACCAATCGTTCCCGACTTCGGTGACGACGACGAAGACCGCAAGATCGCGTTCGTCTGCTCGAAGGGCTCGCTCGATATGGCCTACCCGGCGCTCATCATGGCGAGCGGTGCCCTGGAGTTGGGAATCGAGACGCATATCTTCTTCACGTTCTGGGGCATGGACATGATCAACAAGAAGACCATGGACAGCCTCAAGCTCTCCCCGGTCGGCCACACCGACATGCACCCCGGCATCCCTGCTGCTCTTGCCCCGATACCCGGAATGACAACCTTGGCAACGAAGATGATGAAGAAGCAGCTCGAGGATCTGGAGATCCCCGACGTTCCGTCGTTCCTTGAGCACCTCAACGACATGGGGTGCCACCTGTGGGCCTGCAAGATGTCGGTCGACATGTACTCCCTCACTGAAGATGACATGTTCGACGGACTCGATGGCGTGCTCAACGTGGGTCAGTTCATGGAGATCATCGAAGGCGCCCAGACGATGTTTGTGTGAGCAAGAAGTCAGTAGTCCGTAGTCCGTAGTCCGTAGAGGAGCGCTCTTCCCCATCATTGGGGGGAGCGCTCCTTCGTCGTGGCCGACAGTTACCGGTATCCGGCCCAGCTCGAAGCTCAGAGTTCATGGCTTGCCTCCGCTACTCCGCTACTCCCCTACGCCGCTAGCGTTCATCCCGCGAGTTCGCCAGACGGCCGCGGCCTTCGGGTCGAGGAAAGTCCGGACTCCACAGGACAGGATGCTGGGTAACTCCCAGGCGGGGCGACCCGACGGAAAGTGCAACAGAGAGCAGACCGCCGATGGCCTTTGGGGATCTCACACCCCGGGGGCACAGGTAAGGGTGAAACGGTGGTGTAAGAGACCACCAGCGTTCCGGGAGACCGGGGCGGCTCGGCAAACCCCATCCGGAGCAAGGTCGAGCAGGGACAGGGTGGTCCGCCCGCTACGTCCCGGGTAGACCGCGCGAGGCCGGCAGCAATGTCGGTCCCAGATAGATGGCCGTCCACGACAGGATCCGGCTTACCGGCGGACTCGCCTAGTTTGAAGCGCCCTCCGATTCGGGGGGCGCTTCTCGTTGGGTTGCCCCCGTACTCTGACCGTTTCCGCGCTTCCTCGACTCTCGCGCCGTAGGCTCGGCCCTGATGGCGAGCATCCGGGACATCGCGGATCGGACGCCGGAGACAAGGAACCGGTCGATCGACTTCTTCCGCGCGGCAGCCCTGATCATCGTCGTGCTCGGTCACTGGCTCGCGTCGGCCGTCTTCGTCGACGACGCCGGTTCCCTGCGATTCACCAACATCCTTGAACTCACCGAGTGGACCCATTGGCTGACGTGGGGCATCCAGGTGATGCCGGTGTTCTTCATCGTCGGCGGCTTCGCGAACTGGCGCTCGTTCCACGCATCGCAACGCAGGGGAGATTCGACCGGGACCTGGATCACGGCACGGTTCCGGCGGCTCATGACCCCGATCGTCCCGTTCCTCGCCGTCTGGACCGTGATCAGCGTGATCGCGGGCCTCCTCGGAGTCGATCACTCCCTGATCAGAGCAGGCAGCTTCGCCGTCGTGACTCCACTCTGGTTCCTGGCCGTCTACCTGCTCGTGATCCTGGCCGTTCCGATCATGGTTCCGCTCTGGATCCGGTTCGGATGGTGGACGGTGGTAGCCGGCGTCATCCTGGCGTTCTCGATCGACGCCCTCCGGTTCGCGACGGGTGCCGATTGGATCGGGTGGCTCAACTTCGGAGCCGTCTGGATCACCGCCCATCAACTCGGATACGGCTGGGCGACCGAGCGCGCCCGTCCTCGATCCACCATCATCGTCGCCGCGCTCCCCCTCACGTTCGCGGCGCTCCTTCTCCTGACGCTCTTCGGCCCCTATCCGGTGTCCATGGTGGGCGTCCCCGGTGCGACGGAGAACAACACCCTCCCACCCACGGGCGTGTTACTGATCCTTTCGCTCATGCAGTACGTGATCGTTCGCCTCGTAGAACCGGCAGCACAACGGCTGATGCATCGAAAGCGTCCGTGGACCGCCGTCGTCGGATTCCATGCCGTGATGATGACCGTCTACGTCTGGCACCTCCCCACGCTGGCGATCATCGTCCTCATCGGATACGGCATCGGGTTCGGGTTCAACTTCGAACCACTGACGGTCGCCTGGTGGCTCACCCGGCCGGTCTGGGTCGCGGTCCTGCTGACAGGTCTCACCGGGGTCGTGGCGATCTTCGGTCGATTCGAGCCGAGGGTGCGCACGACACCGAGTCCGAACCCCAGCGTCATCGCGTTCGGAGTGATCGCATCCCTCACTGCGATCTCGGTCGGCGTCGTCCTCGGCTTCGTACCGGAGGAAGGACTCATGCGATGGTGGGTGGTCGCACTCTTCGCCGCGGGCGTCATCGCACTCGGCGCGTACCCGGCACGGTCGCGGTCGAACACAAGAGAGGGGCCGTCCGGAGACGACCCCTCAAGGCGTTGAATTCGGCTACCGCCTACTCGGCGTCGCCCGACGTCACGAGCTTATAGAGGCCCCAGCCCAGTGCCGCACCGACGAGCGGAGCGATCCAGTAGACCCACTGATCGGCCCATACGCCGCCAACGATTCCCGGACCCAGGGAACGGACCGGGTTCACCGATGTTCCCGTGAAGGGGATGAGCACGAGATGGATCATCGTCAGGGTGAGGCCGATCCCTAGGAATGCGGTCTTGCCGGAGTTCTCGCTCTTCGTGACCTTGAGGATCACAGCGAGGAAGATCGCAGTGAACACGGCTTCGAACATGAACGCTTCCCAGGCCTCGATGCCCTCAGCGAAGACCGTCATCGTGCCGGCGACGGCTTCGGTGCTCGATGCGACGAGAAGTGTCAACGATGCAAGCACGGCACCGACGAGCTGTGCAACCCAGTAGCCGGCCATCGACACCGGATCGAGGCGCTTGTCGAGGACCATCGCGAGACTCACCGCGGGGTTGAAGTGCCCGCCGGAGACCTCGCCGAAGGCGTAAAGACCCGCCATCAGCGCAAGACCGAAGCCAAACGCGACAATCAGAATGTTGGACTGTGCACCGCCGAACCCTGCCGACAGGATCGTTGCGGTACCGCCGAGCACGAGTACGTACGTACCCAGCAGTTCAGCGGCGAGTTTGTTAGTGGACATGTTTCTCCCTATTCATGGACCCGGTGATTGGATTCTGTGAGCGGCGCGGAGGTTACACGAACATGCTCTTCCCTAGGGTTCACTCCAACGAGGAGGTTCCATGACTCGCTTCGCCTACTTCTGCGGGCACGAGCAGTTCCAGCCTGAGGACATCGTTCGGCACGCCGTGCTGGCCGAAGAAGCGGGGTTCGACGCCGTGATGGTGTCGGAGCACTTCCACCCGTGGGTCGACGACGTGTCGGCCTCCGGGTACGCCTTCTCCACCCTCGGAGCGATCGCCCAGGCGACCGAACGGGTCGACATCGTCACGGCCGTGACGACCCCGCTGTTCCGCTATCACCCGGCCGTCGTCGCCCAGGCAGCAGCCACGATCGATCGTCTCTCCGGAGGGCGATTCCGGCTCGGCGTGGGCACGGGTGAGAACCTCAACGAGGGCCCTCTGGGCTACCCGTTCCCCAAGTACGCCGAAAGAGCCGCCCGCATGAGAGAAGCGCTCGAGATCATGCGAAGACTCCTCGACGGTCAGAAACTCACCTACGACGGGGAGTTCTATCGCACCGACCGGGCGAAGCTCTACAGCCCACCGATCTCGGATCTCCCGATCTGGATGGCCGCCGGCGGCCCCAAGTCGGCGGTTCTCGCCGCCACGATGGCCGAGGGCATCATCACATCGGTCAAGGACCCGGCGACGACCACGGACCGGGTCATCGGTCCCGCCCGCGACGCGGCGTCCCAAGCCGGTCGCCCACCCCCGACGATCGCTGCGAGCCGTTGGACGGTCCGCTCCGACTCCGATGGTGAGGCGTGGGAAGCGCTCGGAGCGTGGAGGGGGCTACGTGCTCCCGGTCGTCTCGAGGCGGTCGACCCGGCGGACCTGCGGCGGCGTGCGGACGAAATGGATCGTGGCGAGATCCTCTCCGCTTACACCATCGTGTCCGGGACGGACGACTACGTCGATGCCTACCGACCGCTGGTCACCGAGATCGGCGCCGACGTCGTAACGATCCAGACGACGGCGCTCGATCAGGAAGCGACGATCGCCATACTCGGGGCCGAGGTGCTGCCCGAGCTACGCTTGCTCGGTCGTTAGGCGCTCGCCGCCTCGATCAACGCGAGGGCGCGACGGGAGAAATCATCGTCGTGTCCGCCGGCTTCGATCGCTGCCCACATCGCAGGGACGACGACGTCGACGTAGGCCGCACGTACCGTATCTCCGTCGGCATCGCTCGGAAGCGACGCGAGATACGTATCGAGAGGCTCGACGAAGCCCGGGGCGAGCGTCGCGACGAGATCGACGAGCCAGCCTCCGTCGTCACGAGTGAAGACCGGAGCAGAAGCGTCTTCTTGCACCCTGACGGTGACCACCGACCACCGTACGTCCCCCGCCTCGACCTCTTCCGAGGCGCCGACGTTGAGGTTCGAGATCGGCCGTCCGGCGAATGCGTCGAATCCGTCGCGGAACGACGACCAGTATGCGGCCGCCACGGCGGGCGTGACGCCGTTCGAGAGCATGGTGGCCGTCTCAGATGCGGGAAGGTTGTTCTCGGCTGCCAGCACGATCACCATCGAGGGTTCGAACACGGCCGCCGTTGCAGATTCGAAGTCCCGCGCTTCCACGGCTTCGGCCCAGCCTGCGACGATGGCGGGAGGAGAGAACTCCGGGTCCTCCTCGGATGCGCCGCATGCTGCTGCAGTCACAGAGAGTGCGAGAATCAGCGCTACGAAAGTCTTCATCGACATCAGAGGCTAATGAGGTGGGACTAGGTAACGAGCTCAGAAGCGAGTACCTTGCCTGCTCGTGAACCCTGCTCTGCTCAAAGCCATCGCCCTTGGTGCCGTCGCCGGCACCGTTGCCGGACTTTTCGGCGTCGGTGGCGGTGTCATCGTCGTCCCGGGTCTCGTCCTCTGGCTGGCGGTGTCCCAGAGAGAAGCCTCCGGCACATCGACCGCGACGATCGTTGCATCTTCCGCCGCGGCCATGGTGGCGTTCGGCATCGGCGGGAACGTGGACTGGCGGGCCGCCGGCCTGATCCTGATCGGATCCGTCGTCGGGGCCTGGGGCGGTGCCTGGCTCGCGGAGCGGATCAACGAGCGAGCACTCGCAATCACATTCGCCGTCGTTCTCGCCGTCGCCGGAATCAGGATGGTGATCTGACCATGGTCGAGATCATCGCCCTCATCGCTCTCGGCCTGTTCGCTGGAGCGATCGCCGCCTCCCTCGGACTCGGAGGTGGGATCATCTTCGTACCCGCCCTGGTCGTGCTATTCGGCTTTGATCAGCACATCGCGCAGGGCACGTCCCTGGCGGTCATCTTCCCCACCGCGATCGTCGCGACCGTCGCTCACGCCCGCAGAGGAAACGTGCGATGGCGCCTTGCAATCCCGATCGGTATCGCCGGGATCGTCGGCGCAGTTCTCGGAGCACAGATCGCCCTGCAACTCGACGCCGACCTGCTCCGGCGCATGTTCGGCGTATTCCTGACGCTGCTCGCCGTTCGCATGGCGTGGCGAGCCTGGCGGATCAACGGTCGGTCGGAACCCGACCCCGGCCCGTCCTGAAATGAACCCGATGCACCGGATCAGGGCCCGTGGTCAGGGAACGAGGATCGCCCGGCAATGGACGCAGCGGGGCGGATCCTGTCGACGAGTTTCGTTCTCTTCGGCCGACGACAGCATGAGATGGCAAGCGCCGCACACGCCATTGTTCAATGCGCCGACGACCCGGCCGTCATGGGTATCACGGAGACCTTCGTAGAGGCCGATGAGGTCTTCGTCGATGAGCGGCACGATCTCGATCTTGCGATGCTCCTTGAGGGCGATCTCTGCATCGATCACTCTCCAGGACTCGCGAATCCCGGCCTCAAGCTCTGCCTTGTGGCCGGTCTCGGCTTCAAGTTCGGCATCGAGTCGAGCGAGGTCAGCCTCGATCTCCTCGCGAGACTCCATGAGTTCGAGGACTTCCTCCTCCATCCTGCCGACCTTGCCCTTCAGAAGTTCGACCTCGCGACGGAGGTAGTCGGCGTCGCGGGCGCTGAGACCGCCGGCATACAGCCGCATCTCCTCGGCACCGGCTTTCTGACTGGTGATCTCGAGCTCGCCGGACGTCTTGTCGACAGCGAGTTCGACTTCGCGCAAGCGGGCGGCGGTCTCATCGCGCTCGGTTCCAAGACGCACGGTTTCTTCATGAGCGGCCCGGTAGTCGACCAATTCGGGAAGGCTCTGACGCTGTTCGATCAGACGGTCGATATGCGCATCGACGTCTTGCAGATCGAGGAGGTCGTGCAGACTCCTCACAGGCTCCATGCAGGTTCCTTCCACCATTGCCACTCGCGCTTGTCGGAATCGTCCCGAATGGAACAACGCCGAAGCCCTCAGCGTACCGTCGTCCTGCGCCCGAGGAATCGCCAGGACGCGTCCAAATCAACCGAGATTCTTGGATACCCGTGCAAGGCCGTCCTCGATGCGTTGGTCCGAATACCCCAGATGTTCGAAGACCCTGGCTATGGGATGATTCTCGGGGAGATAGACCGCATCCAGCTCGGTGAAACCGTTCTCACGAGCCGGCGCCTCGAGACGGCGGAGCATCTCTGTTGCGAGACCTCCGGAACGCCACTCCGGTGCCACCACCACCGCTACCTCCGCGACGGTGCTGTCCGAGTGGCATTCGTAGCGAGCCACGGCGACCCCTCGACCGTCAATGTCGGCTGCAACGAGCGCCAGCCTCCGCCGGTAGTCGACCTCGGCGAGGTAGTGGATCTGCTTCTCTGAGAGGTGCGGAGCAGCCGTGAAGAATCGGTGCAGGAGCGTCTGGCTGTCGGCGTGAGCGATCGCCTCAGCGAGATCGTCAACGTCCTTTGGGAGGATCGGTCGGATCTGAACCTTCCGCCCGTCGCTCAATTCGAAGTGCCCTTCGAGCTCTCTGGGATACCCGATGGGGAGCTCGGAGTCGCCTGGCATCGTGATCATGCTTGCAATTGTAAGCACTTCGCGGCACTAGGGCTAGCATTTCGCTCGGTTCGGCGGATTCCGGAACGGAAGGGATCGTCGTCCGGTAGCGTTGTCCGAACCATGTGGAAATCACGAATCACAAGCCGTGTCGGCTCCGAGCGCATCATCCCCGACCGGGACGAACCGATCGTCATAGCCGGCACCCACTTCGTCAACGAGTCATCCATGATCCCGCCGTTCGCCGACAATCTCGAGATCGCCTACTTCGGAATGGGGTGCTTCTGGGGAGCCGAGCGTGAGTTCTGGATCACCGGCGGCGTCTACACGACGGCCGTCGGCTACGCCGGCGGTACAACCGTGAACCCAACATACGACGACGTCTGCTCCGGTCGGACGGGACACACCGAAGCGGTGCTCGTCGTCTTCGATCCCGATGTTGTGCCGTATCGGGCGCTGCTGAAGCGGTTCTGGGAAGCACACGATCCGACGCAGGGGATGCGCCAGGGCCCCGACTCCGGTTCGCAGTACCGATCGGCGATCTACACGACGACCGATCGTCAACTGGCGGAAGCCCTTGCCTCCCGCGACCGGTACGCGTCGGACCTGTCATCGTCCGGGTACGGCGACATCACCACCGAGATCGAACCGGCACAAGAGTTCTTCTACGCCGAGGAGTACCACCAGCAGTACCTGGCCAGGAACCTGGCGAGAGCGGGGTTCGACCTCCAGGCCTTCTACTTCGGTGACGTACCACCGCCGAAGCACCCGATCGCCGCCGAGGGCTACTGCGGAATGCAACCAACGGGCGTCGCATGCCCGATCGG
>JAYEIJ010000059.1:0-14579 GCA_034660035.1 Actinomycetota bacterium | reverse complement strand
TACGCGCCGACGGGCGGGCCCGGGCTACGTCTCGGCCCGGTGGAGGAAGGCGGCCATCTGTCCGCGGGTGACGGTGCCGGTGGGGCAGTAGCGGTCGTTCGTCGGCGGGTTGCAGCCCTTGGTGATGCCGGCTGCGGCGAGTCGGTTGATGTCGCCTTCGAAGATCGAGTCGTCATCATCGACGAAGTAGTCGGCGGTGGTCGGTGGGAGGTGGAGGGCTCGGTTGAGGAAGGCGGCCATCTGTCCGCGGGTGACGGTGCCGGTGGGGCAGTAGCGGTCGTTCGTCGGCGGGTTGCAGCCCTTGGTGATGCCGAGTGCCGACATCCAGGCGATGTCGAGGCGGAAGATCGACGAACGAGTGTCGACGAAATCGGTCCCGACGAGAACCCCCACCGAATCTTCGCCGGTGGCTCCGAGATCGTCGGTGACAGTCAATTCGATCGAATGATCACCGACCGTGTCGATCGTCATCGACGTCGTTTCACCCGATGCCGTCACTCCGGGGCCGGCCCAATCCCACGACACGATGTGACCGTCCGGGTCATGCGAACCAATCCCCGACACCGCAACCTTCAGCGGTGCCCACCCAAGGGACGGGTCCGCATCGGCAACAGCGACGGGCGGCGCGGCATTCGACGCGATCTCGACGGTCGCGCTCGAGTGGAGGCCTTCCGGGTTGGTGACCGTCATCACGACCTCGTAGGTGCCCGGCCCGGGGACCGGCCATCGCACCGAATCGCTGGTTGCCGTTGTGCCTCCCGGTAGTACCCAGGAGAACGACAGTTCTGAGCCTCCGGGGTCATACGAGTCGGAAGCGTCGAGCGTCACTGTGAACGGGTACATACCGGAACTCGGATCGGCGACCGCGGCCGCCACTGGCGTTGCCGCCGCACGAAGTGCGCCGTTGAGATTGAGTCGCCCTCCGGTGACCGTCGTGCCTGCCAGGGCACCGACCGGGTCGATCGTGCTGAAGATGAGCGATGACACTTCGGCCGGTTCGGCGAGGGGACGGAGGCTTCGGATGAGGGTGACGGCACCGGAAACGTGCGCCGCCGAGAACGACGTTCCAGACTTCGGAGCCCATCCACCTCCGAGCTCCGAGGTCATGACGGCCCTTCCCGGGGCACTGAGATCGACACTGGTCGCCCCATAGTTCGAACTCGCCGGCCGATCATCATGGTCCGTTGCGGCCACAGAGATCACGTTGTCGAACGGGTAGCTCGCCGGGTAGGTCGGTCGCGTGTCGTTGTCCGTGCCGTCGTTCCCAGCCGGAGCGACGAGGACCGCGCCCAGAAGGTCCGCAGCGGCGATGGCGTCTTCCAGCGGCGCGTCCGATGAGAATGTCCCAACTGAGAGGTTGAGGATCCGAACATCGTTGTCCAGGGCGTATCGGATGCCCTCAACGATCGCGGCGAGGGGGCAGGAGACGTCACAGACGCGGATCGGCATGATCGTCACCTCGGGGGCCACGCCGACGATGCCGACTCCGTTGCGAGAGGCAGCGACGATCCCGGTGACCGCGGTTCCGTGGCCGAGTTCGTCTTCGGGCGATGCGTTCTGGTCGACCATGTCCCACCCGTTGACGTCATCGACGTAGCCGTTGGCGTCATCGTCGATCCCATTGCCCGGGATCTCCCCTCCGTTGGTCCAGATGCGGTCGATCAGGTCGGGGTGATCCAGGTCGAGGCCGGTGTCGAGAATGGCGATCACGACCGAGGCGGCACCTGAGGTTCGCCCCCATGCGTCGGGGGCGTCGATGTCGGCGTCGGGAGTGCCGCCCGTCTGACCCGTGTTCTCGAGTGCCCACTGGTCACCGAAGAGCGACTCGCCGAGAAGGTCGTAGAGAACGTTTGGGATCACCTCCGGTGAAGCCGTTCTCGGGGAGGACTCGGTCAACCCGTCGGCAGCGACGGATCGCGTTGATCTGACCAGCGTCCACCCGAAACCGACGTCACGGACGATTTCGAGTCCGGTCCCTGTGAGCGAAGCGGGGTCGGCTTTCACCAGGTATTCGCTTCCGACCGACGGTTCGTCGGCAACGGACGGATGGCTGATGATCACGATGAGGACCAACGCCGTCAGAAGAGTGACGGCGGCTCCGCGACGGAGCACTTGAAACGCAGGCAAACGGTCACGACCCATGCCAAGACCCTACCCCCGAGCAGCCCCGCCGACCGATGACATGTGTTCGGGTGGGTCGCGATAAGGTTCACGCTGATGTCGACACCGAACCCTCGTTTTCGTCCTGGGTGGCTATCTGCGGCGGGCCTGCTGATGGCAGCGCTGATCACGATGGCTGTTCCCGCCTATGCCGGCGGCGCTGAGGGGGAGGGATGGGATTCGTTCAATGAGTCGGATGGCTGCGGAGCCGCTCGGGCCAGAGCTCCACGGCACACGTCGTCGGGGTGGTTGGGCTCTTCGACACCGATCCGCGGTCCTTGGGGGGACCATTTCGGGCGAACCATCGGAGCCGTGCACGATGCACTCGTGTGGTGGAGCGTCCCCGGCAGCGACGGTGAGCGACTCCAGATCCATGAACGGATGTTCCCGGCGATGTCGGTCGTCAACGATGCACTCGTTGCTCACCAGAGTGCCGGGCTTTCGTACCCGATCTACCGGACCTACACGTTCGCCTACAACCCCCGGACCATCGGCGACACAACCAAGTTATCGGGCCACGCGATCGGGAACGCGGTCGACATCAACTCGCGTTGGAACCCGTATTCATCCGACAACGTCCTCCGCACGAACATGCCCGATTGGTTCGTGGACACCTTCCGCGACGCCGGCTTCTGCTGGGGCGGGGACTGGATCGACTTCAAAGACGCCATGCACTACACGTGGCAGGGACCTGCCTTCACCGCCGGCGTGGTTCCCCAGCCGATCTATCCACCGAGATCAGCACCGTCGGCCTTCGGAACGGTGGACGTGAGTATCTCCATCCCCGATCCTGAGGCGCCGGGAGCCATACGGCTCCTTGCCGAGGGAGATGGAGATGCCGCCCTTGATGTGATATTCATCTCCGAGAGCGGCAGCGACCTGAGCGTCGACGTTTCTCAGGCCCGACTCGAACACAGCGACTGTGACATGAGCCACTACGAGATCCCCGGAGAATCGTTGGACGACGCGACGGTGCTGTACGGGGATTACGACGGACGTGGGGGCATGGAACTCTGGTTCATGAGAGATGACGGTGGCACGGCACGGTTCACCGTCTACGACCGCTGGACCGATTTCGAGAACTCCGTCTCGTTCGAGTCTTCCGTCCCGTTCGACCCGACGGCGACCTACATCACCGGGGACTATGGAGGCGACGGAACGGTGGATCTCTGGGTATTCCGCAGCGTCGATGGGACGACCTCACTCGACGTGTGGAGCCGGGCGTCGGGATTCGAAGAGACCTTGCTGAGTATCGACACCGGCCTCGGCGATACGACCGGGGCGCGGTTCACGCTTGGAGATCGCGACCTGGACCGCTTGCCCGATATCTTCGCCGTTGACCCATCAGGATCGCTCCGGATCCTGCCGGCGGCCTCCGGATACGGAACGGTGGCTGAGACGCTATCGATCCCCGAACTCGGCGTCGTCGTCGACGTGACCGCCGGTGACTACGACGGAGACGGGCGCGACGACCTCCAGGTTCTCCGGGCCGACGGGCAGAAACTCGTGCTCCTCGGGAACAACCGGATCTTCAGCGACCTCGAGTCGTGGTTCGTGACGCCGGGTCACCGGTGCCCCGCCGACGAAGCTCCCAACCCTTACGACGGAGCGTTCAGGGACGATGACGGCAACATCCACGAAGCGAATATCGACTTCATCGCCGAGCTCGGCACGACGCGGGGCTGCAACCCTCCCGCGAACGATCGGTACTGCCCCGAGCGGCTCATCACGCGCGGTGAACTGGCCGCGTTCCTCACCAGAACCCTTGGCCTGACCGACATCGGGGGGAAGGACTGGTTCGTCGACGATGACGACTCGATCTTCGAGGGGGATATCAACCGTCTTGCCGCTGCCGGGATCTCGAAGGGCTGCAATCCGCCCGCGAACGATCGGTACTGTCCGGACGAGCGCCTGACTCGTGGACAGATGGCGGCATTCGTCGCCCGAGCCTTCGGGCTCACGGAGACGAGCGGCGAGGATGTGTTTGTCGACGACAACGACTCGGTGTTCGAACACGACATCGAGGCGCTCGCGTTTGCTCGTGTGACACTCGGCTGCAATCCGCCCGCCAACAACAGGTTCTGTCCGGACCGAGCAGTTCCCCGCGATGAGATGGCGAGTTTCTTCGCTCGCGCCGTCCGACACAGCCGGAGCTGAATCGCTCAAGCGCGCCGGTTGCCACGTCGATAGCGCGTCTATGAACTCGAAAACTTCTCCCGTGTATAGGTCCATAGCGCTCGTGGCGATAGCGTTCTCGCTTGCAACGTCGGTTGCGCTGGTCCCGACCCCCGCATCGGCCGTTGAAGACGGCAAGATCGTGATCGAGGGTTCCGGATGGGGCCACGGCATCGGCATGAGCCAATACGGGGCGTACGGGCAGGCACTGGACGGCCGAACACACGACCAGATCCTCGACTTCTACTACGACGCACCGGGCCAGAATCTGACAACGATCGAAGACGCGGGAGTCTCGGAGCCGCTGTGGATCGGACTCGAACAGGAGGCGGTCAAGGTCGAACTGAAGGTCGTGCCGATCGTCGGATCGGGCACGTCTGCGGTGCTTGAGCGGGGAACCAGCGGGGGCGTCACCGACACCGTCACTGTTGCCGTCGGATCGACCGTCACGATCGAGCACACCGCAGGAGGATGCGTGTTCACCGTCGGAAGCGGAGCGCCTTCGGCACCGGGCGGATGCTATTTCGATCTCGAGTGGGACGGGTGGAATTCGACACCGACCTCTGCCGTCCAACTCGTTCGCCACTGGGAATGGGGTTCGGATCCGACCAATTCGGGTGCCGCGACCTCGTGCCGGCGGTGGAGTAGCGTGACTTGCACGTACGACATGGGGACCGCCCACGTCCGCCCCGACAACAACCGGGGACTCGACGTGTCCCTCGAGATCGACCTCGACGACTACATCGCAGGCATCGGAGAGATGCCGTCATCGTGGCTGATGGAAGCCCTGAAGACCCAGGCTGTGGCCTCGCGGTCGTATGCGCTGTACGTGGCGGACTACCGAACGAGCAGGGCAGGCGCCGGTTCATACGAAGCCGCAGCGAAGAGCCGCGATTGGTGCTGGTGCGTCCTCTACGACGCCTCCGACGAAGGTGCCAGCGGCAAGCAGAACGACCAAGCCTACCGGGGACGCGTACCCGGGATCACGACCGGGCGCTGGACCGATAGTGTGCGTGCCACGGCCGGAGAGATCGTCGCCTATCGCGGTGAGCCGATCGGAGCGTTCTTCGGTTCGTCCAACGGTGGAGCCACCGAGAACAACGAGGACGTATGGGGCGGCACCCCGATCCCGTACCTCAGGAGCCGACCCGATCCATACACGCTGACCGCCCCGGGCAACCCCTATCCGACGTGGACGTACACGAAGTCCCAGTCGACCATCCTTTCGAGACTCAACCTCGATTCCCTCACCTCGGCCGAGATCGTCGACACGTTCGATTCGGGAACTCCCAGCAGGATCGCCTTCTCCGGATACCGTGACGGCGCGCTCGTGACCGTCGACACCTACCGGGGCGATCTCATCGACGGCAACACCGTGGCGGAGTGGTACGGGTTGCGAGGCACGCACATCACCGGATTCCAGGTGCCCGGATCGACACCGCCCCCGCCGCCGTCGCCGTCGACCACGACGACGACCACCACGGCCGCCCCCGCGACGCCGCCGGCAACACCGACAGGGTTCACCGACATCAGTGACACCATCCATCGCGGCGACATCCAGTACCTCGCCGAGCGCGGCATCGCTGTGGCGTGCGACGCCGGAGAGGACCGCTTCTGCCCCGACGATCGCATGCGGCGCGAGGACATCGCTGCGTTCCTGTCCCGCGCTCTCGACCTGCCGGAGGTCGGCACCGACTTCTTCACCGATGACGATGGCCGGGCGTTCGAGGACGACATCAACAGGATCGCTGCGCTCGGGATCACGAAGGGCTGCAACCCGCCGACCAACGACCAGTTCTGCCCCGACAACACGGTGACCCGAGGCCAGATCGCAGCGTTCCTCGTCAGGGCCTGGCACCTCTCCGACCCGGGTCACGGAGACTGGTTCATCGACGACGACCGATCGGTCTTCGAGGGTGACATCGATCGTCTGGCAACAGTCGGCATGACCAAGGGTTGCAACCCACCGGCGAACGATCGCTACTGCCCCGAACGGAAGGTCACCAGGGCAGAGACCGCGTCGTTCCTCGCACGGGCGTTGCGTGATCTATAGCCCGTAGACTCGCGGCGTACGCACACGTCGATGGGAGCAATGAATGAGCGACGCCCGAGATTTCTACGCCAACGAGACCTGGACCGCAGGGATCATCGGGCTCGGGTATGTCGGATTGCCGCTTGCCGTGACGGCCATCAGCGGCGGACTCCGGGTGATCGGCTTCGACGTCGACGACGCCTACGTCACGCGTCTCCGGTCGGGGGATTCCCCGATCGAGGACATCACCGACGCGCAATTGGGCGCAGCCCTCGACGCGGGGATGGAACTGACCGCCGACGTCGAACGGTTGCGTGAGGCCGACGCGGTCTTCATCTGCGTCCCCAGCCCTCTCGGACGCAACCGCGAACCCGATCTGTCATACATCCGGTCGGCGGCAGACATGGTCCGGCAGATCGCCCATCCCCGGATGCTCGTCTCTCTCGAGTCGACGACCTATCCGGGGACGACGGAGGACATCATCGTTCCCGCCGTCACCGAAGGCGGACTCGCCCTCGACGAAGACGTCTGGGTGGCGTTCTCCCCTGAGCGCGTCTCTCCGGGTGACGACCTCAAGACCGTCGATATCCCGAAGGTCGTTGGGGGTGTGACGCCGGAGTCCACCGCCGTCGCGGTCGCAGCATACGAACGGCTCGTCTCGTCGGTCCATCCCGTGGCATCGGCATCGGCGGCGGAGATGGCGAAACTGCTGGAGAACACGTACCGGGCCGTCAACATCGGCCTTGCGAACGAGATGAGCCAGTTGGCGGACGCACTCGGCATCGACATCTGGGAGGTCATCGACGCAGCGGCCACCAAGCCCTTCGGATTTCAGGCCTTCTACCCCGGACCGGGTGTGGGAGGGCACTGTATCCCCCTCGATCCGCAGTTCCTCGCCTGGCGCGCCCGTGAAGCGAATTTCGCGATCCGGTTCATCGACCTCGCAGAGCAGATCAACATCGGCCAACCGATCTACACCGCCAACCGCATCGCATCGGTGATCAACGAGCAGCGACTCCCGGTGTACGGAACAGAGATCCTCGCCGTGGGGATCGCCTACAAGCCGAACATCGCGGACGATCGTGAGTCTGCGTCGATCGACGTGCTCCGGGAACTCGAAGCACACGGAGCGATCATCTCCGTACTCGACCCGGTCGTCGGATCCGACCGGATCGAACACCACGGCTTTCGCTCAGTGTCCGCCGACGACGACCTCTCCCGGTTCGCCGTCGCCGTGATCCTCACCGATCACGATGCCATCGACTACGCAGCCTTGGCGGCGGCCGTTCCCGTCGTGTTCGACGCGAGGGGAACCTACCGGCGCCGCGGCATCGCGGCCGACAACGTCGTCGCCTTGTGACCCGGCGCCTTCTCGTCGTCACGACCGTTCACCCGGCCGATGATCCGAGGATCCGCGAGAAGCACATCCGCACGCTCGGTGTCGACTTCGACGTCACCTACGCCACGAAGGCACCACCACCCAGCGACACAGAGGCGATTGAATGGCGTGTGCTGTCCGGTGGGAGAGTCGCACGGTGGTTCGCGGCGCTGCGACTCATGCTCACGGCCCGTGCCGATGTGATCGCCATCCACGACCCGGAATTGATCCCCGCCGGGATCGTTGCCAGCGTCGTACGGCGCATACCCGTCGTGTTCGATATGCACGAGAACGTGCCGGCGCTAGCGCGGACGCGAGTCTCGGTGCCTACGTGGCTTCGGTGGCCGTTCGGCGTGGCGGCGCGAGGCCTGCTCGCCGCCGCCGACCGGATGCTTGTGGTGACGGTCGCTGAAGCCGGGTACGGGACGCTCCTCAACTCGGAGCCACCCGTTTTCCCGAACTTTCTCGACGAATCCCGCCTCCCGGAGGTTCCGACAGGAGCCCGCAGCGGCGTCATCTACGTCGGCGACGTCACCGAGCAACGAGGGGCGGTGACGATCCTCAAGGCGGTCGCGTCTGTCGACGCCGGTCCGTTGACCTACGTTGGGCGGTGCAGCCCCGATCTCAGACGCACGCTGCTCGAACAGGCAGCGGCTCTCGGTGTGGATATCGAGTTGGCCGGCTGGACTCCCCATGCCGAAGCGATGGAGATGGCCGGTTCAGCGGCGGTCGGCGTGTCGCCACTCCATGACCTGCCCAACTATCGGCACTCCCTGCCGACGAAGACCCTTGAGTACCTCGCCATGGGAACCCCGGTGGTCGCATCGGATCTCCCGGGAACCCGCGCCGTCATTGGATCGTTGCCGGGGGCGACGCTCGTTCCACCCGGGGGTGTGGCTGCTCTGGCCAACGCGCTCGTGGCCGTGGACGAAGACGCGATCGCTGCCGCTAGCGCCGGAGCACCGGAGGTACGACGGCGCTTCCGGTGGCCGGCGGACGAGGTACGGACGCTCTACGCCTCGTTGATCGACGAGTGACCGGGCGTGCTGGGGACTCCTCTGGCCGGCCCGTGTCGGTCTCCCGACCTCTGAGAGTCCTGGTTCGGGCGTCGCGTCTCTGCAAGGTATCGTCTGGTGACAAGTGACGTCGGCATCGGGGGTTTGTGTGCCGAATCGATTGAGGATGCTGGGCACGCTACTGACCGGAGTGGCGGCATTCCTCGTGTTGACGGCCGGAGTTGCCCTGCCCCACGAACTGCCGCCGGGTGGGACATTCACCGACGACAACGGCAATGTCCACGAAGGAAGCATCGAGGCGATCGCCGTCGAAGGAATCACGCGAGGATGCAACCCGCTCACCGGCACGCGCTACTGCCCGAATGAATCGTTGACCAGGGGCCAGATGGCCGCCTTCATCCGGCGAGCGCTCAATCTTTCGCCCTCACCCGCGGACTACTTCACCGATGACGAAGCCTCGGTATTCGAGAGTGACATCAACGCTATCGCCGCGGCGGGGATCACCCGGGGTTGCAACCCGCCGGCCAACGACCGGTACTGCCCGGACAGGAACGTTACCCGGGAGCAGATGGCGGCATTGCTCCGTCGCGCCTTCGATTACCCGGCCAGTTCCATCGACTACTTCACGGATGATGCCGTGTCGATCTTCGAGGCGGACATCAACGCCATCGCCGATGTGGGCGTCACGCTGGGATGCGACCCTCCTGCGAACGATCGGTACTGCCCATCTGGTCTGGTCAGACGGGATCAGATGGCGTCGTTCCTCTCCCGGGCCCTCGGCTTTGCCCCGATCGTACCTCCACCGCCGATCAGGCAACGCCTGGTCATCAGTGGAGTCGGGGATGTGAACCTCGATCCGACGTTCGTCCGCTCGTTCCCGTCTCACGGCTACGAGTACGCCTGGTCGGGCCTGGATGACATCTTCAACCAGGATGACCTGACGGTGATCAACCTGGAGTGCTCGGCATCGACTCTCGGGTCACCATGGCCAAAGCCGGCGACGTTCCGTTGCGACCCCGATGCCCTCCCGTCGATGGCGGCTGCCGGGGTCGACGTTGCCAATCTGGCTAACAACCACGCCATCGACTACGGATTCACAGCGATGCTCGACGCCCGTCGCAACCTGGCGGCCGTCGGCATCGCCCCGGTCGGAGCCGGAGCCAACTCCGCCGAGGCCTACGCACCGGTGCTCGTGGAGAAGAACGGCTGGACGATCGCGATCCTGGGAGGCGGTGGTGTCCGCCCCGAAGGCGGATCCTGGTTCGCCACCGGGGACCGGCCGGGCATGACCGACGGCGACTCCGCAGCAGCGATGACCAGGGCCATCAGAGCAGCCGATGAGATCGCTGACCTCGTCCTCGTCACGATCCACTGGGGGATGCAGGACACAACCCAGCCCCGGCCGTTCGAGATCGGTCTTGCCAGGGCGTTCATCGACGCCGGGGCGGACGGCATCTTCGGTCATCACCAGCATGTTCTCCAGCCTCTCGGCTGGTACCGGGGTAAGCCGATCGCATGGGGTCTCGGGAACTTCGTCTGGCAAGCCGGATCAGAACTGGCCCGCGCCACCGCCGTGGGCCAGTTCGTCTTCGAACCCGACGGTCGTATCGGCGCATGCCTTGTCCCCGTGTACATCGAATCAACCGGTCATCCGGTGCTGCAACCAGGCTATGAAGGACCGTGTGCGCCCGGCGGTTCATAGTGGGTGATAGTCGGCAGTTGAAGAGGGCTCCCCAGAGCTCTCAGATCTGTCAGTTTCCCCTCGGTGTCAATCTCTTGTGAGAGGCGTGGCAGCTTCCTTCTGAGTGGCGCCAAGGAGTGCCGTGACTCTCGGCAGCGCCGAAGGTCGACCCGTTGGGTCTTCACCCGGGGGTACTGGTCGAGGGTTCACGGGGAGTGAGGACTCCGCATCCCCAGGCCACGTGCATGGTTGGGAACACGGCCGGCAGGAGGAGTGCGGCCCTGTCTTCGTTCCTGGAGAGCTCGACGATTGTCGCGGTGATGGTCGCTACGGCGTAGGAGCCGGGCACGATCGCAGCTAGCTTCCTGTGGCTGGTGACGGCTGCCAGACCCGAGAGCCCAAGTCCCACGACGAACGCCGGTGCGATGAACTGGCGCCAGCGGGCAGATCCTGGATGGCGCCGCATCACGACACGCTTCCATCGTCCGTACTCGAAGTACTGCTTCCACAGACCGCCGAGCGACGATCGGGGTCGGTACATGACACGGAGGGAAGGATCGAAGTAGACGCCACCGCCGGCTTCCCGGAGTCGGTAGTTGAGTTCGTAGTCCTGGTTTCTGATCAGTGTCTCGTCGTAGCCGCCGACGGCGTCGAGGGCATCTCGACGGAACACTCCGAGGTATACGGTGTCGACGAAACCGGCCTCGCCGCCCATGTGGAACCGAGCATCTCCCACGCCGAACGGACTCGACATCGCCGCGGCGATCGCTCGCTGCATCAGGCCGATCCCAACCGCGTTCTGAACACCGCCCACGTTGACGGCCCCGGTCTCCTGCAATGCGTGGACTGCTGCTGCAACGTATCCGTCGGGAATCTCGGCGTGGGCGTCGCACCGAACGATGACCTCTCCCGTGGCGGCGGCGATCGCAGCGTTCAGGCCCGCCGGGGTCGTTCCCACAGGGTTCTCCACCACCGTGACACGCTCGGTGCCCGTCGCCATGTCGGTCACGATCTCGAGGGTTCGATCGGTAGAAGGAGCGACGGCGACGACGATGTCGAGCGATCCCTCGTAGGCCTGGGCGAGGAGGCTCTCGATCGCGGCGGCGATCGTCCGCTCCTCATTTCGGGCCGGCATGACGGCTGTGACCGCCGGCGGCGCGTTGTTCCCATCGGAAGACATAGACCGCGACGATACCGTAGGACTCGTCCGTGGAGTCTCGGAGGGGGAATTTGGACGTCCATTGCCATACTCCTGCAGTCCGAACGCAGAACCGAACACCAGTGCCGGAGGACCAGCGCCGAACTGTAGGAAACGCGTGGTCCGTCGGATTCACGGTCCGCCTCCCTACACTTCCGGCCGCTATGAAACACACTCTCCGAATTTCCGTACTGATCGCCGCCATGGCTCTGCTCGCTGCCGCATGCTCATCCGGTGCCGACGACACCACAACCACGACGGCTGTGGCCGTGTCGTCGACCACGACGGAGGCGACCACGACGACGACGCCGACGACCACCACCACGTCCACAACGACGACGACCCTCGCCCCGGGGATCGCGCCAACGATCAACGGGCTTCCGGGCGACGAAGATCTCTATGAGCGTCGAGTCATCGGCGTCAAGATCGACAACCATCCTTCCGCCAGGCCGCAGTCCGGACTCCAGGAGGCGGACGCTGTGTACGAGGTTCTCGTCGAGGGTGGCCTGTCACGGTTCATCGCAATGTTCCATCAGTCCGACGGCGAATTCGTCGGCCCTAACCGCTCCGGACGGCCCACCGATTCCGCCTTGATGGCGCCCCTCGACGGAGCATTCCAGATCTCCGGCGCACAGCCGTGGGTTAAGGACATCTTCAGGAAGAACGGCGTCAACGTCGTCTACGACAACGGCATCACCACGTTCCGCATGTCGCACCGCAAAGCGCCCCACAACCTCTATACGTCGACGCCGGCCATTCGCGACTACTCCGATGACCAAGGTTGGCCCGATGAGGCCCCGGAGGCGCTCTTCGCGTACGGGACCGAACCAACCGCGACCACTGCCGCTGCGACGAAGATCACCTTCGATTGGTCGGCGCAGCCGAACGTCGTTTGGGAGTGGGACGGTGAGCAGTACCTGCGCTTCAACAAGACGACACCGCACGAATGGGTCGACGCAGACGGGGAGACCGGACAGGTCGCTTTCGACATGCTGGTCGTTCTCAAGGGTGATCAGTACATCGCGAGTTCACCGTCCGGAGCAGGGTCATCGGTTCCGGCGGTCCATACGACAGGTTCCGGAGAGGCTCTCGTATTCCACTCGGGGGGAGTGTTCGAGGCCACCTGGGAGCGCGACACCGTTCAGGACATGATCCGCGTGGTCGACGACGCAGGAAACGACGTCATCCTGCCCGCGGGCCGTGTCTGGATCAACATGTACCCGGACCACCGCCCCCTCATCTGGGAGTAGTCCGTGGCTTCGATCGGCGACATCGCCGGGGCGGTTCGCAACGGCGAGTCGTCGGCGGTCGAGACGGTGGGTGCGGCGCTTGACGCGGCCGAAGCATCCCAGCCGGATCTGAACGCGTTCACGCTGGTCGATCGCGGGGGCGCTCTCGCCCGCGCTGCACATCTCGATGAGCGAATCGCCGACGGTGAGAGCCCGGGACCGCTCGCGGGTGTTCCGATTGGTCTCAAGGACCTGATCGACCAGGTCGGTGTTGTTACGACGAACGGCGCCGTGTTTCCAGTCGATCCCGTCGCGGAATCAGCCACCGTGGTGCAACGACTCGAGGACGCCGGAGCGATCATCATCGGACGGACCGGTCTCCACGAGTTCGCGTTCGGCTTCACGAGTGAGAACCAGCACTTCGGACCCGTCCACAACCCGTGGGACCTCGATCTGTCACCCGGAGGGTCATCCGGCGGATCTGCCGCGGCGGTCGCTGCAGGCATCGTTCCCGTCGCGATCGGGACGGACACCGGCGGGTCGGTCCGTGTCCCCGCCGCCCTCTGCGGTGTCGTCGGTCTCAAGGTCACGCACGGACGGGTGCCGCTCACCGGCGTGACACCCCTCGCCCCATCGCTCGACTCCGTGGGTCCGATCGCCCGAAGCATCACCGATCTGGCCGCGATCTACTCGGTTATCGCCGGGGACGACCCCGCCGATCCATGGTCCGCTTCCACTCGTGTCGACCGGACGGGGGCGCCCCGGGATCCGTCCACGCTTTTCGTCGGGATCCCGAAACAGTGGATGGAGCATCCGGCTGATAGCGTCACGCGAAACGCCTTCCGCGGCGTTCTCGATCGCTTGGCCGCTCTCGGGGCCACCGTGGAGACCATCGACGAACCCGCACTCGAGATCACGGCCGCAGCCGCCAACGCCGCCGCCGCCGAGGTGTACCGGGTGCATCGGGATCGATGGGAAGAGAATCCCGACACGTACGGCAGCGACGTTGCGGCCCGGATTCGGAGAGCGAAGACCATCGGTCTTGAGACGGCCATCGACGCCATGGCCTGGGACGCCGGTGTGCGTCATGCCCTCGAACGCATCTTCGCCCGGTTCGACGTGCTGGCCACACCCACCGTCGGTGGAACGAGGAAGGTCATCGGCGAAGACGACATGGACATCGACGGGGAGCGCATCTTCCACCGCGCCGTCATCGCCCAGTACACGTGGCCGGTGAACCGCTCCGGCAACCCCGCGTTGGCGCTGCCCATCGAGAGCGAGGGCACGCCTCCGGCGAGCCTGCAGTTGATCGGTCCCCGATGGGGCGAGTCGAGCCTCCTCGCGATCGGCCTCGGCCTCGAAGAATCCGGGATTGTGAAAGTCGACGAACCGCCGATCTACTTCAAGTAATCGCCGGACCACATGGCCGGGGGGACGCGACGCTTCAGCGTCGCAGAGGGGGGCTCCGGGGGCGTGCACTTGACAATGAGGCCTGCCAGCTCTGGAGCTTGTGACTCGTAGCTCGCCGCTTGTGCCTCAGCTACTCGGATCCACTACACGAATGCCCATTTCAGCCGTTCACCCCGGTCGGCTGAGATGTGATCCGAACGGCATAGACTTGACGCTCGAGCACGGGGGAAGGGCCCGCCCGGAACCCCAAACGCAACCAGGAGCAGAGCACCGTGTCATCAGACACCGAGACCAACGCAC
>JAYEIJ010000058.1:0-3943 GCA_034660035.1 Actinomycetota bacterium | reverse complement strand
TGGCCCCTACGTTGCGAACGTAGCGCCCCCATCGCCCTGACCGGGCCAAACATGCTCTGACCGGGGTAAACACTCTCAATGCCTCTCACCGTTTGGCATGGTTTCCCAGCGTTTCGCGCACGAGACGCGCACGCTCAGCGGTTTCGCCTCATCCCCAGCGTCGATCCATCCGATGCCCTGCGAAGACCCTCGGGCATCCTTGCTCGGTTCTGCTACGCCGGTCAGCATCTCCGAAGGCCTGGCCGAAGAGAACACGCGCCCGAACTGGACTCGCCGAGACGCCGGCCCTCCGGAAGATCCGAGCGAAACAAACCCAGCAACCGATGCCACCGGCAACCGCTCATAGAGCCGGTTATGGGCTGCCCGCATGCTGGTGTTGCATCGTTGGGCATCGTCATCGGACCCGTATATCTGACACGTCCTCGGCGATCGGAACCATCGTTGTCGTGTTGGTGGCAGTGTCGTAGAACACCAGCGTCGCCGGTCCCTCGCTATCGGGTGCGTAGACGAAGAAGCGGTTGTCGGTGGACCACGCGGCTGCGCCTTCCCAGTCAGGCTCCACTGGCTCCTTGAGTTCCGTGATGACCTCGCCGGACACGGAATCCACGATGCGAAGCACATCCTCTCCCGAGCTACGACCTCCGTCCGTTGCGACCCACATCGCCAATCGCGTGCCATCGGGTGACCACCGAGCCTTGCCTAGGAAGTCTTCATCGGAGAGGCCCGGGACCGCGCTGCGTTGCTGACCATCAGGTGACACGAAAAAGCATGGTTCCTCCCAGTCGCTTCGCCGCCAAATCGACGTGCCGTCCGGACTCATGGCAATCATCTGGGCGTCGGACACCATCGCTATCTCAGCGCCGTCAGCGTCGACGAGGACCGACTCGGTAAGGTCTACCACGGCGCCCCCTGAGTACTTCGTTACCCAATCCTCTGACCGCTTTGTCACCCACATGCCTGTGCGGCCCCAACCCTCCAAGATCACAACAGGTTTGGCGAGGTTCGATTCGTCCTCGCCCCAGAAACCCGACAGGCATCCCTGGTCGAAGGACCGGACGCGTATCGGGTCGGCAGACGGGTCGGAGACATCCAGGGTGACGAGGGTCGTGGGACCGTCAAAGGAATTGGGGCACTCCAGCCACGCCAGATGTCCCGACTCGGTGTCGTGCCATACGACGTCGTCCGCGTCGTGTCCGACGATCTCACGTTGGGACAGCTCACCCGGCACCGTCGGCAGAGCTTGGACGGCCAGCACGTTGTCATCGAAGAACTGGGCGACCCAGTTCGCTGAGGCGTCCAGTCCAACCAGCCACCATCCGGTGCGTTCAGGCGACAGCAGCAACTCTGTCGTCGACTCCGAAGAGCGCCAACGTATCACGCCGTCACCATCACCCGACCATGCCGACGACATCACGATCGTGTCTGTGAATCCCGGCACTGCCTCGGAGAGCGGCACGTCCAACACCGCCACGTCGGAAGGCGGGAACGGAACCACTTCGGCAGGTGCCGCCGGGGTCGGTTGCACTGTTGTAGGCGGCGTCGCGGTGGGAGTCACCGTCGTGGTTGGTGCCGCCGTCGTGGTCGACGGCTCGGAGACTGTCGAGTCGTCGCCGCTGAGGAACAGGAACGGTAGGCCGACGACAACCAGCACCAGCATCGCCGAAGCCGCTGCCACCAGCACAGGGCGCAGCCAGCGGCGTAGCGTCGCCGGAGGCGTCGCAGCGGCGCTGAGGACCCTTCCAACGTCCGGGGGCGGTAGTTCCTCTTCGATGAAGGAAGCGAAATCTTGGAGCATGGTGTCGAGATCAGACATCGATACCTACCTTCAGTGACGAGCGAAGCTTGCGCATCGCCCGTTCGTCGTGCTTCTGGATCGTCCCGGCGGAGACCCCCATGAGATCGGCGACTTCGCGAACAGTCCACCCGAACCCGTGAACCAACATCACCGTTGCTCGCTGCTTGCCAGACAGCCCTGCCAACGCACCGGAGAGCTTCGGTTCGACCCACGGCAACTCTCCATCGGGCGGTTCCGGGAAGACGACGTGCTGCTTGCGCCGCTCGCTACGCCGCACCCGACTCAGACCCACGCGGTAGAGGTACCCGGCTGGGTTCTCCATCCCACTGACCCGATCCCAGTGCTGCCAGCCATACAAGAGCGCCTCCGACGCAGCGTCGCGACCCGCATCACCGGCGACGGAGATCAACGCCTGGTTCAACCTCGGTGCGGCCCCGGTCGCGAACCGGGTGAACGAGTCCTCGGTAGTTTCCACCGACATGTCCGCCCCTTACGGGTTCCTACTACCTAAATGCTCCAAGAGGGCCTTCTGTAAGACACGAAAATGAGAAACATCCAATCCACCCTCGACGATACGACACCCTCCCCCGCCCGGACAGGGCCAACCGACACAGAACACCACAATGCGCGCCCCACCGAACCCGCCCAAATCGGCACCTATGCGTCCCCGAATCGATAGCTGCACATCGACGGACAAGGATGGATTCGGTCAGAGGGACTTAACCATCCGGTAGGCACGGGTGTTGGGAATGAGGAGGATCGACGGCGATGTGGCCTCAACTTTCATCCCACGGCGCTCGTAGAGCTGACGGACACCGGTGTTCTTCCCTGCAACATCGAGAACGATACGGGCACACCCAGCAGCTCGAGCCATGTCCTCGGAGTAGTCGAGGAGCGTCGAACCGATACCGGAACCCCGGTACTGGTCGTCCACAGCGACCGCTAGGAGGTAGTAGTCGCCTTCCGGGACCGTCTTGATGAACCGCTTCATGCCGCGTCCGAGCACTGAGAACGCGGCCATACGCACCATCCGAAACCCGGCAGCCCGACGCAGGGGTTCGTCCAATGACTGCTCATGCTGCTGTGATGTGTACCCCGACGCCATTCCAGCGATCCGACCTGACCGCTCGGCGAACACGGCAGTCTCGTAGGACAGGTCATGACCGGGACTCAGGTACGCCTCCCCGATCACCCGGTCGTAACCGCTGCCCAGCAGCGCTCGAAACGCTCCGTCGGCAGCCACGTTGAGATACCGGGCAAACAACAGACCTTCATCGATTGTGGCGACAGCAGGCCGAAGCGTGACGGACTCAGAAGTCATGCAGCCAGCGTACCTCTAAGACGCTGATCCTGTTCCCGGAGCGCAGCCACCCCGCCCATAGCGAAGGCACCTATGTGGGTAATCGTGTCAAGCGGTTTCGGGATATGTGGGTAATCGGAGGTCAGGTACAGGTCGCTGCGGTCATGACGCCGACAGACCTCTGGCCAGGTTCCTGCCTTTGGCTATCGGAACGTACTCGATGACGGCTTCCGTCCCGAATGTGAGTCTGCCGGCACGTTCCGCGAGGCCGATGTCGGCGTGTGCACCTTTGGATTGGAACGCATAGCCGACAGGTTCGCTGTCATCCTGACCATGTTCGGCCCTGTCCCACACGATCACATTGTCCCCTTCATCTGAGACGGCTGTGACCGTAATCCGTGCGATCGGCATGCTCAAGAATCTACATAGAGCGTGAAGCACGGAGGCCATATGTGCCTCGCTATGGGCGGCTTGGTTGGTGATGTTCGGCCCTGACGCAATTGACCACTGCGTATGGTGTGGGGATGAGTAGTCCATCGAGAACCCGTGGCACGGTGATGATGGTCGTCGGTCTGCTGATGATCCTGATCACTGTTCTGATCGTCGTTCTTACCGAAGACCCGCTGCCAGTGCCGTTTGGAGCGATTGGCATCGCGTTCATCGCTGTCGGCGCAAAGCAGCGACGACACGGGTAGACAGCGCAGCAACTCCAGAAACCGGCCATAGGTGCCGCTATGGGCGGCTTCCTAGGTGATTGCAGCCGTTCTATGACTGCGGCCTCGCAGGTGAGAAACCGCCACGCTAACGAGTAGTCCGAACCCGCATATGACCAGTGGAATGCTGGTCAC
>JAYEIJ010000057.1:1845-15014 GCA_034660035.1 Actinomycetota bacterium | reverse complement strand
CCTGGAAGTCGGCAACGTACTTGTCCATGATCGCGGCGATCGGTGCATCCACCGCAACGGGGTAGAAGATCTGAATCGTTACCGGGTCCTGGGCCGCGGCCGTGGTCGTTGTCTCGTCGGGTGCGGCTGTCGTTGTCTCGTCGGGTGCGGCCGTCGTTGTTGCCTCGTCGGGTGCCGCGGTCGTCTCGGTGCCGGCGGCCGTGGTCGTCGTCTCGTCCGTCGTATCGTCCGTTCCCCCGCATGCTGTAGCGACGAGGGTCAGGATCGTCATGATGACGAAGATTCGAAGGAATCGTCTCATGGGCTCTCCTTGCCTTGCTGTGGTCCTGTATGGGCCAGAGTGCCATCTTACGAAGCACGCCCTGTTCCTCTAAATCGCTGTCTCGTCGTGATTTGCTGATCGTCGAAAGCGAGAAGACGGGTCGAACGTGTCGACTACATTGCAGAGGAATCCGCTCCCGGCAGATCATGTGGGTCCGTCCAGTAGTCGTCATCGGAGCGGTTGTCGCGAGCCCGAGGAGTGCACGACGATGGAGGTTCCGGGAACCGAAAATGGCGATGGGCTGGCCGAGGTGCTGATCATGGTTGGGGAGGATCGTGTCATCATGTCGTATGACCCCGGTCACCTGTCGGCCCACGCCGAGGACTTCGCCCTGTCGTGGTCCGACCTGCTCGATGCCATTGGCCACAGCCTCAACCGGTGTGGTGCGAGGGAAGGGTTGGTCCATGAGGGGTTCGTTCAGGAGAGCGAAGTCGGATGGACCGGCCTTGTCGGGGTCGAGGCCGGGGATTCTTCTTTCTGGGGTTATCGACAAGGCCGCACCGTTCCATCACATCTGATCGTCGGCACCAAGGTCCCCACGAGGGAGCTCTGTCTATGGGGCGAGTGGGTTACTCGTGATCGATTTGAGCTTCTGACGTGTTACCCGGGGGGGCCGGCCCCAAGGGAGATCCACGACCCGGAGATCGGTTTCGATCAGATTGACGAGGCGATCGTCTTCTGGTCGGCGCATGCGATCGTTGTGGATGGGGAGCAGTCGTGACCTTGAGCTGTGAGCCATGAGCAGGAGTCTTCGCCGCGGGCGGAGTGCGGGCTATAGCTCTGCGACCCGATCCCGCTTCTCCCAGTAGCGCTTGGCCCAGATCGGCCGCACATCGGTGTCGTCCTCGACCGCTGCCACTGTTGATGCCCAGTCGTCGAGGAGTGTCGACCCTTCGTCGAAGGCAGCCTGGCCTTCGGGTGGGTCTGTGAACCAGAGGGATTCAATGGCGTCTCGTTCGGGGAGAAAGAGCTTCGCCAGGCGGTCCGGGTCGCGCATCACTGTGCGGGCCATGCGCTCGTGGCGCCACCAAAGGCTCTCGCCGTCATCGTTGCCACCGGGGATGGTGCCGATGTCGACCGGCGCGTCGACCCGCACGGGCTTGAACAGACTGAGGCACTGGGCCGATGTGGCGCTGATCCAGTGAGTCTGCGTCGCGAGATCGGAGACCCACCCGGCCACGCTCGACGACGAAGCAGCGACACCGCCTCCGTGCATGCACGGCATGGACAACGTGCCGTTGATCGCGTTGTAGCGCGGCCAGCGACTCGAGCCATGAGAGCGGAGCGTCGTTATGAGATCTCCAGGTCCGGTCGCGTCCGCTGCCGAGTCCGTTGTGAGGCTCGTTCTGACGTCACATGCGGACACCTTGGTCTCGAGCCACTTGCGATGCTCGTCCGCGAAACCGGGGATTGTCAGACCGTTCGAGATCGTCCGAACTCCCGAATGGACCTGCTCGGTGGCCCACAGGTCTCCGGCCGTCTCGAGCACCCAGGCATCGGTAGGGTCGGCAACGATGAACGAGTTGTGATAGTTGAACGAAGGCTTCTCGTACCCGGCGCCGCCGCCTTGGCCGTGGCGCTCGAGGAGCTCGACGATCACATCAACGGCTTCCTCTGCGGTGGCGGATCGCTCGAGGGCGAGACGGATCATGTCCATCCCCGTGAGACCCTCGTCCGAGAGTGGTTGATCGGTGAACACCGCTTCGTTCCCGATCGTGACGCCGTGCTCGTTCGTTCCCATTTCGGCGCCCCACATCCAGAATGGACGGCTGATCAGCGTCGCATGCGTGTGAGCGACTTGAGGGACTTCGAGGCGCGTGGTTTGCACCGTTGCGTCGGAATCGTGGTCGGCCACCGGGTGCCATTCGGGTATCTGAGCCTCGTTCGGATCCCTGTCCGAATTCTTGGCGAACAGCACGCCCTCGGGTCGGACGACGACGATCGTGTCACACATCAGCGATCCACCTTTCCGGGAAGCAGGAACGGATAGCTCCGCCTGCGCACCGTCCTCTGCCACCAGCGGTCGCTCTTTCGGAGTCGCTGAAGCACTTCCCACATGACGGCGTCATTGCGGTAGTAGCGATCGATCTCCTTGCCTGTGATCGGAGGATCGACGACACGGTTCGCGGCGTCGAGGAACACAGGGATAGCGTCGCCGAGACGCTCCTTCTTCAAGTTGCCGATGAGATCGAGGAGGGCGGCACGAGCGTCGTAGTAGTGGCTCAGGATCTCACCGAGCAGGAAACGCCGGACGGCGGGCCGAAGGAACGCCGGTAGGGATGCGAGGAACAGATCGGTGTCGAGCAACTCGCTACCGTCATCGTCGCGAATGAGTGGCGTCGTCACGTCGATGTAGACGAACTCACCGTCGGAGTCGAGCGCCCAGTTCGAGATCTGGGCGTCAAGGCCCAGTCGCTCGTCGATGGCCTCGTCGATCACCGAGACGAGATGATCGGCGAGAGCCGCTGCCTCATCCCGGGCGGCAGTCCGGAGACGATCGACGAGGAGCACGTTCTCGATCGGTTGGATGCAGTAGATCACAGAGTGGCCCTCCGTCGGAACGATCTCGATCGTCGATGAGGCGGTGCGGATGCCTCGCTCTCCGAGGGCAACGAGATAGGCGGTGCAAGCTTCCTTGTACGGACCGACCGCGCTCTCCGGGAACGGCGGGAGCCGCTTGCAGGCGTAGGTCCGATCGTCGACGGTGAGGCGGAGCACCGTCGAGATCTCTCCGTAGCCGAGCACGTCGATTCTGGATCTGTCGTCGGTGACGAGAGCTTCGTCGACACGTTGCTCCAGATCGATGAGAGCTTGCTTCATCCGAACACCGACCGGACGATTCCGATGATCTCGTCTGCCTCGTCGTCGGTGGTGACGAGGGGCGGGAGGAACTGAAGCACCGACGTGTCATTGTTGGCGTAGACCGTGAAGAGCCCCGCGTCGAAGAGCAGCTTCATGGCGAGCATGCCGGCATCGGGTCCGGGGAAAGCGAGGGCCATCATCAAGCCGAGGTGCCGCACAGCGAATGGCATGCCGACAAGACCCGCAGCGAACCGCTCTTCGAGCGCGATCACGTGGTCAAGGAAGCCGGGGGCCTCCACAAGGTCGAGCACCGTGAGCGCTGCCGCCACGCCGGGTTCGGCGCCTCCGAAGGTCGAGATGTGGATGAACGGCTCGGTGTCGAAGAGCGAGTGGATCTCGCGGGTCATGAGCGTGGCAGAGATCGGGTAGATCCCGCCGGAGAGACCCTTGCCTGTGACGACGACGTCGGGTTCGACGTCCCAGTGCTCGTAGGCCCACATCCGGCCCGTGCGTCCCAAACCCGTCTGGACCTCATCGAGGATCAGCTTCGCTCCGCGCTCGCGGCAGATCTGCTGCACTCCGAACAGGTACTCAGCGTTGGGGATCGGCATGCCGAGTGTCGCCGGGATCGGCTCGAGGATGACCGCCGCCGTGTCGTCATCGATGGCGTCCTCCATCGCAAAGATGTCGTTGAACGGCACCTGAGTGAAGCCGGGCGGGTTCGGACCGAACGGGTCCCGGTACTGGGCGTCGCCCGCGGCGAGGGCGAGGCCGGTGTGACCGTGGAAGCCGCCGGATGCGGACACGATGCCGGTACGATCTGTAGCCGCTCTCGTGACCTTGATCGCGAGATCGATCGCTTCTCCGCCCGCGACGCCGAAGACCACACCGGGGAGGAGTCCATTGGTGGTCTCGGACAGCCTTCGGGCGAGATCCGCTCGCGATGCTGCGGGAAGATGGTGATTGCCGATGTCACGCTCTTCGAGCGAGGCCTGCACGGCGGCGAGCACCGCCGGGTTCCGGTGACCGAGGTTGAAGACGCCTCCGTTGCAGTGGCAGTTGATCCACGAGCGGCCGTCATAGGCGTCCCAGAACCGGATGCCCTCGCGCCGGCCCATCACGGCATCGAATCCGTAGCGTTTGTAGGTTTCGATCTTCCCGGCGTTGATGTGGCGGCGGGTCAGATCAAAGGTGTGGTTCCGATCCATCGCTGCAGTCTCCGGCTTTTTGGCTCCGGATGCAAGATGGGCGTCGCGTGCAAGGGCCCCACGGGGGGAGTGGGACCCTTTTCGCTGCGGTAGCTTCGGATCAACTCTCGATCTCGCCGGTCTCGATGCCGTTCGTCGATGCGCTGAGTGGCGACAGGATCCTGGGTCTCGGGAACGACGCCCGATTCGCCGACTCGGAGTTCGCACCCGGCATAATGTACGTGCCGACGATGCATCTCGCATCATGGAACTTCACCGGCGGAACGGAGGGCTGATGGCGAAACCCGATGACCTGGTAGCGGCTGCACTGTTCACAGATCGCGACGTGGCGGATGAAGCGTGGGGGCGTCTGATCGAAGCGGACATTCCGACTTCGGTGATCACCGAACCGGGGATGGTGGGCGCCTACCGCCTGAACGTGATGGTCGAACGGAAAGACCTAGACCGTGCCCAACACCTGATTGCAGATCTGGTGAACTGAGCAGCCAGCTACCAGCTACCAGCCCGAACTGTAGGAAGGGCGCTAGCGAGATCCTTCTTGCTGGCGGCTGGTAGCTGGCGGCTGGTAGCTCTGCAGAACAACAAGCGGCTCGGGGGATTCTGGACCACCTGCCGGTCTGATGAGTCGTCAGTCGAGGCCGAGGACGGTGAGCAAGGCGGCATCCACGCCCCACTGCTCCTCGGCGGTGAGATGGCTGGTGAGATCGCCGAGTCGGCTGATATCGATGGCTCCCACCTGTTCGACGAGCACTCGTGTGAGCGATCCATCGATCTCGATTTCGGGACGGAAGGAAGCCGGTCGAGCTCGCGTCGAGGTAGGTGCTACGAGGACGACGGACCGTGGGAGGAACGCCTCGGACTGCACGACAACACCGAACCGCCGCCCGCGCTGCTCGTGTCCGATTCCCTTTGGGAGGCGCAGAGCAAAGACATCACCTCGACGCACGCAGTGCCTCCATGAGATCCGCCACAGCGAGCATCTCGGCTCGATCGTCATCGTCGGCTTCGAGAGCTGCCACTTCGGCCGAGAGGGCTTGCATGCTCCGATGCCGAGAGGCCGTCTCTACGAGAGACGTCCGTATCGCTTGCGAACGCGTCATGCCGGTCGCCTCGAGCTGATCGAGTGCGCGAAGGGCCTCATCGTCGAGGCGGACGGAGATGGGAACTGCCATGCACCGATTGTATCACGAAATGTAATACATCGAAAGGTGGTTGATTCGCGTTGCAGACACAGAACGGCCCGGGGACATCCCCGGGCCGTTCTTCGTTCGTCTGGATTCGGGCTACGCGTCTGCGTGCTCGTGGCCGTGATCATGGTCATGATCTTCTTGGCCCTTGGCTTCGTTCTCGATCTCTTCACGGACGGCGTCCATGTCGAGGCCTTCGATCTGACCGATGAGGTCGATGAGGGCATCCTCGGGGAGAGCGCCCGGCTGCGAGAAGACACCGATCTGCTCCTTGAACGCCATGAGCGTCGGGATCGAGCGGATCTGGAAGTACCCGGCGAGCTCCGGCTCGGCCTCGGTGTCAACCTTGGCGAACGTGATGTTGGGGTACTGCTCCGACACCTTCTCGTAGGTGGGGCCGAACATCTTGCAGGGTCCGCACCATTCGGCCCAGAAGTCGACGAGGACGATGTCTCCGTCGAGGATGGTCTTCTCAAAGGTGTCCTTGGTCAGGTTGACGGTTGCCATGTGTTGTGCTCTCCGTTTCGCAGTTGATCTCGCTGAGTGAACCATAATACCCCTGGGGGTATTCCTACCTTCGACGTTCCAGAGGTCTTCGCGGGTTCCCACGTCCTGCAACACCGCGGACGTCCGTACACTTCCCGACCGTGATCGAAGGGCCTCTCGTCGAGTTGGATGGGATCGGCGTTCGCATCGGATCGACCCAGATTCTGCGCGACGTCGACCTCGAGATCAGCGCGGGCGAAGTCGTTGGACTCTTCGGTGCGAACGGGGCCGGAAAGACCACCGCCTTGAGGCTCATGGCGACACTCATCCGCCCTGCTCAAGGCAGCGGGAGGGTGCTTGGCGTCGATCTCACATCTCCTGAGCGATACGACCTTCGCCGCCGGATCGGCATGATCGGGCACACACCCGGGATCTTCCCCGAACTGACTCTCGGTGAGAATCTGCGATACGCCGCCCGCGTCGCAGGCGTTCCGGCCGATCGGGCCGACGAAGCGCTTGCCGCCGTCGGACTCGCCGGAGCGGTCGACCGACTCGCAGGAGCATCGTCCCACGGGATGCAGCGCCGGACCGAGTTCGCCCGCGAACTCATGATCGATCGATCGCTGCTCCTCCTTGATGAGCCCCACTCGGCCCTGGATCGGGATGCCGTAGATCTCGTCGAGGGCCTCATCGCCCGCAAAGCCGAAGAAGGTGGCGCCGTCGTTGTGGTGTCCCACGATCGGGATCGCATCAACAAGATCGCCTTCCGCTCGGTTGAACTCTCCGGGGGAACGCTCTCGTGACGACCGGCTTCTGGCACCAGGTGACGGCAGTGGCCAACCGCGACCTGCTTCGCGAGCGCAGGCGAGGTGACGTGCTCTGGGTCACAATCCCGTTCGGAGCGATCGCTCTCCTTCTTGTCCCGCTCGCCGTCGGGACCGACGCGACCCTGCTTCGTGAGATCGGGCCCGGGATGTACTGGGTCATCGTGATGCTGTTCGGTGTTCTCGTCTCGGTCGGGAAGGCGTCGAGCGAGACCCTTCCGCAGCAAGACGCGTCGGCTCTTCTCGGTCTCGACCCGGCCGCCGGATTCGTTGGCCGGACCCTTTCCGCGACGCTGCTCATGCTCATCTTCGAAGCCGTTGTGGGAGTGGTCGCGGTCGGCCTATACGACGTGTCGATCATCGGAGTCCCCTGGCTCGTCGTCACCCTTCTGATCGTTGCCGTGGGGCTCGCGCTCCTCGGAACGCTCACAGGATCGATCGTCAACAGCACGAACGCCGGGACCGCCCTGGTGCCACTTCTCGTTGCTCCCCTCTCCGTCCCGCTGCTCCTCGGAGCGACCCAGTCCTACGAGGGCTTACGGCTTGGCCACAGTATCCTTTCTTGGGTATTGCTGATGGCCGCGGTCGTCCTGATCGTGGCCATCATCGGTGTGTTGACGGCCCGACCTCTACAGGAGACGTGATGCAGGCGCAGGCGGTGAATCGTCGGTGGCCGTGGGTGGCGATAGTGCTCTCTCTCGCCGTCGCGTTCACGCTGTCGATGGTCAGCCCCGCCGACTCCGTCCAGGGCGAACTCGTCCGGATCATGTACGTTCACGTTCCGGCCGCGTGGCTCGCCTACCTCGCCTTCTTCGTCACGTTCGTCGGAAGCGTCGGGTATCTCATCACCCGGAGTCTCCGGTGGGATCGGCTTGCCGCCGCCAGCGCCGAGATCGGCGTCTACTTCACCGGCCTGGCGATCGCTCTCGGCATGATCTGGGCGAAACCGACGTGGGGTGTGTGGTGGACATGGGACGCCCGGCTGACGTTGACCGGCATCATGTTCTTCGTCTACCTCGGCTATCTGGCATTGCGGAGAACGACCGACGATCCAGTCGTCCGCGCCGGCCGTTCGTCGGTGCTCGGTGTCCTCGGCGCGATTCAGATCCCTCTCGTGCACTTCTCTGTTCTGTGGTGGAGAACCCTGCATCAGCCACCGTCGCTCGTGCGTCCGGATGGTCCGGCGATCCAAGATCCGTTGATGCTCGCCGCTCTCATCGTTGGTGTGCTCGCTTTCACGGTCGTGTACGTGTCGCTGGTGGTGAAGCGCATCGAACTCATCCATCTCGAGGATCGGAGAGAGTCCATCGAGCAGTCGATCGAACAACCGGTCGCCGGTGAGGCAGTCACTGCCCCCGAACTCGGAGGATCATCGTGAACGACTGGGGCTGGGTTGCGTTCGCATACGGTGCCACCTATGGCAGCCTGGCGGTGTTCGCCGGGTCGATTGCCGTGCGAATCCGAAACACCCGTCGGAGCATCGGAGAGACCGAGTGAAGCGCTACTGGAAGTTCATCGTTCCGGCTGCGATCGTGGTTGTGGTGCTCGTGGTTCTGGTGGTCAGTCTGAACTCGAGTCTTGTCTACTTCAACACTCCGACGGAACTCGCCGAGCAGGATCCGGGCGATGCGCGCCTCAGGCTTGGTGGACAGGTGGTTCCGGGAACGGTCACCGACACGACGACCGGTGTCGTCTTCGAGGTGACCGACGGTCGCGAAGCCGTAACCGTGGTCCATGTCGGCGCCCCACAACAACTGTTCCAAGAGGGAATCGGCGTTGTGGTCGAGGGAACCTGGGACGGACACGAGTTCCACTCGGACACGATGCTCATCAAGCACGACGAGACCTACTCGTCTGACGAGGGAACGTACGATCCGGCGCACCCGTACGGGGATGAGTCGGATCAGTAATGGTCGCTGCAGCCGGATACCTCTCGATCCTCGTCGCCCTGATCTCATCGGCGGCACTCGTCGTCGAGGCGATCCGACGCTCTCGGACGTCTGATCCGGATCCTGCACGACTCAGGATTCCGGTGTTCGGACTCGCCATCGGTGGCGTGGCTGCGTTCCTTCTCCTCGAGATCGCGATCCTTGCCCACGACTTCTCGATCGCCTACGTGGCGAAGAACACGGCGCTTGGAACGCCCTTCGTGTTCCTGCTTGCGGCGGCGTGGGCGGCTCTTGAGGGCAGCGTGGTGTTGTGGGGACTCATGCTTGCCGTGTTCACGTGGCTCGTCTGGCGGACGGTGAAGAGGGGAGACGGACTCGGAGTTCTCGCCCTGGCCGTCATGGGGGCCGTCTCTGTGTTCTGGTTCGGACTCATGGCCACTGCCGCCAATCCCTTCGCTCTCTGCACCGAGGTCGCGAACGGGTTCTGTGCGGCGACGTCATCGCTGCCGATCGGTGACGCTGTAGCACCCGCCGATGGGGTTGGACCGAATCCGCTGCTCGCCAATCACATTCTGATGGCAGTGCACCCGCCGCTGCTCTACGTCGGGTACGTTGGATTCACCGTCCCCTTCGCCTTCGCGATCTCGGCGCTGATTCGATCCGAGCGATCGACGGCGTGGCTCGATCGCACCCATAGATGGTCGCTCATCGCATGGGTCTTCTTGACGGCCGGCATCCTTCTCGGTGCCTGGTGGAGCTATGAGGTTCTCGGTTGGGGCGGGTACTGGGCGTGGGACCCCGTCGAGAACGCTGCGTTGCTTCCGTGGGCGGCGGCGACCGCCTTCATCCACTCCGCGATCGTCCAGCGGCGCCGATCGATGCTCCAGGCGTGGAACTACGTGCTGGTCATCACCACCTTTGCTCTGACGATCTTCGGCACGTTCCTCACCCGATCGGGCGTGATCTCTTCCGTCCACGCGTTCAGCCTTTCCGTCGTCGGGCCGGTGCTGCTGATCTTCCTGGGCCTCATTGTCTTCGGATCGTTCGGACTCTTCGCCGTTCGAGCGAGCACCGTGTCCTCATCGCCACGGCTCGACTCGCTGGTCTCGCGTGAGGGGTTCATCCTTCTCAACAGCCTTCTGATGACGCTGTTCGGATTCACGATCATGTTCGGCACCATGTACCCGCTGCTCGTCGAAGCCTTCACCGGGCGAGAGGTCTCCGTCGGTCGGCCGTTCTTCGATCGCGTTGCCGTCCCCATCGCTTTTCTTCTGCTCGCTGCGATCGGTGTCGGATCGACCGCTCCGTGGAGGGTCGCAACCGGGAAGGTGCTTTGGCAACGCACCAGGGTCGGACTCAGCGTGGGCTCCGTCGTCGCAGCGCTGGCCGTTCTCGCAGGGATCGGTTCGGTCTCCGTCGTCGCGATCATGGGTCTTGCCGGCTTCGTCATCGGCAACATCGTCGCCTTCTACCTGCACCAGACCGCTCGGGCCCATGGGGGAGGGAAGTCGTGGCCTTCGGCCCTCGTGTCAACGGTCCGCAACGACATGGGGTTCTGGGGTGGACAGGTTGCCCACGTCGGTCTCGCCTTCGTTGCGGTTGCGATCGCCACGACATCGGTGCTCGCGATCCGGACCGAGGTTCCGCTCACGGTCGGACAGACGGCCGTCGTCGACGCCTACTGCATCGGCTACATCGAACCGTTCACGCGGGCCGAGCCGGAGCGCAACGTGCAAGGTGCCAGGGTTGCGATCCTCGATCGTTCCTGCTCCGACACGAGAGTCGTGCTCGAACCCCGACTCCATGAATACCCGAAGTTCGGTCAGGTGATAGCGACACCACAGGTGTGGACCACGTGGATCGACGACGTCTACCTGACGATCGCGGCCATGGACGACAACGGGATCCGGTTGAAGGTGATGATCTTCCCCCTCCAGTGGTTGCTCTGGGTCGGGGGTCTCACGATCGTTGCCGGTGGTGTTCTCGCTCTTGGGAGGAGATCCCGGAAGCCTTCGCAGACATCGAGACCGCGTGACGAACAAGAGCGCGCCGATGTCTGATCGAGCACGCACCCTCGCCTGGTTGATCGTGCCTGTTATCGCTCTCATGGTTGTCATCGTCGGTCTCTGGCCGGGTGAGCAGGTAGCGGCCGATCCGGAGGCGAGGGCCTATCACCTGGCGATCAGTCTCAAGTGTCCGATCTGTGCTGGAGAGTCGCTTGCCGGATCACAGACCGACCTGGCGAAGGACCTGCGAGCACGAATCGACGACGAGATCGCTGCGGGCAGCACCGACGAAGAGATCATCGACATGTTCGTTGCGAACTACGGAGAGCAGGTCCTTCTCGACCCGCCGAGCACCGGTTGGGGTGTCGTGCTGTGGGCAGTACCACTGGGCATACTCGCCGTCGGCACCGTGGCGGTCCTCGGTCTCCGCCGGAACGACAAGGAACCCGGGGAGGTAGCCAAGTGAACGCCGCTCGCATAGCCGACCAGATCGCCCAGGTTGATCGTGACCTGGCTGAGGTCGATGACCAGGTAGATGCCGGCGAACTCGACGAAGCGACCGCCGACCGTCTGCGCTCCGCGTACCGGTCGGAGCGAACGACGTTTGAGCAGCAACTCGATCGTATCGAGTCGGTGGCCGTGGAGGACACCGAGGTCGACCGTCCGACGGGCCATTCGAAGACCCGCTCGTTCGTCGGTGCCGGCATCATCGGGCTCGGCATCGTGGTGATCGCGGCCGTAGCGGTGTTCTCGCTCCAGGAACGAACACCGGCGGGAGAGGCGACGGATGGCGTGGCGACCGAGGTCCTCGAAGGAGGCGGCGGTGCCGACATGGCTTCCGTGAGCGTGGAGGAGTTGGAGGCCGTCGTCGCCCAGAACCCGGATATCCCGGGCATGAGGATCGCGCTTGCCGACCGGTACGCCGAGGTCGGGAACTACTCCAAATCGCTCGAGCACTACATGGTGGTCCTCAACCTGGAGCCGGAGAACCCCGATGCGCTCGCCCGGGTCGGCTGGCTGACGTTCCTTTCCGGAGAGCCAACGCTCGCGGCGCCGTTCGTTGAGCGAGCGTTGGCAATCGAGCCAGATTTCCCGCAGGCATACTGGTTCCTCGCGAACATCCGGATGGAGATCGACGATGCCCTCGGTGCCATCGATCCGCTCCAGCGTCTTCTCGGCTACGAACTCCCGGCCGATGTCCGGGCGCAGGCCGAGGCATTGCTGGAGGAGGCCCGTTCGTGAACAACAAGATCGTCTGGCTGGTGGTCGCTGCAGGCGTTGTTGTGATGATCGTCGGCATCGCGTTCGCCGGAACCCTCGGCTCGGATCCCACGGTCGTCGGCTCGGCCCTCATCGACAAGCCGGCCCCGGAGCTGGTCCTCGACGAACTCGAGGGAGACGGACAGGTCCGCCTCACTGATCACCTCGGGGATGTCGTGGTCATCAACTTCTGGGCGTCGTGGTGCACGGGATGTCGCCAGGAGCACGCCTCCCTCGATACCGCAGCTACCGACTACGCGAACTTCGACGTGACCTTCTTGTCGGTCAACACGCAAGATGAAGAAGCTCAGGCGATCGGATTCCTCGACCGCTTCGGTAGGAGCGACGAAACGGTGTACGGCATCGACCACGGTTCCAACGCGGCGTTCGCCTACGGTGTCGCAGGCCTCCCGGAGACCTTCTTCGTCGACCGCGAAGGCATCGTCGTCGGGAAGGTCATCGGGCCCGTCACGTACGAATTGTTGACGGCGACGATCGATCAAGTGCTGATCGGCGAGGACATCGACTCCGTGAAAACCGGAGAAACAGAAAAGGGATAATTGCCCTGGTTTTCGACCCCGCCGCTCCGTCGAGCCGGTATGATGGTCCCATGCGGGCATCGACTCATCGACGCGCTTTCTTCGTGCTGCTGCTGGTAGCCCTCATGTTGGTCGGTTTGACCATCCCGGCCTTCGGTGGCACAAACGGTGCGCCGGGTGCCGACCCATCGCTCTACTCACCACCGTTCTCCTTGAGTTTCCCCTACGAGAGCAGTCGTGGCTTCGGGGATACGTTCGGGGCGATCAGGGACGGTGGCAGCCGCCTTCATCAGGGTATTGACATCTCCGCACCGAAGGGGACCCCGGTGCTCGCCGCCGCGGCGGGTGTGGTGTCCCGGATCAGCGTCGGCGACAAGGCGGGTTCTTACGTCGAGCTTCGACACGCGGGGGGCTGGCGAACGCTCTATCTCCACCTCAACAATGACGAACCTCCGCCCCCTCCGGTTGCCGATCCAATATGCAAGGTTGTTCCGGCTGAGGAATCTCCGGCTGAGGAGCCTCCGGCTGAGGAGCCTCCGGCTGAGGAGCCTCCGGCTGAGGAGCCTCCGGCTGAGGAGCCTCCGGCTGAGGAGCCTCCGGCTGAGGAGCCTCCGGCTGAGGAGCCTCCGGCTGAGGAGCCTCCGGC
>JAYEIJ010000057.1:0-1745 GCA_034660035.1 Actinomycetota bacterium | reverse complement strand
CTCCGGCTGAGGAGCCTCCGGCTGAGGAGCCTCCGGCTGAGGAGCCTCCGGCTGAGGAGCCTCCGGCTGAGGAGCCTCCGGCTGAGGAGCCTCCGGCTGAGGAGCCTCCGGCTGAGGAGCCTCCGGCTGAGGTCGTCGTGTGCGAGGACGCTCCGATCGTTGAAGTGCCACGCACGTGGGGGACCCCGCCGGGAATCTCCGTGGGCGCCAAGGTTGCGGCCGGCGACGTGATCGGCTTCACCGGTACCAGCGGGAATGCTGCCGCCACCGCTCCACACCTTCACTTCGAAGTTCGGATGCCGGATGGTACGTCGGTGAATCCGTACCCGCTCTTCAAGGGCAGGACGAGTCCAACAACGCTCTACGTGACCCCGGACGTCACCGACGACCCGGTCACGGCGTCGATCGATGTCGTCGGAAGTGTCAACCCTTCCGGCGGTTTCAACGGTGACATCTGGGTCCACAGCGGCGTCGCCTATCTTGGCACGCTCGGACTGGGCAACACTTGTCCCGCTACCGGCGTGCGGCGCTACGACGTGACCGACCCGTCGGAGCCGGTGGCGCTGGAATCCATCTCGGATGACTACTCCGGTACGAGCACGGAAGCCGTGTGGGCGGGGAGAGTCGAAACCGACCGATTCTCGGGGGATCTCGCCATCGTGGCGCACGAACTCTGTGGTTCCGCCGATGGGGACGCATTCCGCGGACTCGCCCTTTACGACGTCACGGATCCTTCCCTGCCGGTGGATCTGGGAACGTACGAAACGGGGACCGGAACGCTGGGGATCCGTGATTTCGACGTGTGGGTTGAAGACGACCGGGTTCTCGTGGTCGCCGCGGCACCGAACTCGTTCCTGGATCACTCCGACGCCCTCGGCGACGTCCGTATCGTTGATATCACCGATCCCGCCAATCCCGTGGACATCGCCGACTGGGACTTCCGGCGCGACGCCGTCGTCGACGATGTCGATCCGTGGAGCTTCTCGAGTGACACTCAAGAGATTCTGATGGGCGATGATCTCGACGATGCCGATCCAAGGGATCTGCACGCGCAGGGCGTCACCGTAGACCAGGCGGGGAAGCGTGCCTTCGTCGCTCTTTGGGATGCGGGGGTTGTCGTTCTCGATCTGTCCGATCCATCACAACCCGGCATAGCCGGCTACGCCATGTTGCCGGGCTACGAGGAAGGGAAATCAGATTCGACGGCTTTCGACCCGGACAGTGGAGTCCTCGTGGTCAGCCATCGGGATCTCGACCCTCTCGACGATGACGAAGGAATGGAGGCGTGGGGGACCAGCGGGGTGTTCGACGCGATCGGACAAGGTAGTCCGCGTCCGGGTTCCCTCTACTCGATCGAGGATGCTCTACCTGATGCTGAAGGCAGGTTGGTCCTCGACGGACTGTATTCGGCGAACGAAGCCGTGATCGCCGGTCACTATCTCTACACCGTTTGGCTCTCCGGCGGATTGCGCGTGGTAGATCTTTCAGACCCGGCGGAACTCGTCGAGGTAGCATCCTTCGTGCCCCCGACACGAGTCGATCCGAAGCGGCACTTCGCATCTCCGAACGGCAATATCGCGATGCCTCTGGCGTGGTCGATTCACGTCGCCGACGATCTCATCTTCGTGTCCGACGCCAATACCGGTCTCTGGATCCTTCGTCTCCCTGAGCGCCTTCTTGCGGAAGAGCAGGTCGGAGAGGAAGTCATCCTGTTCTTGGATCGATCGGATGCCCGGTTCCCCTAG
>JAYEIJ010000056.1:0-3996 GCA_034660035.1 Actinomycetota bacterium | reverse complement strand
GTCGGGGTAGCCGCTGGTCATGGCGTGCATTGTGCCCCAGTGAGCGATCGAACCGTTCTGTTCAGCATACGGAGTCCACGAGAGAGCGACGGTGCTGTGACAATGGGCCCTATCTGACCTGAGGAGCGTGAGTGACAATCCTGCATAGGGCGAAGACGGGGAATGCCGGTGCACATCAGCTCAGGACGGTCGTTTGAGGGGCAGAGTTGTCCACGCAACCTCGGTTTCAACGCGTTCCCGCGTCTGCCCAGCCCAGAAGGTCCGAACTGAGGAGGTCCCATGTCTTCCGTCCGTAGGTCGATCGCAAGGCGTTGTGGCATCACAACTGTCGCTGCCGCGTTGCTAACCGGTATGTTCGTGTTGGCGGTCCCGCCGACCGAGGCGGCGCCGGTTCCATGGGACTACGACGTCACCTATGACCTGCTGGATCTTTCGAAGAACCACGCTCCGGCGCCTCAGGTCGTCGACTGGGACGGGGATGGTCTCGATGACCTCGTCGTTGGATTCCGCTCCGCAGGCCTGTACGGCGGAGTGGCTCTCTACCTGCGGAATGCCGACGGCTCGCTCGCGCCGCCCGTCTCGGTGTTCAGCGAAGGGTCGATCACGACAGCGATCGGCTGGACGGTGTATGCCCGTCCCGCAGTCGCCGACTGGGATGGCGACGGTGACAAGGACCTGTTGTACGGCCAGTATTACGGATCGAAGGGTGTCGTCTTCTGCCCGAACATCGGTGACGACACGAACATCGACATTCGCGGAACGGACTGTTCACAGTTGTGGACCGCCGGGGCCGCGCTCGTGGGAGCCACGACGGGAAACACCGTCGGCTACGTAAGTCCGGAAGTGACCGACTGGGACGGTGACGGCGACCTCGATCTCCTCGTGGGCACATCATCTCCAGCGAACGAGAAGGGCGTTCGCCTGTACAGCAACATCGGGACGCCGACGGCTCCCGTGCTCGCGGAACCGGTCTTCGTCGTGCGGGGCTACGTCGGCGCGGCTTCCACACCGGGACTCGCGTATGAGAGTGTATTCGAGCCCGACGTGGTCGACATCGACGACGACGGAGACCAGGATCTGATGGTCGCCGGGTTCGGTGACTACGGCCCAACCGCTGAACGGGACTTCGTGCTTCGTCAGTGCCTCAACACGGCAACCAACCCGACGGACACTCCAGTGATCGGCTCCTGCTCATACACGTTGCGTCCCGGATTCGTGAACAATGCCATCGATTTCCACGACTGGGACGGCGACGGCTATCTCGACTTGCTGCGGGGCTACTTCAGCGCGTACATCCCCAACCCGCTCACCGTGTTGCACGGCATGAGCCCGGACGATGACGGCGACGGCATCGGATCGACAATCGACAACTGCCCCGCCATCTATAACCCGGCCGATATGAAGCTCGATGGGTCGAACGCGGTTCAGGTTGACACCGACGCCGACGGTCTTGGTGATCCGTGCGACGACGACCTGGATGGAGACGGCGTGGCGAACACAGCGGACAACTGCGTTCTGAGCCCGAACGCGGCACAGACCGACGACGATTCGGACGGTCGCGGCGCAGCGTGCGATCCGACAGACTCCGAACCGGGGATCGGTTCCTACGAGTGGGAGCAGGCGAACCGCATGGAATGGGGCCGCAAGCCGGTGATCATGATGCGCGTCGATGCCCTGTCCCAGAGCTTCCGCTATGACATAGGCACGTCGCTGATCGAGACGGCACTGGAGAAGGACGTGCCCATCACGATCGCCGTGATCCCCTGGAACGAAGACGTCTATCCGTCATCGGCATCCGCCGCGTGGCTTACGGCGAACGCACCGGATGCGGATCTCGAGATCGCCCAGCACGGGACCTATCACGCCTGCAAGTACACGGCCGGCTCGGGCCCGGAGTTCGACTGCGGCATGGACGAATCCGGCTCCTTCAACCTGATGCGGGTCGGGTTCGATTCGATGCACGCATCGATCACGTCCACTCCATCGCACGAGTACGACGGTTTCGTTCCCCCCGAGGACGGCTTCGACGCTGCGGCGATGGAAGCGATTCGGGCTCTCGGCTACCGATACCTCGCGTCCGGGTTCTACCGGTACGGTGATCCCGATCTTGCCGGCGTCGAGATCTTCGAGCCGGACGCCACCGGACTCGTGCACATACCGTGGACCCAAGCTGCGTGCGGTAACGAGTCCGCTCCATGGCTGACCACGCACTGCGACCCGTTCGACACCCTCGAGTTCCCCGACGCGAAGCCGGGAGGGCTCGTCGATCGCGTGAGCGCCGAACTGGCAGCGACGGGCGTGTCTTCGATCATCTACGAGGTCGCGTCGTACGATCTACCGAATTCGATCACGGATGTGCCGGGACCGAGTTGGTCGGTTTCGTACAGCTACACGGCGGACTGGGCCGCGATCGCGGACTTCGGACTCGTACTCGATGGGCTCAAAGCGTTGACCGCAGGTGACGCCGCCCTGTTCATGACGTTGGGCGAATTCGCAGCGGCGAAGTCGATCACCGATGACACACCGCCGGTGATCTCGATCCCATCCCCGACCGCGACCGAATACACAGCGGACCTCGATGTCACGGTGGACTTCAGCGCCACGGATGACCTCAGCGGGATCTTCGACGTGAAGGCGACCCTCGATGGTTCCCCGATCGTCGCCGGGACGGTCGTCGATCTCGCGGCGCTGGGAACGGGCGCACACACGCTGTCGGTCGAAGCTGAAGACATGGCGGGCAACGTCAGCGTCGAGACGGTCACCTTCACCGTCGTGAAACGCCCGACCATTCTCACCTACACGGGTGACACCTCGGGACAGTACTCCGACACCGTCATGCTCACGGCGACGCTCACCGACGACGGAGGGACCCCGCTTGCCGGCAAGACCATCGACTTCACCATCGGGACACAGTCCACATCGACGACGACCGGAGCAACAGGCCAAGCCAATACGACACTGGTCCTCAACCAGCCACTCGGCTCACATAGCGTGACCACCACCTTCGCCGGAGACAGTGAGTACGCGTCGAGTGCTACAAACCCGTCGTTTGCCATCGGTGCCGAGGACGCATCGATCGCTTTCGACGGCGCCAATCCGGGAGCGGTGGAGGTAGCTGTTCCCGATGGCGACTCTGGCGTCTTCTCCTTGACCGTCGAGATCACAGAGACGATGCCTGATCTGGCCGTCGGTGCGCCCGCACCCGGGGACATCGGCAGTGCCGTGGTCTCGGCGACGCTGGCCCCGATCGGTCCGGGAACACCGATCCACGGCACATGCACTCCCGGCGCAGTGACGGGTGGTGGCTATGACGCAATCCTGCCGGTCGTCTGCACCTTCGACGCTGTGCCGGTCAACACGTACACCGTTGAGGTCACCGTCGATGGCGGCTACTACGACGGCTACAACGAGGATGTTCTCGTCGTGTACGACCCGTCACTCGGATTCACCACCGGGGGAGGGTGGTTCTACTGGCCCGGTACCGATGACAAGACGAACTTCGGGTACACGATGAAGTACAACAAGAAAGGAACGAAGGTATCGGGCAGCTTCCTGATGATCCGGCACATGGATGACGGTTCGAAGTACCGGGTGAAGAGCAACGCCCTGTACGGGCTCGCCATCGGTGAAGCCGGTGATGTCGGATGGGCGTCGTTCTCCGGCAAGGCAACCTATCTCGAACCCGGCTGGGAAGACCCGATCGGCAACCACGAGTTCGTCGTCTACGTCGAGGATCATGACCAGACCGGCGCCGATGACCGCTTCTGGCTCGAGATGCACGACAAGAAGAAGAACGTGATTCCTTCCCTGTCGATGGACCGAGACGCCTCCGACAACACGGAAGCCGTCGACGGCGGCAACATCGTCGTCCCCCACAACTGACAACAACCATCACACAACAAGAGCGGTCCCCGGCGTAGGTCGGGGACCGCTTGCGTTCTGCGACGCTAGAGCAAGATACGAGACCGCACCGCTGAGCTGAGGGATGGCGACGCT
>JAYEIJ010000055.1:0-15583 GCA_034660035.1 Actinomycetota bacterium | reverse complement strand
TTCTGCACTCCCGGTTTCGTCGTTGCCGGCTCTCATCTCCTCGAGACCAATCCTCATCCGACCGAACCCGAGATCAGAGAGGCGCTCTCAGGGAACATCTGCCGATGCACGGGCTACGGAGCAATCCTGCGCGCATTCGAGACCGTGACCGGGGAGGGATCATGACGACACGAACGACACCCGGGGTCAAGGGCGGTATCGGAACCAGCGTGCTCCGACCCGATGGCGAGCCGAAGGTGACCGGGAACTTCGCCTACGCATCCGATCTCTCGTCGGAAGACATGTTGTGGGGAGCCACCCTGCGAAGCCCCCATGCCCACGCTCGGCTCGTGAGCATCGACATCGCCCCCGCCCTGGCAATGCCTGGGGTCCGGGCTGTGCTGACACAGGACGACGTGCAAGGCGAACCGCTGTTCGGACAAGAGGAACAGGACCAACCGGTGCTCTGCGATGGCGTCGCTCGCTACTGGGGAGAGCCGGTCGCGGTTGTGGCGGCAGACGACGAGGAGACAGCCAGGCTTGCTGCCGCAGCGATCGTCGTCGAGTGGGAGCCACTTGCTCCTCTCGTCGATCCAGACAAGGCAGCTGAGGAAGGCTCGACGTTCCGGGAGTTGAACATCCGTCGTGGTAACGAGACGGTCACAGGTTCTGTGGTCGTCGAGGGATTCTATGAGACGGCGACCCAGGACCAGGCACCGCTCGGGCCGGAGGCAGGTTTCGCCATTCCCGACGGGGAGGGCGGTCTCGACCTCTACGTCACGAGCCAGTGGATCCATGTCGATCATCGACAGATCATCACCTGTCTCGGCATGGAACCGGATCAGATCCGTTGTCATCCGGCCGGTATCGGTGGAGCGTTCGGTTCTCGCGAGGACATCTCTCTGCACATCCATGTCGCGATGCTCTCTCTGGCCACCGGTCGTCCGGTGAAGATGACCTACGACCGTTCGGAGTCGTTCGTCGGCCACGTCAAGCGACACCCCTCGCGCATGTGGTACCGCCACGAAGCCGACGAGAACGGGAAACTTGTGAGGGTCGAGGCCAAGCTCATCCTCGATGGCGGGGCGTACGCACACACGAGCCGCGCCGTGATCGCGAACGCCGGCTACTTCGTGGTCGGACCCTACAACTGCGACAACGTCGTTGTTGAGGCCATCGCTGTGAAGACGAACAACCCGCCGTGTGGTGCGATGCGCGGATTCGGGGCAGTGCAGACGTGCTTCGGTTCTGAGATGCAGATGGATCGCCTCGCAGAGGCCCTCGATATGGATCCGCTCGAGCTTCGACGGCGCAATTTCCTGGCCGCAGGGGATCCGCTTGCCACATCGGGTCAGATCATTGATGGTTCGCTCCCGACGCTTGCTGTGTTGGATGCGGTCGAGTCGATCCCGATGCCGGATGACAGGATCGGGGATGATCCTCTGGTGTTGCCTGGTGGGACCGGGTTGACGACGCCGGCATCTTCGGTGATACGTGGGGTTGGCTACGCGGTCAACATCAAGAACCTCGCCTTCTCGGAAGGCTTCGACGACTTCTCGGAGGCCCGTGCGGTCATGACCACGACCGGCGTGGAGATTCACACTGCTGCCATGGAGGTGGGCCAGGGCCTCGTCACGGTGTGCCAGCAGATCGCGCGAACCATCCTCGGCACCGATCAAGTTGCCGTGGTCTGGGACGACACGTCGCAGATCGGATCAGCCGGATCAACCTCGGCCTCACGCCAGACACAGATGACCGGCGGAGCGGTGCATGCCGCATCGGTCGGGCTCCGCGACAAGATCCTCGCCGCCCATGGTGGAGATCAATTGCGTGAGGACGGCGTGTACAAGGGTGACGATCTGGTGGCGACGATCGCTGAGGTCTGTGCGAATGGACCGGTCAAGCATCTCGTTCAGTTCCGTCATCCAGAGACGTTCCCGCCGGACGAGAACGGTTTGGGCGACATCCATGCGGGATTCGTCGTCTCGGCACACCGTGCGGTGGTCGACGTCGACCCGGAACTCGGACTCGTTCGTGTTGTCCAGGTCGACACCGCTCAGGATGTCGGTAAGGCCCTCAACCCCCTGGCGATCGTCGGCCAACTGGAGGGTGGAACCCTCCAGGGTGTGGGCCTCGCCGTGATGGAGCAACTCGTCGTCGACGAGGGGGTCATCAAGAACCCGACGTTCACGGACTACTTGATTCCCACGTTTGTCGATGCCCCCGCCGTCAATACCCGTATTGTCGAGGAAGGCGACCACTTCGGTCCCTTCGGGGCGAAGGGGATCGGGGAATCCCCGACGATCAGCGCAACACCGGCGGTCGTGGCGGCGATCCGGGCAGCAACCGGCAGGGATCTGACGAGGGTTCCTGTGCTCCCCGAGGACATCATCGGAATCTGAGGGATGCTCTCGGTCACGGCCGTCGTACTCGCTGCAGGGGCTTCCAAACGGATGGGGGAGCCGAAGCTCCTGCTCCCGTACAGGGACTCGACGGTGCTCAACGCGACGATCGCAGCGGTCGAAGCAAGCGCGATCGAGCGGCTGATTGTCGTTGTCGGTGCAGGTGCACAGGAGATTGAGGAATCGATCGAGTCGGAGTCCGCGACAATCGTACGGAATCCGGATTATCGACGGGGAAACATGTCGTCGTTACTGACGGCTACCGCCGCTGATTCAAGGGCGGGGGCGTTCGTGATCGTGCCGGGTGACCTGCCAACGATCCGGACCGATGTGATCGATTCGATGATCGACCTCTGGATCGAGGCGAAGCCGTGGGCTGCTGTGACCGAGTACAGCAACAGGATCGCCCATCCGTTCCTCCTGTCTGCCGCTGCCGTGGAGTCCATGAGTGATCTGGCGGGGGAAAAGGTGCTCGGGAGACTCCTCGTGGAGTCATATGACGCCCGGATCCTGAGGCTACGAGTTCCGTACGTGCCTCCCCGCGACATGAACACACCGGATGACTACGAGGCGCTGCTCACGGATCTGTGACCCGTGGCGACGGGCGAGCTCAGCTACTCAGCTGCTCGATCCCCTGGAATTGACCATCGGATGAGGAAGTAGGATGTTGAGGGCGCTTTAACAAACCGTCAAGAACCGGAGCGCGTACCGCTATCGGACGAGTCAGATGAGGAGTTGAGCTGATCATGGGTCAAGAGTTTGGACCGCGAAGAGCGACGTGGGTAGAGGTGACGGAACCGGCGGAAGGACTGTCGGCTGACCTGGCCGCCCTGAAGCGATTCGACGACGTGTACCGCGGACTGTGCGCGGTGTTGTTCAACTATGCCCAGTCCGGGCACCCGGGCGGTTCGGTCTCATCGGGGCACATCGTGGCGGGGTTGCTGTTCGACGGCATGGACTACGACATCGGTGACCCGAACCGCACAGACCAGGATCTCGTCTCGTACTCCGCAGGACACAAGGCGCTTGGTCTGTACGCGATGTGGGCCCTGCGCGATGAGATCACCCGGATCGCCCGGCCGGAGTTGCTGCCCGACGAGGTGAATCTGCGGCTGCGATTCGAGGATCTGCTCGGATTCCGCCGCAACCTCACCCGGCAAGAGCCGCTCTTCAAGAGCTTCAACTCCAAAGCTCTCGACGGACATCCAACACCGGCGACGCCCTTCGTGAAACTGTCCACCGGAGCATCCGGTATCGGCGTCGGGTCGTCATTAGGCCTGGCGGTGGCGGCTGCCGATGCCTACGGCGAAGACGCCCCGTGGGTGCATCTGATCGAAGGCGAGGGGGGACTCACACCCGGACGCGTGGTCGAGGCCGCAGCGTTCGCAGGCACGTCCGGCCTGTCCAACGCTGTGATGCACGTCGACTGGAACCAGTCCTCGATCGATTCGGACGCCGTGACCCGAGAAGATGACCGGCCCGGTGACTACGTTCAGTGGGATCCGAAGGAGCTGTTCTACCTCCACGACTGGAACGTGATCTACGTCCCGGACGGCTTCGACTTCGGCTTGGTGCTCACCGCTCAGCGGATGGCAGCCGAGATGGACAACGGGCAGCCAACCGCCATCGTGTACCGCACGACGAAGGGATGGCAGTACGGCATTGAAGGGAAGAAGTCTCACGGTGGCGGCCACGCCATGTGCAGCGACGAGTTCTTCGAGACACAGAGGCCCGTGTTCGGTGACGGCGTGGACTCCTGGGAGAGGCCGAACCCGTCGGATGCGGTGGCCGTTGAAGCAGCGCAGTGGGCGGCACTCGAGCGCTACCGGGCACTGCTGGAGTCAGACGAGATGACGAAGGTGATCGCCGGTCGCATCGCAGGAGCGAAGGATCGACTGGACACGCGGGGACGGAAGTTCCGTGACGGGGTCCCGGACGTGGAAGGCATCTACGCAGCCGCAGATCCGTCTGTCGTACCGGGCGAACTTGCTTTGGAGACCGGCGACAAACTGGCGCTGAGACAGGCGTTGGGTCGGGCACTCGGGTACCTGAACAAGGAGTCCAACGGTGCGATCGTGATCGGTGCTGCAGACCTCCTGGGGTCGACAGCTATCTCCGACGTAGCCGCCGGATTCCCAGGAGGCTTCTATCACCGGACGTCCAATCCGGACGCACGGTCGTTGTCTGTCGGGGGCATCTGTGAGGACGGCCTGTCCTCTGTGCTCTCCGGCGCATCCGCGTTCGGCACCCATGTCGGGGCCGTGGCATCGTACGCGGCGTTCCTCGCCCCGCTGGGACACATCCCGGCCCGGCTTCATGCCATCGGTAACCAGGCACGCCAAGAGACCGAGCCGGGTCCGTACCGGCCGTTCATGCTCGTGTGCGCTCACGCCGGTGTGAAGACCGGCGAGGACGGTCCGACCCACGCCGATCCCCAGGCGTTGCAGGTGCTTCAAGAGAACTTCGCTCCCGAGACCGGCATCACCCTGACGCCGTGGGAACCGGCCGAGATGTGGCCGCTCGTGGCCGCAGCGTTCCGAGCCCGCCCCACGCTGATCGCCCCGTTCGTTACCCGTCCGGGTGAGACTGTTCCCGACCGCGATGCACTCGGGTTGGCCCCAGCCGCCATGGCAGCACAGGGGGTCTACAAGCTCCGTGCTGCTGCTGGTGTCGCCGACGGCACGGTCGTATTGCAGGGCTCAGCGGTGACATACGCATTCGTCGACGAGACACTGCCTCTGTTGGAGGAGGCCGGTATCGATCTCGATGTCTACCTGGTCACTTCTGCAGAGCTGTTCGATCGCCTCTCCGCCGAGGAGCAGAATGCGATCTTCTCGGAAGCAGTAGCGCAGCAAGCGATGGGGATCACCGGGTTCACTCTGCCGACCATGTATCGATGGATCCGCAGTGACCTGGGACGTGCCCGCACGATGTATCCCTTCCAGAAGGGCCACTATCTGAGTTCCGGTGTTGGCGACATGGTCGTCCACGAAGCCGGTCTCGACGGCGAAGGCCAGATCGAACAGATCAAGGCGTACCTCGCTGCGCTCGGGAAGTAGCGGAGTAGCGGAGTAGCGGAGTAGCGGAGTAGCGGAGTAGTCCACCACGGCAGCAAAGTGCATTCCGCAAAGGAAGGGGCCGGTCCATGAGGACCGGCCCCTTCTCTGTCCTGTTGACTTCCTCGGCTACTCAGCTACCCGGCTACCCGGCTACTTCTATGCCTCTGCCCACTCCTTCAACAGACCCAGGCCTTCGTTGATATCGGGCACGTTGATGCCGGAGTAAGCGAGACGGATGTACTTGTTCTGCTCGCCTTCGAGCTCACGACCGAAGTGGATCCGGGACGTGAACGACACGCCGGTGGCATGGAGCGCAGCACGGCGGAACTCCTCGTAATCGGTCATGCCCTTGCGCTCCATCAACTCGGTGACGTTCGGGAATAGGTAGAACGTGGCGTTCGGTACGAACGTGTTGATCCCATCGATGGCGTTCAGACCGGCGGCGGTTGCATCTCTTCGTGCCTCGAGTTCGTTGAGGATCGCCTGGGGCTCGCTCTGGTCACCCTGGAGTCCGGCAAGAGCGCCGTACTGGATGAAGTGGTTCGAGCAGGACTCGTCGTTGACGTTGATCTTGGCGATCACGTCGACGATCTCCTTCGGCCCGATGCTCGCACCGAGGCGCCATCCGGTCATCGCGAACTTCTTGGAGAACGTGTACAGAACGACGGTGCGCTCTGCCATCCCCGGCTGTTCGACGAACGACGTGCTCTTCCCCGAGTAGCGCATGTCGAAGTAGGCCTCGTCGGCCAGCACGTACAGGTTGTGCTTGCGGACGAGTTCGGCGAGCTTCTCGTGCTCCTCGATCGAGCACTCAGCGCCCATCGGGTTCTGGAGGTCATTGAGGATGAGAAGCTTCGTCTTATCCGTGATGCCTCGCTCGATCGAGTCGAAGTCGAACTCGAAGTTCTCGGCGCCTTCGACGTACCCGTACGGGACGGCTACTCCGCCGTTGAATTCGATCTGCGATTCGTAGATCGGGTAACCGGGGTTCGGATAGAGCACCTCGTCGCCGGGGTTCATCAGCGTCAGGATGAACTTGCCGATCGTTGGCTTCCCGCCGGGCTGGACCACCACGTTCTCAGCGGTGTACGCCGTGTTGTGGGACGCCGATACATCTGCTGCAAGGGCTTCGCGCAGTTGGGGGATACCGGCGTTCGGGCAGTAGCCGGTCTTCCCGTCGGCGATCGCCTTCTCTGCCCCGTCGACGACGGTCGATGGCGTTGGCAGATTGATGTCTCCGAGGTGGAACGGGTAGACCCGGTTCCCCTCGGCTGCGAATGCTGCGGCCTCACCCGATACCGCGAATGCGGTCTCGGTTCCGAGGTTGGCGATCCGGTTGGCGATGCGCATGGCGTGACTCCTTGTCAGTCGGTGTTCAGTTCAGCGATCCGGTCTTGGATTCGTTGGCGACGAGTTCATCGTCGGACCCCCGGTGTGCTCAGCGGCTTCACGTGCGCCGGGCACACCGGACGAATCCTTCATCTCAATCGAATCTACCCCGGGTGGTCAGTCTCCGTTCAGGACCTCTCGGGCCTTGGCGAGCATGTCGTCTGGATCCACGAAGTTCACGCAGTCCGGAATCTCGTCGAAGAGCGCTTTCGCCTTCTCGTGGAGGTTCGCGTGGACCTCGAGGAGGAGCGGGATCTCGAACGTGCGGCAGACATGGAAGATGTCCTGGTAGGTGACTCCTCCCGGCTGCACGCTGTCGGCCGGGGCGAAGATCTTGTGAACGTATCCGATCAAGAGATCGACCCGGTTCTCGTTGTTGATGATTCGTACGTTCATGCCATGGTTGTCGAACCCATTCGAGATCGGGACCGTGTCGACATCGTCGCAGACGAGGTCCGTTAACAATGCCGAATCGGTTCCTGCGAAGTAGCCAACGACTTTTCTTCTCATGATCAAACCTCCTTACACCACGCCCTGGTCGAGCATCGCGTCTGCCACCTTGCGGAAGCCGGCGATGTTCGCTCCAACGACGTAGTTGTCGGGTGCGTCGTATTCCTCTGCAGTCTCGCGACAGCTGCGGTGGATCTCGGTCATGATGCCGAGCAGCTTCGCGTCGACCTCTTCACGGGTCCATGAGGTGAACCCGGCGTTCTGTGCCATCTCGAGGCCGCTGGTCGCGACACCGCCGGCGTTCGCCGCCTTGCCCGGCCCGAACAGGACACCGCTGTCGATGAGGAGCTGGGTTGCGTCCGGCTCCGTCGGCATGTTCGCCCCTTCGGCGACGATTCGGATTCCGTTCGCCACGAGATGCTTCGCATCGTCGAGATCGAGTTCGTTCTGTGTCGCGCAGGGGAGCGCCACGTCGGCGCCTTCGACTGCCCATGGTCGCTGCCCCGCGTAGTACTTGACCCCGAACTTCTCGGCGTACTCGCTGATACGTCCTCGTCTGACGTTCTTCAGATCCATCACCCAGGCCAGCTTCTCGGCGTCGATGCCGTCCGGGTCGTGGATGAACCCGCCCGAGTCCGACAGCGTCACGGCCGTGCCGCCGAGTCGATTGACGTTCTCGACCGCGAACTGAGCCACGTTGCCGGAGCCTGAGATGAGGACCTTCTTGCCGCTGATGCTGTCACCCTTGGCGCGGAACATCTCCTCAGTGAAGTAGACCGTTCCATACCCGGTCGACTCGGGCCGGATGAGGCTCCCGCCCCACGCCGTGCCCTTGCCGGTGAGGATGCCGGTGAACTCGTTGGCGAGCTTCTTGTACTGCCCGAACATGTAGCCGATCTCGCGACCGCCGACCCCGATGTCCCCTGCAGGGACGTCGGTGCGAAGGCCGATGTGTCGGAACAACTCGCTCATGAACGCCTGTGTGAAGCGCATGACTTCGCCGTCGGTCTTGCCCTTCGGATCGAAGTCGGAGCCACCCTTGCCGCCGCCAAGAGGGAGCGTTGTCAGAGCATTCTTGAAGGTCTGCTCGAACGCGAGGAACTTGAGGATCCCCAAGTTGACCGAGGGATGGAAGCGGAGGCCACCTTTGTAGGGGCCAATCGCACTGTTCATCTCGACCCGGTACCCGCGGTTCACCTGCACGGTTCCCGAGTCATCGACCCACGGAACCCGGAAGATGATGATGCGTTCCGCATCCACCATGCGGTGCAGGATGCGAGCATCCATGTACTGCGGCTCCCGTTCGAAGACCGGCCACACCGATTCGACGACCTCTTGCACCGCCTGGTGGAACTCGAACTGCGCTGGACTCTTGTCTACGACATGGTCCATGAACTCCGTCACTGCTTGCTGCTGCACCGCATGCTTCCTTTCGTGGTGCGAACCAAACGGGGAAATGATAGCGCTCACATAGTGAGCGCCATCACCGCCTTCTGTACGTGGAGTCGGTTCTCGGCCTGATCGAAGACACGGCTCCAACGACCGTCGATGACGGAGTCCGTGACCTCGATATTGCGGTCCGCCGGGAGTGGGTGCATGTAGATGGCGTCCTCGTCTGCCAACTCCATACGCCTCGGGTCGACGATCCAATCCGTGTACTTCTCGGAGATCTTCGCCGACTCTTCGTGGTCGGACGTCGTGACCATGGAGCCCCACGACTTCGCGTAGACGACGTCTGCCCCGGCCATGCCTTCATCGAAGTCCTCGAGGATCTCGAATGAACCGTGGAACTTCTTGGCGTTCTCCTGTGCCTGAGCAACGATCTCCGGCTGGAGCTTGAACTCGGGCGGCCTGGTGAGACGGACGTTCGCACCGAAGCGCGTCATCAGCAGGATCTCGCTCTGTGCGACCGAGATGGGCTTCTGATAGCTCGACGCGTATGCGTACGAGACGTTGATCGTGAGCTTGCGGGGATCACCCTTCTGCTCGATGACCGTGAGGAGGTCGGCGAGTGCCTGGAACGGGTGATACTGATCGCACTGCATGTTGAGGACGGGGGTCCGGCTGGCTTCTGCAACCGCGCGGATGTAATCGTTTCCGATGCCCCAGTCGACCTGGCGGATGGCGATACCGTCGTTGTAGCGGCCGAGGATGTCGCCGATCTCTTTCCACGTGTCGCCGTGGCCGATCTGGGTGGCTGTGGAGTCGAGGAACATGGCGTGTCCACCGAGCTGGGCCATGCCTGCTTCGAAGCTCGCACGGGTCCGTGTGCTTGAGAAGAAGAACAACATCGCAAGAACCTTGTCATCCAGGAGCGGATGCAGTTCGCCGAGAGCCCGACGACGCTTCAGGTCGATGGCGACGTCGATCACCGTATTGAGTTCGTCCTTGGTCCATTCCTGGGTCGTGATCATGTCGCGACCGTGCAGATGGGTCTGCATCAACTACTCCTTTGTAGCTCGTGGATCGTTGCTCTGGGACTCATGTCCCATTTCTCCTGCGGATGAGCCGGAACCTGAGAAGATCGTCGCGGAAATACGACGTCGCTCTCACGATGGGCTCGTTGTTCTGGTCGAAGCCGATCTCGTTGAACGAGATAGCCAGCGTACCGGACTCAACCCCGAGCTTCGCCGCCGTGTCGGCAACGAGGGATACGGGAATGATCTCTGAGAGGTAGTAGCCGAGTGTGCGATCGCAGTGGTTCTCGAGGAACTGATAGACAGGGATCGCTTCGTCTTCTTCGTACTCGGCATCATGGACGATGCGGATTGGGATCTGATTGACGGTCAGCATCACCGGTTCGTCGTCTTCGAGGAACAGCTTCTCGATGATGAGGACGGGAGCGTTCTTCTCGAGGGAGAGAGCTTCGGCGGTATCGTCGTCGGCGGGACGGGCGTGGCTCGATAGGACGCGAACCGACGGCGTGTAACCGTGGTCCTCGAGTAACTGCTCATATGACCAGATCTCCTCGAGGCGCGACTTGATCTGCAGGCCCGGTGCGTTGACGAAGGTTCCCGCGCCCTGTCTGCGGTAGATCGCTCCTTCGTGCTCGAGGCGAGTGAGAGCGTCGCGTACCGTCGTACGGCTCACACCGAGATCGGTCGCGAGTTCCGTCTCGGGGGGGATACGGCCGTCATCGAACTCATCGTTGACGATGCGTTCTTTGATGTTCGTCTTCACCTGATCGGTGAGCGATGGGTTGCGTGTGATCATTTCGAGGACTCTGATTGGCGTACGGTCATCATATCGTACTATGGTATGACCAATCCACCAAACCAGCCTGAAGGAGGGCACCCATGCGTAGTTTCGCCGGACGCGACATTCTTTCGCTCAAGGACTTCGAACGGAACGAGTTCTTCCACCTCTTCGAGATCGCCGATCGTCTCGAGCCGATCGCCAGGGAGCGTCGCAACAGCGATCTCCTCGCACACAAGATCATGGTGACCGCGTTCTATCAGCCGTCGACCCGTACCCGTCTCGCTCACGAAGCCGGGATGCATCGTCTCGGCGGTCATGTCACCGGGTTCTCCGACGCCAAGATGACCCGCGCCGGTGACTTCTATCAGGAGTCGATCAAGGACACCGTCCACATGCTGGAGTACTACGGCGACGTCATCGTGATGCGTCACTTCGATCAGGGTGCACCGCATGAGGCAGCCAAGTGGTCCTCGATCCCCGTCATCAACGGTGGCGACGGTTGGGGTGAGCACCCGACGCAGATCCTCACCGACCTGTACACGATCACCAAGGAAATGGGCTCGGTCGACGGCAAGTCGATCCTCGCCGTTGGCGACCATCGCATGCGCACGATGCACTCGCTCGGATATGCGCTGTCGCAGTTCGATGCCGAGATGATCATCCTGGCCCCCGAAGAGATGTCACCGCTTCCCGAGTTCCTCGCAGAGCTCGACGAGAAGGGCACCAACTACCGCATCATCGATCACATCGATGAAGCCATCGCCGAAGCCGACGTCATCTACATGGAGCCGGTCGTCCAGCCCGACTACACCCAGGCCCGGCAGGAGAAGCAAGAGGTGTACGCACACACCGCTGCCAACTACCAGGTGACCTCAGAGGTCATGAAGAGGGCGAAGAGCAGCTCGATCATCCTCCACTCGTTGCCCCGTCGTGACGAGCTCCTTCCCGAGGTCGACGACTCCCGGCACGCCCGCTACTGGCAAGAGGCGTACAACGGTGTTGTCATGCGCATGGCACTCCTCTCGTCGGTCCTCGGAGTGTGGGAGTGATGCCGAGACTCGTTATTGCCATCGGCGGCAACTCCCTGATCCCCGACGGAGACCACCAATCCGTCCAGGACCAGTACGACGCGGCGGCCGAGACCGACGATCACATCGCCGGTCTGGTCGAGCAGGGTTGGGACGTGGCGATCTCGCACGGAAATGGACCCCAGGTGGGGTTCATCCTCCGTCGATCCGAACTCGCAAGCAGCGAGTTGCATGAGATCCCGCTCGACTACTGCGGGGCCGACACGCAGGGTGCGATCGGGTACATGCTCCAGCAGAACCTGGTCAACGACTTCCGCCAGCGCGGCATCGACAAGAGCGTCGCAACGGTTGTCACCCAGGTCGAGGTCGACGCGGCCGATCCTGCGTTCCAGAGCGCGGCCAAGCCGATCGGCTCGTTCATGGGCGAGGAAGAGGCGATGCGTCGTCGTGAGGACGAAGGCTGGGATGTCGTCGAGGACGCTGGCCGCGGTTGGCGCCGCGTCGTCGCCTCGCCGCAGCCGATGAGAATCGTCGAACTCGACGTGATCAAGGGGCTGCTCGACGCGGGCGTCGTCACCATCGCCGTCGGCGGTGGCGGCATCCCGGTCGTCTCGAACGAAGCGGGCGATCTCAAGGGGATCGCAGCCGTCATCGACAAGGACCTGGCGTCTGCGCTTCTCGCGGTTCAGGTCGATGCAGACCTGTTGCTGATCTCAACGGCAGTGGAGAAGGTCGCCCTCAACTTCGGTACGCCGGAGCAGCGGTGGGTCGACCAGTTCACGCTCGCCGAGGTGAAGCAGTACCTCGCAGAGGGCGGACACTTCGCCGAGGGCTCGATGGCGCCGAAGATGCGTGCCGTCGTCCAGTTCATGGAAGCCGGAGGCAAGGAAGCCTTGATCACGAACCCGGCGAACCTCGAGCGAGCCATGGCCGGTGAGACCGGTACCAGGATCGTTCAATGACCAACGTTGTCGGGCTCACATGTGTGATCTGCGACAAGACGTACCCGGCGGATTTCGCCGGGTACGTCTGCCCGGATCACGGCAACGAGGGGATCCTCGATGTCCGATACGACTACGACCGGATCGGCGAGACCTTCACGAAGGAGAACCTCGCTGCGAATCCAGACCGCACCATGTGGCGGTACCGGCCGCTCCTGCCGGTCGCTCCCGACGCTGCGGTTCCTCCGCTCACTGTCGGTGGCACGCCGATGTACGACGCGGCGCCTCTCGCCGCAGATCTTGGACTCGCCAAGGTTTGGGTCAAGGACGAAGGTCGTGAACCCACGGCATCGCTCAAGGACCGGGCGTCGGCGATGGCCGTCGTCAAGGCCCAGGAGCGTGGCGCAGACGTGGTCACGACCGCATCGACCGGGAACGCAGCAGCAGCGCTCTCCGGTATCTCTGCAAGTGTCGGGCAGCGGAACGTGATCTTCGTGCCGGCATCTGCGCCGGAGGCCAAGATCGCCCAGTTGCTCGCGTACGGATCGACCGTCGCCCTCGTCAACGGGACGTACGGTGACGCGTTCGATCTCTGCATGGAAGCATCGGCCGAGTACGGGTGGTACAACCGCAACACCGGATACAACCCGTTCATGACCGAAGGCAAGAAGACCGCCGGTCTCGAGATCCTCGAAGACCTCGGATGGGAAGCGCCCGACGCCATCTTCGTGAGCGTCGGCGATGGCTCCATCATCGGCGGTGTCCACAAAGCGATGAAGGATGCTCTCGCCCTCGGATGGATCGACCGGATGCCGCGCATCTTCGGGATTCAGTCCGCAGGCAGCGACTACATGGTCCAGGCGTTCGAGAACGGCGAGGACGTGCTCACGAAGCCGCCGATCTCAGCAGACACAGTCGCCGACTCGATCAGCGCCGACCTGCCTCGCGACCGCATCAAGGCAATGGCCGCCGTCACCGAGACCGGAGGTGTCTACCTGCGTGTCTCCGACGAAGAGATCCTCGCCGCCATTCCGACCCTGGCCCGCGGCTCGGGTGTCTTCGCCGAACCGGCGGGGGCGACCCCGTACGCCGGCCTGGTCAAGGCCGTGGAAATGGGTCTGGTCGGAGCAGACGACGAAGTCGTTCTCCTGGCGACCGGCAGCGGACTCAAGGATGTTGCCTCCGCTCTCAAGGCCGTCGCCGCGATCGGGACGACTCCGATGCGGATCGACCCCACCCTGGATTCGCTCCGGGCAGCACTCAACAACTGAAAGGACCAATCGGTCATGATCGACCTCACCATCAACGAATCTGTTCTCGCGTCCGCCGTTCAGCGGGCGAAGGAGCGCAACTTCAAGATCCCGACCTTCAAACAGATGAGGGATCCGAGTCTCATCCCCGACGACGTCAAAGAGCGTCTTGCCGAGGTCGGCTTGTGGGATCTCGACCCGATCAACCTCTACCGCATCACGTGGCACAACGAGGCGAAGGCCTCAGGCGGCGGGTTCGGTGACATCAACTACTTCGAGGTTCCCTCCGCGATCAGCGGCGTCGATGCCCGCATCGTGATGCTGGAAGGGAAATGGTTCCCAACCGGCGCCCACAAGGTCGGTGCAGCCTTCGGTTGTCTCGTGCCGCGCCTCGTCACAGGCCAGTTCGATCCGGCCACGCAGAAGGCCGTCTGGCCGTCGACCGGCAACTACTGCCGCGGCGGTGCCTACGACTCCAACCTGCTGGCCTGCGAATCGATCGCCATCCTCCCCGAGGGTATGAGCGCCGAGCGCTTCCACTGGCTCGAGAGCGTTGCCGGTGAGATCATCCGGACACCCGGGACCGAGTCGAACGTCAAGGAGATCTTCGACAAGTGCAACGAGCTTCGCGTCTCCGGTGAGGATCTCGTGATCTTCAACCAGTTCGACGAGTTCGGGAACTACCTCTGGCACTACAACATCACCGGACCCGCCATGGTCGAGGTGCTCAACGAGGTGATGGGCGAGAACGACCGGTTCGCCGGCGTGACGCTGACCACGGGTTCTGCTGGGACGATCGCCGCGGGTGACTACCTGAAGCAGATCTACCCCTACTCGAAGATCGCGGCCGGCGAAGCGACCGAGTGCCCGACGATGGTCCACAACGGGTTCGGTGAGCATCGGATCGAGGGGATCGGCGACAAGCACATCCCGTGGATCCACAACGTGCGAAACACCGACATGGCGATGGCGATCGACGACGAGTCGACGATCAGCCTGATCCGTCTCTTCAACGAGCCGGCCGGTCTCGAGTACCTGGCCAGTCAGGGGGTACCCGCCGAGTTCATCGAGAAGCTCCCGCTCCTCGGTATCTCCGGTGTGGCGAACATGCTGATGGCGATCAAGTTCGCCAAGTGGTACGAGCTCACCGGCGAAGACGTCGTGATGACGCTCGGAACCGACTCGATGGAGATGTACGAGTCACGGTTGGAAGAGCTCAACGAAGAGCGCGGCGAGTTCACGCTCCTCGACGCTGCCGGTGCGTATCACCAGCACTTGATGGGGCAGTCGCTGGCCAACGTTCAAGAACTCGACTACTACCAGCGGAAGCGCATCCACAATCTGAAGTACTACACCTGGGTGGAGCAGCAGGGCAAGACCTACGAAGAGATCCAGGCCCAGTGGTACGACCCGGAGTACTGGACCAGTATCCAGCAGATGGCCGACCCGATCGACGAACTGATCGAAGCGTTTAACGCGCGGATCGACGAGGCGTAGGTCAGCCACGAGCTGCCAGCCGCCAGCCACCAGCCACCAGCAAGGACGAAGAAGACCGCTTGAGTTGGTCTGACGTCTGTGCTGGAAGCTGGTAGCTGGCGGCTCCCCGCTTTCAGTTCAGGTCCGCCAAGAACTTCGCGATCGCGGGCGTTACCACCTCGGGATGCGTCATGTTGCTGGCATGAGCGGCGCCCGGGACCGGGATCATGCCTCTGCAGTCGGAGAGGTCGCTGCACAACTGACGGGCCGTCTCAATCGGGATCGCGAGATCCTCCTCGCCGTGGACGATCAGGACGGGACAGGTGATCTCGTCGACCCGGCCGCTGATGTCGTCACGACCGAGCAGGCAGTCGCCCGGATACTTGACCGTCGAACGATCCCTCGACTCCC
>JAYEIJ010000054.1:0-4187 GCA_034660035.1 Actinomycetota bacterium | reverse complement strand
CTCCGCCAACACCTTCGTAATCGCAGCCGTCAACGTCGTCTTCCCATGATCAATATGACCCATCGTCCCAATATTGACATGCGGCTTCGTCCGCTCGAACTTCTCCTTCGCCATCAGCGTGCTCCTTCTATTCGCCTCTGACCTTGGCCACGATTTCCTGCGCGGCGGCGGTCGGAACTTCTTGGTACGAGTGGAACTGCATCGAGTAGTTGGCACGGCCCTGGGTGCGTGACCTCAGGTCCGTGGCGTACCCGAACATCTCTGCGAGGGGCACGAGGGCCTTCACGACCCGGCCGTGTCCACGTTGGTCCATCGATTCGACCTTTCCTCGGCGAGAGGACAGGTCACCGATGACATCACCCAGGTAGTCCTCCGGGGTGACGATCTCGAGCTCCATCACGGGCTCGAGAAGCTTCATGCCTGCTGCTTTCGCAGCGTCTTTCAGGGCCATCGACCCTGCGATACGGAACGCCATCTCGTTCGAGTCCACAGCGTGGGCCGAACCGTCGATGAGCGAAGCCTTCAGGTCGACAAGCGGGTAACCGGCGAGGATGCCCGAATCGAGCGCCTGGCGCATGCCCTTCTCGACCGCTCCGATGTATTCGCGTGGGACGTTCCCGCCCTTGACGGCATCGACGAACTCGAATCCGCTGCCCGGGGCGAGCGGCTCGAGGTTGATGACCACATGGCCGAACATGCCGGAACCACCGGTCTGACGCTTGAACTTGGCGTCGATCTTGTTGACGGCCTTCTTGATCGTTTCGCGGTACGCGACCTGCGGACGGCCGACGTTGGCATCGACCTTGAACTCGCGCCGGAGGCGTTCGACCAGGATCTCAAGGTGAAGTTCACCCATCCCGGCGATGATCGTCTGGCCCGTCTCGTCGTCGCTGCTCACCTGGAACGTCGGATCTTCCTCTGAGAGCTTCGCCAGGGCTTCACCGAGTTTGTCCTGGTCTGCCTTTGTCTTCGGCTCGATGGCGACCGAGATCACCGGATCGGGGAACGTCATCGACTCCAATTGGATCGGAGCGTTCACGGCGGACAAGGTGTCGCCGGTCTTCGTGTGCTTGAGACCGACGGCGGCGACGATGTCGCCGGTGTGGATCTCGTTGATGTCCTCCTGCTTCGCTGCATGCATGCGGAGGAGCCGACCGATCCGTTCCTTCTTGCCGTCCCTGGTGTTCAACACGGCATCGCCCTTGTTGATCGTACCGGAGTAGACACGGAAGTACGTCAGCTTCCCGACGTACGGGTCGGTCATGATCTTGAAAGCCAGCGCAGCGAACGGCTCGTCGTCCGAGGGATCACGGATGATGGTTTCATCTTCGCGCCCCGGTTTGAAGCCTTCCACTGGAGGAAGTTCCGCCGGTGACGGCAAGTAGGCGACGATCGCGTCGAGCAACGGCTGCACACCCTTGTTCTTGAACGCCGAACCGAGCATCACCGGAACGAACTTTCGGTTGATCGTTCCACACCGGATGACGGTGCGGATCTCTTCGGGATCGAGATCGTGGTCTTCGAGGTACTTCTCAAGGAGAGCTTCGTTCTCGTTGGCGACGACGTCGAGCATCTTGTGATGCCACTCCTGGGCGACCTCGAGGTACTCCTCGGGAATGTCGACGATCTCCCGCTCTTTGCCTTCTTCGTCGTGCCAGATGATGGCGTTCATCTCAACGAGGTCGATGACCCCGTGGAAGTTCGACTCGGCACCCATCGGGATCTGGACGGCAACGGGATTGCCTCCGAGACGGTCGATGATCGACTCGGTGGCCGCATAGAAGTCGGCGCCCATCCGGTCCATCTTGTTGATGAAACAGATCCGCGGAACGCCGTACTTGTCGGCCTGGCGCCAGACCGTCTCCGACTGAGGTTCGACGCCGGATACGGCATCGAAGACGGCGACAGCGCCGTCGAGGACGCGAAGCGAACGCTCGACCTCAACCGTGAAGTCGACGTGGCCGGGGGTGTCGATGATGTTGATGACGTGATCGTTCCAAGCGCAGGTCGTTGCGGCGGACGTGATCGTGATGCCGCGCTCCTGCTCCTGCTCCATCCAATCCATCACGGCCGCGCCCTCATGGACTTCACCCAGCTTGTAGGTGCGTCCTGTGTAGTAGAGGATCCGTTCCGTCGTCGTGGTCTTGCCCGCGTCGATGTGGGCCATGATCCCGATGTTGCGGATCTTCTCGAGGGAGATGTTGCGTGCCATGAGGTCTCAGTACTCTCGAACTACCAGCGGTAGTGGGCGAAGGCTTTGTTGGATTCCGCCATCTTGTGAACGTCTTCGCGACGCTTCACCGCTGCGCCGGTGCGATTGGCCGCATCGAGAATCTCGTTCGCCAGGCGGGCCGCCATCGTGGGCTCTCTGCGCTTGCGGGCGAACTCTACGAGCCAGCGAACGGCAAGGGTCTGACCGCGTCGGGGCCGGACCTCTACGGGAACCTGGTAGGACGACCCTCCGACACGGCGCGATCGGACCTCGACGGAGGGACGGATATTGTCGATGGCACGCTTGAGAACGGTCAGCGGGTCCGACCCGGTGCGCTGTTCGACGATGTCCATGGCGCCGTACACGATGCGACGTGCAGCGCCCTTCTTGCCACGCCAGAGCACCTTGTTGACGACCTGAGTGACGAGAACGGACCGGTAGACCGGATCTGGTTCGAGTTTGCGAACCTCGGCTGGTGCACGACGCATGCCTAGGACTCCTTCTTCGTTCCGTAGCGGGAACGGGCTTGCCTGCGCCCGTCGACACCTGCGGCATCGAGGGCGCCACGGATGACCTTGTAGCGAACACCCGGAAGGTCTTTCACACGGCCACCGCGAACGAGCACGATCGAGTGCTCCTGAAGGTTGTGGCCCTCACCCGGGATGTAGGCGGTGATCTCGGCACCGGAAGTGAGCCGTACACGAGCGACCTTGCGGAGCGCGGAGTTCGGCTTCTTCGGCGTCACGGTGTAGACGCGAGTACAGACACCGCGTCGCTGCGGTGATCCTGCGAGACCAACGGTCTTCGATTTCTTCGACTTCGGCGTCCGGCCCTGTCGGACCAGCTGCTGTACGGTCGGCACGTGGGTACCGTCTCTCTCTTCTCGATGCACCCAGGTCCGATGAGTTCGGAACGAGGGTTCTAACGAACGAAAACCGGCGTCGTCACGCGCAGTGACTTCGCCGATCCCTTCTGTGAGTCACTCCGCTCACAACAGCGTTCTTGCGAACGCCTCAGGGTAAGCGCGGACTCCGGCGGGAAACCGGATTCGGAAGTATAGGGACCGTCGTTTCTAGTGCGCAAGACGAGCAGAGCTGCCAGCGTCCAGCTGCCAGCTACCGGCAGGATCCTTTTCAGATTCACGCCACCGGCTCGGTTCGGGCTGGAAGCTGGTGGCTGGCGGCTGGCAGCTCTTTCAGATCGGGAACGCCGGCGGTTCCGAGTCCGGGGGCTCTTCAACCCGCGGCGCCGGACGCGGTCTCGGGATATCGCTCCTGCCTCCTCTGAACCCCATGAACGTGATCATGGCTACGAAGATGGCCAGGAACGTTTCGCCGTAGTAGAAGGCCGCACCTGCAACCACGATGCCGGTCACTACAGAGATGACCCTTGCGATCGGCCTCGCCTTGGTCGGGGTGACCATCTCGAGGGCGTGCTGGAGCATGTGTCCGCCGTCGAGCGGCAGGATCGGGATCCAGTTGAGGATCCCCCACACCAGACCGGCCCAGACGAAACTCTGGAGGAAGACGAAGACCAGATCGGGCACGCCGTCGAATGCCCCTGATCTGCTGAGAGCGATCACACCGAGACCGGCAGCGATGCCAACCGCCGAACCTGCGGCCGAGACGATGAATCTCCGTCCGGGGCCGAGACCTCGAGGCGCCGCCCACGACGTGACTCCCCCGAGAGCGAACAGCGTGATGGTCACAGGAGACGCGCCGAAGGCCTTCGCAGTGAACGCATGCCCGGATTCGTGGAGCAGAACTGCTACGAAGACCGCTCCCGTCCACGCCGCGATCTCCCACCCCTGATACACGCCGAGTCCGAATACGGCGACGAACAAGAACGACCAGTGGATCGAAACGGGAACGCTGAGGAGGGGAAACCGGAGCACGGGCTAACGATAGGCCGAGCGCTGCCGGATCGTTTGTGCCTACGTTCACACTCTTTGTGTACGTAAGCACAAACGACGGAG
>JAYEIJ010000053.1:0-4206 GCA_034660035.1 Actinomycetota bacterium | reverse complement strand
GCTCCGCGCGGATCTGGTGCTCCCATGCAGCGAGGTGCACCTCCTTGGTCCTCAGCCGATCGGCGCGAGCACCGAGTTCCCGCTCCCGAACATCGAGCCGGGACGCCCGCTCCTCCGCCCGGCGTGCGACCTGGACGGCGAAGACGTCACCCGCGTCGTCCCCGGCGCCGACGACGGTCTCGAGCTCATGGGCAATGAGCCCCGCCACACCCTCACCCATCGAAAGACCAATCGCCTCGCAGTACCTCCGCCACGTCGACCACACCGCATCAGAGACCGGGACCTTCACCGCCTGGGATCCACCAGTGTGAGCCAACTCAGCAAGAACCCTCCGGTCGATCCTCGTCAACGTCCCTCGATCTAGCGCCATCAGCATCACCTCAATCGGTTAACCAGTTCACCGGCCGCAACTCGTTGCACGTGCGTGTGTGATTTGACAGGGTTCGTGCGCGAACGCGGTGCCAACGTGGATGCGGCGTTCGCGAGGCCTGTCTCGGTAGCGGGGGCGGTTCGTCATCGCGTCCCTCCTCAGGATCTGGCCCATGTGACGGATTGTGGGAAACGACCCTTGGCACAGAGTTGACAGAACACCGATTTCCGGACTCTCCACTGAGAATCCGGGTTCTTCGTCGCCGGCGAGATCTCCGTCGTTACGGATGCTGATGGTGTGGTCCATTGTGCCCGAGTAGACGCGACCACCCTGTCAGCAGAGTGTCAGTAGCCCTTATCTGTCAAGAACCCTGTCAGAAACCCTCCAACTGCAGGTCAGGCACAACGTCCGAGAACGCGAGCACCACCTCCCCGCCGGCGACACCCGAAAGAAGAGAACATCGAAATGACACTCTGCTGAGAGGGTTGCTGACACTCTGCTGACAGGGTCAACCCGCATCATCCGACCATGAACAACGACAACGACCGACTGCTCACCGCAGAGGAGCTCGCCGATTTCCTCGACGTCCCAATCAAGACCCTCTACGCATGGCAGTACCGAGGAGAAGGACCGATCGGCTTCCGGGCCGGTAAGCATCTCCGCTACCGCTGGGTCGACATCGAGCGCTGGATCGAGCAGCAAATCGACACCGGAGCGTCGGCGTTTCGTGTCACTGGCACCACGTAGCGTCGACGATCACGACCGAGAACGAAGGAGGGAGAACCCAATGGCCCGCACAACCATCGACCGAAGAGACAACGGACGCTACCGAGCCCGATACCAAGCCCCCGACCGAAGATGGCGCTCAAGGACGTTCGACAGGAGAATCGACGCGCAACGGTGGCTCAACAATGAGCTCGTCAAGCTCGACCGCGGAGAATGGGTCGACCCCAGGGCCGGACAAGCGTTGTTCGGGCCGGTGGCGGAGCAGTGGATGGCCGGCCGGGTAGCCCTGCGAGCAACCACCCGGGCACGCGACCGATCCTACCTCAACTCACTGATCCTCCCCCACCTCGGAGACAAACCCATCGGGAGTGTCCAGCCCTCCGACCTCGAAGCCTGGATCGCCGACCTCACAACAGCCCGAAAGGCGCCCGCGACGATCCGGAAGGCATACCAGATCGCGTCCGGCGTGTTCCGCCTCGCCGTAAGGGATCGGCTCATCGCCCTCTCCCCCGCCAGAGACGTCCAACTCCCGAGGATCGAACGCGGCGAACCAAACGCCCTCACCGTCGACGAGGTCATGGCACTCGCCGATGCGATCGACCCCCGCTACCGGGCGCTGGTCCTCGTCGGTGCCTTCGGCGGACTCCGCATCGGAGAACTCGCCGGACTCCAGCTCGCAGACGTCGACCCACTCCGCAGCCAGATCCGTGTCCGCCGTACCGCATCCGACGTTCAAGGCCGCGTAATCGTCGGACCACCGAAGACGACGAAGAGCATCCGAACCGTCGTCCTACCCCGAACCATCACCGACCAGATCGTCGAACACATCACCCAACTCGAAGAAGCGACTCCGGAGGCGTGGCTCTTCCCCGCGCCACAAGGCGGACCCATCCGACGAACCGCGTGGATGCGACGCGTTTGGAAACCCGCACTCGAAGCCGCCGGCCTCGACCAGGACCTCGGTACCCACACACTCCGTCGCTCCCAAGTAGCGCTCCTCATCGCCCAAGGCGAACACCCCAAGGTCATCGCCGACCGGCTCGGCCACACGTCAGTACAGACCGTCCTCGACGTCTACGGCCACCTCTACGAAGGCACAGACAAGGCCGCAGCCGAACGACTCGAAGAACAGATCGAATCCCGATCCCAACAGACCAGAGAGGCGGGTTCCGTGCGCCACATAGGCCTCTAGGCTCGGACGCGGTGATCGCCGTCGTGTGCCGCCATCCCCGAAACGCATGTCTGTGTATACACACAGCCCCTATGTGTGTACAATTACCTGCGGTTGAAGCTCTGCTCCCTGAAAGGTCAGACATGTCACCGGCACTTCGCAACAACATACTCCCCACCGAGTTGCCTTCCGTGTTCCGCCGGTCTCGTGCTCACAACGCGGGGGTTTCCGACCGCCGTCTTCGGCGACTCGTGGAGGACGGGATCGTGGAACGCATCGGGCACGGTGTGTATCGACGCGCTGACACGCAACCGGCAGACATGGACCTGCTCGAGATCGCGGCGGCGACCCCGCGTGCCACCCTCTGTCTGGGGTCCGCGCTCGCCCGCCACGGACTCGTCGACCTCATCCCGCCTGTGATCGACGTGGCTCTCCCCCGCAACGTTCGACAACCCCACGTGGCAGCTCCGGTGCGCTGGCACGCATTCTCGCCCGATACGTTCGAGCTGGGCAGGGACACCCTCGATGTCGGTGAGGGCCTCTCTCTGGGGATCTACTCGGCGGAGCGTTCGATCTGTGATGCCTACCGCATGCGGCACCTCGAGGGTGACGAGCTTGGTCGCGAGGCGTTGCGAGCATGGTTGCGGCGTCCTGGGTCGCAGCCGTCGACACTGCTCCGGATGGCGGAGTCGTTCCCGAAGGCGCGATCGGCCCTGCGCCAGGACCTCCAGGTCCTACTCTGATCGCTGATGACCGATCCTGATTTGGCGAGACGACGCTACCTGGCGCTGCAGCGCACCGCTCGCAGTGCCGGGCGCCCGACCGATGAGTTGATGACGATCTACGCGTTGGAGGGATTCCTGGCTCGGTTGGGCCTCTCGGCGCACGCATCCAATCTCGTCTTGAAGGGCGGGATGCTGATAGCGGCGTTCACCGAACGGCGGTTTACTCGCGATGTCGATCTACAAGCGCTCCATGTCGCCAACGATGCCGACATCGTCAAGTCAATCGTGGTCGAGGTGGCATCTCTCCCCTACCCGGACGGCGTGGAGTACGACACGTCGACCCTGACCGCGGGCGTGATCCGGGAGGACGACGCCTACGCAGGCGTGCGGATCTCGATGAATGCTCGTCTGCACACTGCCGTGCTCAAGCTGAAGGTAGACGTGAACGTCGGCGATCCGGTGTGGCCGGGGCCGATCGAGATCGATGTGCCGTCGGTGCTGGACGGCGAGCCACCGATCCGGGTCATCGGGTATCCGTTGCCGATGGTGCTCGCCGAGAAGCTGATCACCGCCGTCGCCCGAGGTGTCGCTTCCACACGGTGGCGGGACTTCGCCGACGTGGTTCTGCTGTCGTCGTCGAACTCGGTGGATGGAAACGAGATGGCCGAGGCGCTCGATGCCGTAGCTACCTACCGGCAAGTGACGCTCCAACCGCTCCGAGAGGTTCTCGATGGATACGCCACGCTGGCACAAGAACGGTGGAGGCGGTGGCTGGAGCGGCAGGGATTGGATGATCGCATCTCGTCCGAGTTCGACGAGGTGCTTGAGCAGGTGTTCACGTTCGCGGATCCTGCGCTCACTGGTCAGACGGAGGACGCCGCCTGGACCTCCGAGTCGGGTTGGATCCCTCGTCCTTAGCTACGAATCTCACCTGCTGCGCGTGCGCCTCCAGGACGGCGATCGCATCGCGTCGATGGCCACGGAGTCGAGAAATCGTGATCAAAACGCGTCCTATGCGCGTCCTGGGAGTATTGAGGGCCAGAAATGGCGGTATTGGTACTCGCCACTGACCCTTACCCCACAAGGGTTTCCGGTGGTGGGCGCTGGCGGGATCGAACCGCCGACCTCTGCCGTGTGAAGGCAGCGCTCTCCCGCTGAGCTAAGCGCCCGGGCGCGGAGAGTGTAGCGGTGACGGGTTCTAGGCTCCGGACCGT
>JAYEIJ010000052.1:2473-4216 GCA_034660035.1 Actinomycetota bacterium | reverse complement strand
GCTCATTGCTCATTGCTCATAGCTCACAGCTCAGGATTCTGGTGCTACAGCGCTGTTGGCGTAGCATCGATGGTGTCATCGTCATGAGGAGACAGCCGTGCTGAAGCCATATCGTTTCTTGTCGTACTCCGACTTCTCTGAACCGGCCCCGGCCATGGCGTATCGCGATGCCCTCGACAAGGTGAGCGAAGAACTCGGGGTTCATGCCCCTCTGGTGATCGGTGGCGAACGGATCGTGACGGAGAGGGTGATACGGAGCGTCGATCCGTCCCAACCGGACCGTCTTGTCGGGACCGCATCGTTAGCGACGGCCGAGCACGCCGTGGCGGCGCTCGCCGCCGCATGGGACGCTTTTCCGGGTTGGTCGCGGCGACCGGCTGCGGAACGTGCGGAGTTGATCCATCGAATCGGCGATCTGATGGCCGAACGGATCTACGAGTTCGCCGCCTGGCAGACATTCGAAGCGGGGAAGAACTGGGCCGAAGCCGAAGCCGACGTAGCTGAGGCGATCGATTTCTGCCGCTACTACGCGCACCAGGCGCTTGAGATGGATGAACCGGTTGGGGTCTATGACTATCCGGGCGAGACGAACGAGTCCTGGCTTCAGGCCATCGGCGCCGGCGTGGTGATACCGCCGTGGAACTTCCCGCTTGCCATCCTCGTCGGCATGACCGTCGGTCCCATCGCTGCAGGGAACACGGTCGTTCTCAAACCCGCATCGGTCACCCCCCTCGTCGGGTGGGGCTTCATGCAAGTCGTTGAGGAGGCCGGGGTGCCCGACGGTGTCGTGAACTTCCTACCCGGACCGGGCTCTGAGGTCGGGGACACCCTGGTCGATCATCCCACGACCCGGTTCATCAACTTCACCGGTTCGAAGGAGATCGGGCTTCGAATCGGGGAGCGCTCGTCGAAGGTCCATGAGGGGCAGAAGTGGATGAAGCGTGCCTACATGGAGATGGGTGGCAAGGATGCCCTCATCGTCGATGAGACGACAGATCTCGACGCCGCAGCGGATGATGTCGTGCGGTCTGCGTTCGGGTTCCAGGGTCAGAAGTGCTCTGCGTGTTCCCGGCTGATCGTTGTCGATGACGTCCACGATGCTCTCGTGGACAGGGTTGTGGAGCGAGCCGCGGCGCTCACGATCGGAGCACCGAGCGAGAATCTCCAAGTCGGTCCCGTGGTGTCGGAGGCTCAACACCGTGCGATCCTCGAAGAGATCGAACTAGGCAAGGCGGAAGGCACGCTCGTTCTCGGTGGGGGATCGATCGAGAAGGATGGGGGTTACTACATCGAACCGACGATCTTCGTAGACGTTGATCGTGATGCTCGTCTCGCTCAGCATGAGATCTTCGGTCCCGTGCTCTCTGTGATCCGGGCCGCGGACTTCGATGATGCTCTCGCGATCGCCAACGGTACGGAGTACGGACTCACCGGTGGCTTGCACTCTGCAGACGAGGAGCGGATCGAGCGGGCGCGGCGTGAGTTCTACGTGGGGAACCTCTACATCAACAGGAAGATCACCGGTGCACTCGTCGGGATCCAACCATTCGGCGGCTTCAACATGTCGGGATCGAACGCCAAGGCCGGAGGTCCCGACTATCTACGCCTCTTCATGGAGATGAAGACGATGGCACGGCGGATCGAAGAATAGAGGAGCAGACAGCGGACAGACCACAGCTGACAGCCAGATACCCGTAAGGCAATGGTCTTCGCTGTCTGCTGTCTGCTGTCTGCTGTCTGCTG
>JAYEIJ010000052.1:0-2373 GCA_034660035.1 Actinomycetota bacterium | reverse complement strand
GCTGTCTGCTGTCTGCTGTCTGCTGTCTGCTGGACAACGTCAGCCGCCTGCGGCATACGCCTTGCGTTCCACGACGTTTCCCAGTCGATCCTGGAGAATGATCGAGTTGCCCCCCGTCGACCAGATCGCCGAGTCCGAGCACCAATGCAGCACACCGCCTGCGTTGGTTCCGCAGGCGGTTGTGATCTGGAGAACTCCGCCCGCCGGAAGGGCGATTCCGGATGGAAACTCAAGGCGGTGATCCCCGGCTTCATCTCTGACCGTCCACCCGGAGATGTCGACACCGGTGTACGACTGGTTCACGATCTCGAACCACTCGGACGTCAGATCGAGTTCGTTGGCATCGGTTGAAGCGAGGCTGACATCGCCGATGCGGAGTTGGGGGCGGTCGGGGGAGACCCCGCTTTCTGGGTGGCCGCAGACGAAGGTGCCCCACATCCCTTCTCCCGATGCATAGGCCTTGTCCCCGCGTGCGAGGAATTCGGCCTCCATGAGGTGTCCGGAGTGAAGAGGAACGACCGCGCCGGACGACACGAGGGCCGCGTTCACCAGCACCGCAGGATCGCCCTCGATTAGCACGTAGCGAAGAGCACGGCCGGCCGAGTCGGTGTCGGGCCCATCGGAAGCAAGCACCACGGTCTGCCCGGTAACGAGCGAGGCCAGGGCCGTCCTGGACTCGTTTCCGTAGCATTCGTCACCTTCCGGAGCAGCGACGCCGATGAGACGAATCTCGATCCTCTGCCCGTTGACAACGGCCTGAATCGTGTCGCCGTCCAGGACGCCGTCGACCATTCCGCGAATGACTTCTTCTTCTGGAGGCAGCGTCACCTCGGTGGTTGAAGGCGCTGATTCGTCAGGCTTGGTCGTGTCCGATGGTTCATCGGTTTCTATCGTGGGTCCCGATGTGCAGGCGCCGACGATGATCGCGATCGACAAGATGGCGGTGACGGTGCGACGCATGGTGACGGATACGGTACCGGTCGCTCTCGTTTCCGCATGCCTTTCGAGCGTCGGATACGACTGAACGTCGGTTCGGGGGTTCATCTACCCTGCCGTGGGCGCGAGCGAGAGAGGAGTCGCCATGCAGATCATCCCGGCGGAGGAATTGGCAGATCGGGTCGGCGAGGAAACCGGCGTTTCCGATTGGTTCGAGATCGATCAGGACCGGATCGACACGTTCGCCGACGCGACGATGGACCATCAGTTCATCCACGTCGACCCCGAGGCAGCGGCTCAAACACCCTTCGGGTCGACCATCGCCCACGGGTTTCTGACGCTGTCGCTCACCACGCCCATGATGATGGAGGCGATGGTCGCTCCCGACCGGATGGTGATGGCCGTCAACTACGGAACGGACAAACTCCGCTTCATCGAACCGGTCAAGGTGGGGAGTCGCATACGAGCACGGACCCGACTCGTCGACGTCACACAGAAAGGACCCGGTCGCTGGCTGCTGAAGAACGAGGTGACGGTCGAGATCGAGCATGTCGACCGTCCGGCACTCATCGTCGAAGCCCTCACGCTGTTCGTCACGGCATGAGCGCCGTCGTCCTCGTCCACGGCGCTGCGATGGACGGCACGGTGTGGCGCTACCAGGCAGATGCCCTCGCCCGTGAAGGGTTCTCGCCCATCGCCGTCGACCTCCCCGGCCACGGCGACTCGGAGGGTGAGCCGTCGTTGACGATCAAGGGCTATGCCGGTTGGCTTCTCGCGTATCTGTCCGTGCTCGACGAACCGGTGCATCTCGTCGGACACTCCATGGGGGCCCTTGTGGTTCTGGAGGCCGCAGCCGCCCGTCCTGACCGTGTGAGATCGGTCACGCTCCTCGGCGTTGCCGACCGGATGCCCGTCAATCCCGCCCTCCTGACCGGACTCGCCACCAACGATCTGACGGTGTTCACGACGATGGTGGCGTGGATGCATGCCCGGGAACCCATTGGTGCATCGGATTGGCAGATCGGTGACACGGTTGCGATCCTTCAGCGTTCCAGGCCGGGGATAGCGTTCGCCGATCTCACGGCGTGCAACGACTACCCGGGTGCGGCCGGCGCTGTCGCGAATGCGCACATGCCTCTGTTGCTGATCCTCGGCGACCAGGATTTGATGACGAAGCCATCCGGTGCCGAACCGATCGCGAACGCAGCAAGAGACGCGACGACCGTGGTCGTCGAGGGCGCGGGACACATGCTGATGGTCGAACGTCCGGATGTTGTGAACGAGGCGTTGATGGAGTTCCTGAGGTCCGTAGCGGAGTAGCGGAGTAGCGGAGTAGCGGAGTAGCGGAGTAGCGGAGTAGCGGAGTAGCGGAGTAGCGGAGTAGCGGAGTAGCGGAGTAGCGGAGTAGCGGAGTAGCGGAGTAGCGGAGTAGCGGAG
>JAYEIJ010000051.1:0-4222 GCA_034660035.1 Actinomycetota bacterium | reverse complement strand
TCGTTCTACGTTCTACGTACTACGTTCCGAGGCTTCACCCCGCTCAAATCCGAAGAGCCGGTATCCCTAGCTGCTCGTGGCTCACGACTTCCCGGGCCCCACACACCTGTAGCGAGCGGACCAACTCGAGGTTCAGGCGCACTTGTCACACATTCAAGACTCCTCTGTGATTGCCGTCCTGCGTGGTAGATTTCCCGCGGAAGGAACATGACGCCAATCGAGCGCCATCTATACGCGCACGCCCATACGGAATGACGAACCAGGACAACACCCAAGCGGACATGCAGGACCTCCTCCCCCGCGAGGTTCCGAAACGACTCCCGTACATGCCCGGGATCGACGGTTTGCGCGCCATCGCTGTCGTCGCGGTCATCCTGTATCACGCCGAGTTCGGCTTCATCCCCGGTGGGTTCCTAGGGGTCGAGGTCTTCCTTGTCATCAGCGGCTACCTCATCACATCGCTGCTGATCCTCGAACGAGTGCGCACCGGCACGATCGACCTGAAGGAGTTCTGGACCCGAAGGGCCCGCCGCCTCCTGCCCGCACTGACGGTGCTGCTGTTCCTCGTGGTAACGGCTGCTCTGCTCTTCGCCCGCGACGCCCTGTTCCGCCTCAACCAGGACGTGCTCGGCGCCCTCACCTACTCGACGAACTGGCTGATGATCTTCCGCCAGGAGTCGTATTTCGAAGCCTTCGCTCGGCCACCGCTCCTCCGCCACCTCTGGTCGCTCGCCGTCGAAGAGCAGTTCTACCTCTTCTTCCCGCTGATCTTCGCAGGGGCAATGCTCCTCTTCTCCCGGCGCTCGAAGGGCTACGGACAGACGGCCCGCCGCCTGATCGGCATCTCCGCGGTTGCTGTGGTCGCGTCGACCGCTCTGATGTGGCTCCTCTACGTTCCATACGAGGATCCGTCCCGCGTCTACTTCGGCACCGATACGCGGGCATCGGGGCTCTTCGTCGGTGTGGCGCTGGCGTTCGCGTGGCAGCCGTGGCGGTTCACGAAGCAACTCGCCAAACGGGGCATGATCATCCTCAACGTCGTGGGCTTCGCCGCCCTCGGCGCCCTGACATTCACCCTGTTGACCATCGGCGAGTACGACGTCTTCCTCTACCGCGGCGGGTTCCTCCTCGTCTCGATCCTCACAGCGCTCGTTATCGCCGTCACCGTCCACCCGCAGGGTGCGCTCAACCCCGTGTTGGGGAACCGCCCACTCGTATGGATCGGCAAACGCTCGTACGGCCTGTATCTCTATCACTGGCCGGTCTTCGTGCTCATGCGCCCGGAGATCGATGTCCCCTGGGGCCGTTGGACGACCCTCGTCGCTCAGGTCCTGGTCACGGTCGCTATCACGGAAGCCTCCTACCGCTGGATTGAGCAGCCGATCCGGAGGCGCGGCTTCAAACCCTGGATCGCATGGGTCACAGAGCCGCTGCGGCGCCGCTCGCCGCAGACTGCCGCATTGTGGCCGGTCATCGCCGGAGTTTTCGTCCTCGGCCTCACGATCGGACTGGTTCAGGGTTCGTCCGCTCCGCCCCCCATCGAGGAGATCGCCGCGTCCGCCGTTGAGGCTCCGGCAGTGGCCGATACCGCGGCCGCGACCGAGACGGAAACACCGTCGGCCACAACCATGTCGACCCCTCCGGCGGTCACGCCTCCCCCGATCATGATCGGCGATTCGGTCATGCTCGGAGCGAAGGTCGGTCTTGAGAAGGCTGTTGAAGACGCTCTCGTCGATGGCGAGGTCAGCAGGCAGATGAGGCAGGTGCCCGGCGTGATCACGCAATACCGGACCGGGGGGCTGCTCGGAGAGGTCGTCGTCATCCACCTCGGCACGAACGGTCCGTTCAGCGCGGCGCACCTCGACGATGCCATGATCTCCCTCGCAGCCGCCGACCGCGTCTATTTCGTCAACGCAAGCGTTCCCCGCCGCTACGAAGGAGACGTCAACAACGAACTCGCAGCCGGCGTCGAACGATGGGATAGGGCGTTCCTGATCGACTGGCACAGTGCGGCGAAGAACCACCCCGAGTACTTCGTCAAAGACGGTGTTCATCTCACGTCTGCGGGTATCGCAGCGTACGCCGGTCTCATCGCCAGAGAGATCAGCCGTTGACGCGGCACACGAGACCAGCCATACTCGTCGACCCATGACCCACTCAGCGACCACCACGATCATTATCACCTAGGTGCACACGAACCGTGTGCGCCCGTAACCCTCCGCCCAGCGGGGGGTTTTCTCTATCCGGAGCACAACCATGACAACCATCGAGATCTACGACACGACGCTGAGAGACGGCACGCAGCAGGAGGGCATCTCGCTGACGGTGGGAGACAAACTGGCGATCAGCCGCCTCCTCGACGACCTCGGTGTGGCCTATGTGGAAGGCGGATGGCCGGGTGCGAATCCGAAGGACGACGAGTTCTTCCAGCGAGCACGCACCGAACTCGACCTCGAGACCGCGACACTCGTCGCATTCGGATCGACGCGCCGTCCCCGCGGATCTGCTGCCGATGATCCGCAACTGGCTGCGCTCGTCGCAGCAGGCACTGAGGTCGTGTGTCTCGTTGGAAAGTCGTGGGACTACCACGTGGAGCACGCCCTCCGGACGGAACCGGAAGAGGCTCTCGCGATGATCTCCGATTCGGTCGAGCACCTCCGGTCGCTGGGACGCAGGGTCTTCTTCGACGCCGAGCACTTCTTCGACGGTTTTCGGGCCAATCCCGAATTCGCCATTGCCACATTGAGAGCCGCTCACGATGCCGGAGCGGAACGACTCGTTCTGTGTGACACGAACGGAGGCACGCTGCCACACGACGCCGAACGGATCGTCGGCGAGGTGGCGGAGATGATCCCCGATGCGATGCTCGGTTGCCATTTCCACAACGACTCCGGAACGGCGGTCGCCAACAGTCTGGCGGCTGTGAACGCCGGGGTCGCCCAGGTGCAAGGGTGCATCAACGGGTACGGCGAGCGAACCGGCAACGCCGACCTGTGTTCGGTGATCCCCAACCTCTCACTCAAGATGGGCTACGAGACGGTCCCACGCGATCGCCTCCCCCACCTGGCCCGGGTGGCTCATCACATCGCAGAGTTCGTCAATCTCACGTTGGACGATCACCTGCCGTTCGTCGGAAGTTCTGCCTTCACGCACAAAGCCGGCCTCCACACGTCGGCGTTGGCCCGTCGCCCGGATGCGTACGAGCATCTCCCTCCCGAGTCCGTCGGAAACTCGACCCGCATGGTCGTATCGGAACTCGCCGGCCGTTCCACGATCCTGGCCAAGGCGCAGGAGACCGGCCTCGATCTCTCTTCCGAAGAAGCACAGGCGATCGTGGACCGCATCAAGGCCCTTGAGCATGAGGGCTATCACTTCGAGGCCGCCGGTGGATCATTCGAACTGCTCGCGCGCGAGGTACAGGGATGGACGCAGCCGTTCTTCGATCTCGAGTCCTACCGCGTTTTCGTCGAGCACCGGGACGGCGAAGTCACGGCCGAAGCAACGGTGAAGGTCTTCGTGAACGGCGAACGAATCGTTACGACGAGAGAGGGGGACGGCCCGGTCGCGGCGATCGACGGGGCGTTGCGCTCCGCTCTTTGCGATGCCTACCCCTTCTTGACCGACATCCACCTGACCGACTATCGGGTACGCGACCTCGATTCATCTGACGGGGCGGCAGCAAGGGTCCGTGTCCTCTGCCGCCACAGCGACGCCGACGGCTCATGGGGAACAGTGGGAGTACACCAGAACATCATCGACGCGTCGTGGAGGGCGGTATGTGAAGGGATCGTGGTGGGGCTCTTACGAACCCAGGAGCAAGTGGCAGGACACAAGTAGCAAGTAGCAAGTAGCAAGTAGCAAGACCGAACCGGGCAGGCAGCTGGCAGCTGGCAGCTGGCAGCTGGCAGCTGGCAGCTCAATGCTCGGTTCTCATGTCTTGCGGCAATCGAATACAATGCTCTATGCCTGTCGGCCCTCGGGTCAGACCAGGCATGGACGTAGGTTCGGGAGGGACGGTCGGGAGACCGCGGTAAAATGCCCGCTGACGACCGGGGCATACGAAAGGTTGCGTAACCATGAAGAGAACGAATTGGTTCCTGTTTCTTGCAGCACTCGCCCTTGTGGCGGCGTCATGCGGGTACAGCGACACGAGTAGCGACACGACGGCGACGACAGCAGCCAGTGGCGGAGAGGACGTCGGCGGTGCCGCCAACGGACAAGA
>JAYEIJ010000050.1:0-4259 GCA_034660035.1 Actinomycetota bacterium | reverse complement strand
GGCCGGGCTTGGAACATCACCCTCGAGCAGGATCCGATTCCGGGTCTCCCTCCCCCTCGGATCGGGGACGGGGACCGAGGAAAGCAACGCCTGGGTATACGGGTGTGCCGTGTGGTCGTAGACGTCGTACTCGTCGCCCTCCTCGGCGATCTTGCCGAGATACATGACGGCCAGTCGATCGACGATGTGACGAACCACGGCGAGATCGTGAGCGATGAAGAGGTAGGCGACCCCGAACTCCTTCTGGATGTCCTCGAGCAAGTTGATGACCTGGGCCTGCACCGAAACGTCGAGCGCGGACACCGGTTCGTCACAGATGATGATCTTCGGCTCCACCGCAAGCGCTCGTGCGATTCCAACGCGTTGCCTCTGACCACCCGAGAATTGGTGCGGATACCGGCTGACGTTGTTGGGGTTGAGGCCCACGACTTCGAGGAGTTCCTGAGTCCTCTTCTTCCGATCCTTGCGCCCAACGCCTCCGTGAATGGTCCATGGTTCCGCGATGATGTCGCCGACGGTCATTCTCGGGTTGAGCGAAGCGTACGGATCCTGGAAGATCACCGTGATCTCGCCCCGAAGGTCGCGCAGTTCGGACTTGGACATCTTGAAGATGTCTTGCCCCTGGAAGTAGGCCTCCCCGGATGTTGGTTCTTCGAGTCTCAGAATCGTTCGCGCCGTGGTCGTCTTTCCGCACCCCGATTCGCCGACGAGGCCGAGCGACTCGCCAGCGTGGAGTTCGAACGACACTCCGTCAACGGCCTGGACGGTGCCGATCGTCTTCTTGAAGACGATGCCCCTCGTTACGGGGAAATGCTTCTTGAGGTCGACGACCCGCAGGAGCGGCTCATCGGTGCGCTGCTCAGAGTTCAACCTGCACCTCCTGCCAGTAGAAGCACGCTGATGAGTGACCTTCGCCTACGGTCTCGAGTTCGGGGATGTCCTTGGCGCAGCGCTCTTTCGCATGGAAGCACCGGGGATGGAATGGACACCCGGACGGTATGGCGAGCAGATCCGGTGGCGAACCGGGGATGGGTTTGAGCCGATCCAGGTGCACGTCGGGACGAGCGATCGAATCCATCAACCCGAGCGTGTACGGATGCGCCGGACGATGGAAGACGTCATCGATCTCGCCTCTCTCCATGCGCCTGCCTGCATACATCACAACGACTCTGTCTGCCACTTCGGCCACAACGGCAAGGTCGTGGGTGATCAAGATGAGGCCCATCCCCGTCTCTTTCTGCAGATCGCCCAGCAGTTCCATGATCTGTGACTGCACCGTTACGTCCAGAGCCGTCGTCGGCTCGTCCGCGATGATCACGTCGGGGTCAAGCGAGAGCGCCATCGCGATCATGACACGCTGGCGCATGCCGCCGGAGAACTCGTGGGGATACGAATTCACTCTTTCCCGCGCCGAGGGAATCTTGACGCGCTCCATCATCTCGATGGCCTTCTCTTTGGCTTCCTTGCGAGATGCCCCCTGATGCACCCGGAACATCTCGCCGAGCTGCCATCCAACCGTGAAGACCGGATTGAGGGCCGTCAGCGCATCCTGGAACACCATGGCGATGCGGGTGGCGCGAACCTCAGGTACTACGTGGTCGAGGTCACCGGTCTTCTTGTCGGGTGCGAACAGTTCGACGCCGCGGAACTTGACGCTTCCCCCGGTCACGAATCCGGGCGGAGTGTCGAGGATCCCCATCACAGCCTGTGCGCTGACGCTCTTGCCGCTCCCCGATTCACCGAGGATGGCCAGCGTCTCGCCCTTGCCGAGCTTGTAGGAAAGGCCGTTGACCGCCTTCACCACGCCGTCCTCGATGCGGAACTCTACGTGGAGATCGTCTACTTCGAGCAGCGGTGCCGACGGATCGAGAGGGAAGTCCCCAAGCATTTCGGTGTTGGTTTTCGTGTTGGAGACCATCAGCGCAACTTCGGGTCGAGTGCGTCGCGCAAGGCGTCGCCCATGAGGATGAATGAGAACACGGTCACGCTGAGGAACGCACCGGGGAACAGCAGCAGATGCGGTGCCGTGATGATGCGCTGCTGTGCGACGCTGATCATCAGACCCCACGAGATGGCAGGAAGCTGAAGCCCGACGCCGAGGAAGGACAACGCGGCCTCTGCGGCAATGATCACGCCCACGTAGATGGCAGAGACGATAATCACCGGGGCTATCGCGTTGGGGAGGATGTGGCGCATGATGATTCGCGGGTTGCTTGCGCCCATGGCCCGCGCCGCGTCGACGTAGTCGTTCGCTTTGACGGCCAGGACCGAAGATCGCACGAGACGTAACAGCGTTGCCCAGCCCAGCACGATCAACACCAGGCTCACGGTGGCGATACCTCTCGATCGTATCAAGCTCAAGATCACGATCCCGCCGAGGATCGTGGGGATGACGAACCAGATGTCGGTGATGCGTCCGATGATCGAGTCGGTCGCCCCACCGTAGTAGCCGGCCACGGAGCCACCGATCACCGCGATGATCGTAACGAAGAACACGACGATGATTCCGATCGAGATCGAGACTCGAGTGCCGTACAGGGTCCGCGAGTAGTAGTCGCAGCCCTGGAGATCCGTACCGAACCAATGCTCCGAACTCGGCAGGAGCAAGGAGTCGATCAGGTTGCAGTCCCTCGGATCGTGCGTCGCGAATAGACCGGGGAAGAGCGAGATGATTACGAGGATCACGATGAGGATCGCGGAGATGATGAAGACGGGTCGGCGGCGCAGTTGGCGCCACGCGTCGCCCCACAGGCTCGCAGTCCGAGGCAGGTCCCCGACTACTTCATCGAGAACCGGTGACTGCCGGAACGCCGACTGATCGTCGTGCTCCGCCGTGGCCGCTTGTCGCCCAACGACATCGCTCGGCACGTACTCGCCGACCGTATCGGCATACAAGACCGGCTCTTCGCCCGACGGGTCAGAGTCGCCGCGCGGCGTGTCCTGCTTGTCACTCATAGCGGATCCTCGGGTCGAGCACGCCGTAGAGAACGTCGACCAGCAGGTTGGCGACCATGTACACGATCACGAGGAACGTGGCGATACCAACGACGACGGTCCCCTCCTGGGAGCGAGTCGCATCGAAGACGGCGCGACCGAGGCCCGGCAGGTTGAAGATCGTCTCGGTGATGATCGCCCCACCCATCAGTGCACCGAGGTCGACGGCGAGGTACGTGACGACGGGGATCAGCGAGTTGCGCAGAGTGTGGATACCGATCACACGTCGGGAACTCAGGCCCTTCGCCTTCGCAGTGCGGACGTAATCGGCCCGGAGGTTCTCCACCAGGCTCGTTCGTGACAATCTGGCGATGTACGCGAGCGAGAGGGAGGCAAGAACGAAGGCGGGCAGCATCAGACTCATCCACCCTTCCCGGTAGCCCGAGATCGGGAACCAGCCGAGCTTCACGCCGAAGATGATCTGGGCGATGAAACCCAGTACGAAGACGGGGATCGAGAGAACAGCGAGCGTTGCCACAAGCACAAGGGAATCGAAGAACTTCCCCTTTCTCACCCCGGCGACAACCCCGGCCGTTAGGCCGATCACCACCTCGATCGCGAACGCGAGGAGCGCAAGCCTGATCGTGACCGGCAATCGGTCCGCCATGAGTTCACTGACCGGGCGGCCGCGGAAATCCGTGCCGAAGTCTCCCTGGAACACGTTCGTGATGTAGATCGCGTACTGCTTGTAGAACGGCTCGTCGAGGTGATAGCGCTCCTGGAGCGCCTGCACGACCTCGGGTGCGAGAGGCTTGTCACCCGACAGGGCGCGAATCGGATCGCCCGGCATGATGAAGACGAGTGCGAAGATGAGGAACGTGGCACCGAAGAACACCGGGATGAACTGGAGCAAGCGTCGTATCAGATAGCGACCCAACCGATTGCCTCCCGGGATCCGTTCCTGGCCGCTGGCATTGTAACGGACCGCCTTCGGTCAATGCGAACTCGGGCCGGGGTCAAGAACATCGCAGTGATTCGAGGGTTCACATGGCACGCAAGAGGGGCGGCCCGCAGGCCGCCCCTCTCATCGTTATCGATTATCCGAACTGGATCAGCCGGCGTTCAGCTCTTCGTAGCCAACGAACTTCTTGTAGAAGCCGTTGTTCTGGAAGCCGAGCGACGACCTGGCGCCGAAGCTCCAGGCATCCACGTACGACGCGGCCGTTACCGGCTCGCCGTTGTGGAAGGTCCAACCGTCCTTCAGGACGACGGTCCACGTGAGACCACCGTCTTCCGACGTGATGGACTCAGCGTTGGCCATGTAC
>JAYEIJ010000049.1:0-4294 GCA_034660035.1 Actinomycetota bacterium | reverse complement strand
CATTCCCTGGGTACGGATCTGGTGCTCCCATACAGCGAGGTGCACCTCCTTCTTCCTCAGCCGATCGGCGCGAGCACCGAGTTCCCGCTCCCGAACATCGAGCCGGGACGCCCGCTCCTCCGCCCGGCGTGCAACCTGGTCGGCGAAGACATCACCCGCGTCGCCCCCGGCGCCAACGACGGTCTCGAGCTCGTGGGCAATGAGCCCCGCCACACCCTCACCCATCGAAAGACCAATCGCCTCGCAGTACCTCCGCCACGTCGACCACACCGCATCAGAGACCGGGACCTTCACCGCCTGGGATCCACCAGTGTGAGCCAACTCAGCAAGAACCCTCCGGTCGATCCTCGTCAACGTCCCTCGATCTAGCGCCATCAGCATCACCTCAATCGGTTAACCAGTTCACCGGCCGCAACTCGTTCCACGTGCGCGATCGCTGTGACAGGGTCGGCGCGGAGCTCGCGAGGGCTGTTCTGCCGTCGGGGACGGTTCGACGTGTCGTTCCTCGTTCGGATCTGGTCCATGTGACGGATTGTGTGGGAGAACCCTTGGCACAGAGTTGGTAGAACATCGATATCCGGACACTCCACGAAGAACTTGGGTTCGTCGTTGCCATCGAGTTCTCGGCCGTCACGAATACTGGCTGCGTGCTGCATTGCGACGGAATAGACACGACAACCCTGTCAGCAGAGTGTCAGTAGCCTCCTGTCACAAACATTCAAGGCGGCAATCCGCAGCAGGATGCTGCCCAACAACCAGTCAGAGGGGGCGTCGCTTCCGCGCGTGGAACGCAAGGAGATGCTGTACCTCTCCCCCGACGAGGTGCAACGACTTTCCGACGCCATCCCCGACGAACACGAAGCCCTCATCTACACACTCGCCTACGCAGGCATCCGACAAGGCGAAGCGACGGCGCTGCGACGGGGCCGAGTGAACCTCCTCCGCCGGGAACTCGTCATCGCAGAATCAGCGACCAACGTGCACGACTCCAAGGTCTTCAGCCTGCCGAAGAACGGCAAGACCCGGACGGTTCCAATCCCGACGTTCCTCGCCGCCATGATCGCCGCACACCTCGAACACGTACCGCCGGAACCCGACGCACTTGTTTCCACGAACTCAGCAGGCGGACCGATGGACTGGTCGAACTTCCGCCGCCGTGTCTGGGCACCGGCACGTGAAGTCGCGCACCTCGACCCGAAACTGAGAATCCATGATCTGCGCCACACCGCAGCGTCCATCCTCATCGCCCAAGGAGCGCACCCCAAAGTCATACAGGAGCACCTGGGGCATAGTTCAATCGTGATCACGATGGATCGCTACGGACACCTCTACCCGGAGGACCGCACCAAGGTGACAGACGCCCGCGACGCAGCATTCACAGCAGCCAGGAAGGCGACAGCGTGAGCCGAGTTTTCGGTCGCGATGCGGACCAGATGCGGACCAAACCCGCGATCCCAACGGCAAGCAAACGAGAAACCCCCGGGAGATCGTTGCCTCCCAAGGGTTCTCAACGGAGCCGGGTATCGGATTCGAACCGATGACCTTCTCTTTACAAGAGAGATGCTCTGCCAGCTGAGCTAACCCGGCGCAGGAGTCAGGATACCCAACCCCGGACCCTGGAGACCTCGAATACTGCGAGCGCTGTCGCCACGGAGGCGTTGAGGCTCTCGGCCGGTCCTGCGTGGGGAATCCGCACGATGGCGTCACAGCGATCGGCGGTCAAACGGTGGAGTCCCTTCCCCTCAGCCCCAACTACAAGAGCGACCGGCTCGGCCAACAGGTCAAACCCGAACAGGGACCGCTCCCCCGACCCATCGAGACCGACCCGCCAGACACCGAGCTGCTCCAACCTGCGGAGCGCCTCCGGGATGGACGACACCTCCACGAGCGCGACATCCTCCAACGTTCCGGCGGCCGCCTTGAATGCGGCGGCACCGATCGGTGCGGACCGTCGTCTGGGGACCACCGCGGCTCTGAGTCCGGCAGCGACGGCAGACCGGATCGAGGCCCCGAGATTGCGCTGGTCCTCGAGGTGGTCGAACACGAGCAGCGCGGCCGGATCGGTCGCGGCGACAGCCTCTTCCAGAGACACAACCTCTTTGGGTCGGCAGGCGGCCACGACACCTTGTGGGGCAGACGTCAGAGCGGTATCGCGCACGTCGTCGACGAACTCGACGCGGACTCCAGCAGTTCGGGCCTCATCGGCAAGCGCTGCGTATGTGGGCCGCTTGAGGCGCCGTTGCTCGATTCGAACCGTCCTGGCACGCCCCGCGTTGATGGCAGCCGCAACAGCGTGGAAGCCTTCGACCTTATCCCCGATGCCAGCGCGAGCCATCTGACGCATCCTCCACCACGATACCGATGGCCGCCAGGTCGTCGCGGATCCCATCTGACAATGCCCAATCCCGCTCGGAACGAGCCCGGTCTCTGGTCTCCAGGAGACCGTCGATGGTCCCTGTTGAAGCGCCATGCCTCTCAGCGATCGCGGCGATCTCGGTACCGAGGTCGTCAAGATCGGAGGCCTCTTCGCCGAGTCCGAACACCGCGACGATCTCATCGTACGCGGCGATCAAGGCGCCGGCATCCTCACCGGCATCGAGACGCCGATTGCCCTCACGAACCACGTCAAAGAGCACGCCAAGGCCACCGGCCACGTCGAAGTCATCATCCATCGCCGACCGGAAGCGTGAAAGGATCTGCTCGTCTGGCGTGCCTTCGATCGGCCCCGGCGCACGTCGTCGGAACCCCCAGAGCCGACCGAGAGCAGATTCGGCATCCCTCAGGCCATCCTCGGAGAAGTCCAGAGGCTTGCGGTAGTGCGTTCGCAGATATACAAGGCGAACAGCGGTCGGCTGATGAGTGTCGAGCGCCTCAAGCAGGTCAATGACGTGACCCGTCGACTTGGACATCTTCTCGCCTTCCAGATTCATCATCCCGTTGTGGAGCCAGTAGGTCGCAAATGGTGCGCCGGTTGCGGCCTCCGACTGGGCAATCTCGTTCTCGTGGTGGGGGAAGATCAGGTCATGGCCGCCGGCGTGGATATCGAATCCGACACCGAGGTATTTGCGCGCCATAGCCGAGCATTCGATGTGCCACCCGGGACGACCAGCACCCCAGGGCGCCTCCCATGACGGCTCCCCCGGTTTGGCCGCCTTCCAGAGGGCGAAGTCGAGCGGATCCTGCTTTCGATCATCGGGGTCGATCCGTGCCCCGGATCGGAGATCGCTCGGATCATGGCGAGAGAGCCTGCCGTACTCCGGATAGGACCTGACTGAGAAATAGACATCCCCGTCAACGGCGTAGGCGTGGCCCGTCTCGAGAAGCTGCCCGATCAGTTCCAACATCTCATCGATGTGATGCGTAGCCCACGGCTCGACGGTGGGCTCCTTCACACCGAGTTTCCGATGCGCCTCATCGAATGCGGCGTATGCGCGTTCGACGATGGTGTCCGTCGTCGCCCCTTCGTCGATCGCCGCATCGATGATCTTGTCATCGATGTCCGTGACATTGCGAACGCAGGTGACCTCATACCCGAGCCACTCGAGATACCGACGGATGACGTCGAATGCGACGGCGGAGCGACCATGGCCGAGATGCGGAGCCGACTGCACGGTTGCTCCGCAGACGTACATCCCGATCTTGCCTTCATCGCGCGGCCGGAGTTCGACGATATCTCGCTCAAGCGTGTTGTAGAGCTTCATGGTTCGGAATGGTAACGGTGATAGCGGGTCGAGAGCTGTGAGCCGCAAGCCGTAAGCAGACAGCGGACAGACGACAGCAAACAGCCAGAGCCAAACGTACGAGACCGATGGTCTTGCTGTTTGCTGTTTGCCGTCTTCTGCTGGCTGTCCGCTCCATCTCTATGATGGCTCCATGCTCATCTACGGCCATCGCGGGGCTTCGGTGAACGTTCGTCCGAACACCGTCGAGGCGTGCGCCTTCGCCGTGGAGCAGGGTGCCGACGGTGTCGAACTCGACGTTCGCAGAAGCCGGGACGGTGCCCTTGTGATCTCCCACGATGATCGCGCCGCACTCGACGCCACACCGTTCATCGAACTCGATCTCCGTGAGATCAAGACGACGACTCCCTGGGTCCCGACCCTCGACGAGGCTTGGGATGCACTCGGTCCGAGCGCTCTCCTCAACATCGAGATCAAGAACTTCTACGGCCAAGCCGACTACGACCCCACGCACCGCACCGGCCTCGCAGTGGTCCGGTGGATCGCCGATCATGACACCGGCAACCGCATCCTCGTGTCCTCGTTCAACACCCAAACGCTCGACGCAGTGAAGA
>JAYEIJ010000048.1:0-4318 GCA_034660035.1 Actinomycetota bacterium | reverse complement strand
CGGGCTGAGAGGCCTACAAGACCGTGAAAATCTATCGTTCGGGGGTTGACTCGGCCGACTGCCGCGGAGGGGTGGTCTCGATGGATGGACGGGGCGCCAATCGGATTCTCTCTCGGTGGGCGCGGATCACCGACCGTCGCATCCGGGTACATTGGATGGCGTGTTGCCACCGAGTAGGGCAGATCATGTGCTTGAGTTGAGCGACGGCACCATGAACAGCGCCTTGCTGGCCCCCAACGGTACCCGCTTCGAAGGCTGGATTCTCAACACGACCGACAATCGTTTCAGGCGCTTCGAGGACCTCACGGGAAACGGATGAGCGAACATCCTGGTGAAGAGTCCGCGGGGTATCGGGATCTTTGCCCTGAACGGTTCGATGTTCGACATTCCGGTGACGGCTCCCAACGGCATCAATCTCGGCAACTGGCTCCTGAACACGAGCGACAACCGGTTCTGAGCGCGAGCGGCGCCCTCGGCCGACAGAACAACGCAAAGGCTGGTGGACACAGCACTAGCCACGGTGCCGACGAGGGCATACAGTTGGGGTAGAGCCAGCAGCCAAAGGGGGCACTGATGCCGCGGCGTGAGATCTCGCTGGGTACGACTTGGCCGGACGGGTTCGAGCCTGATGCCGCCACCGTGACTGAGGATGAGGCGGAGCGCGTCGCCCAGGATCATGCTGAGGCGACATGGGGCGCACGTGCGGTCATCGGACCCGTTCTGCACATATCCGGGATGGATGGGCGGCCCTTCGCCTATGCGGTCCCATTCGCACTGGAGTCCGACGTCTTCCCGGCCGTGGGGGTGCTGCTCGAGCGCATCGGCGCTCTCCATCGAGAGATGGGCTTGGAACCCGAGGGGCGTCACTGGGCGACCCCGGCGTTGATGAAGCAGGTGGAAGACGAGTTCGGGCGATTCGGCACCGTGTACGTGTCCGCGCAGCGGACTCGTGGCCCGATTCTCATGACGAGCAACGTTTTGCCCACGTTCTTCTTCATGGCGGACCTTGCGGCGGTGGCAGTGTCACGCGCAGCAGACGCCACCGAAAGCGTCGAGGACCCCCGACTCGGTCGGCTGATGTTTGCCAACCCTCACGAGGAACTCGTGGAGTGCGTCGTGAGCGATCGCACACTTCTGCTTGATGCAGATTCGATGGAGTTGGAGGAAGCATCGGTATTCTCAGAAGCGCTGGATCAGATGCCGGCACGCACTCAACTATCGGATGACGCCACCGATGCGGCGTGGGATTCAGCCCTTGCCGGCATGCCTGAATCCACAACGACCGCCGCCGGGCGCGCTACCGGGGACACCGTCGTGACGATTCCCCATCCGAAGCGGATGCCTCCGATCAACTGGACGTACTGGTGCAGTCCGACCGCCTGGACCATGGCGTTCTGTTACTGGGACAACTACACGTCCGGCTCGGGCACTCATCTCGGGTACGGCAAAGTGGCCGACTTCTGGTTCGATCACGATCCCACCATGGCCAACGTGCCGAATCTCATCGATGAGATCATCGACAAGACGAAGACACCACCAAGCTGGGCCGGCGATACGTTCGCGATGATCAACGCACAGGGCTACAACTTCTCCACGTCTGCGATTGTGTGCGACGCGGGCAACAACTGGGGCTGGTCCGACATCAAGGCGGAGATCGACGCCGGGCGACCGGTGCTGGTAGGGATGATGTCCAAGTCGGGCAAGAAGCACAACAACCACGCGATGGTCGCGTACGGCTATCGGCTGTCTGCTACCGGTCAGCGATTCTTGAAGCTACTCAACACCTGGGGAACCACCTGGCAGCAGCAGTCGATCGAACTGGCCGTTGGGATCTGGCAAGGACTCCCTTTGATCAAGATGGGAGCCGAACGCTTGCAGCCGGGCGGCGGCACCGGACTGGATCATCTTGTCCTGAGCCGACCCGGAGGCGGGGAGAAGATCAACCGTCTTTTCCCCTACGACATCATCTGGTACGTCTGGGGTGCATCGATCACCCGCACGCGCTTGTCGGAGTCTCGCGACGGCGGACGCACCTGGCATGTGATCGCGGCCGATGTCCCCAGCACGACGGGGAAGAACACCTATCGCTGGGTGCCGCAGCATGAGGCTGCGCGCAGTCGAGTCCGGATCGAGGGTTTCACGAGCAGTGGGAGCCTCGTCGCGGGCGATGGGAGTCGCCAGAACGTCGTGATTGAGTCTCATCCACTCAACAGATGGAGCGGCTGGCTCGGGCTTGGGCGGCCGGGTATCGACATCAGCGGCATGTCTGTCGGCCGAAATTCCGATGGGCGGCTCGAGACCGTTGCTGTGACCGTGGACGGGTCACTGTGGCACCGCTATCAGGCGGCTCCTGCGAGCCAGTCTTGGATCGGATGGGGCTCAATGGGGCGGCCGCCCGGTGAGATCCGGTTGCGATCGGCAGAGTTGGCGTCCAACGATGACGGACGGCTCGAGGTCATCGCCCTGGCTAGTGATGGGGGAGTGTGGAACCGCTGGCAGTCGCAGCCAAGCAAGGGACCCTGGGCCGAATGGGCGAGCCTCGGCAAACCGCCGGGCGTGGCGCTTCGTCGGCTGACCCTGGAGAGGAACAAGGACGGTCGACTCCAGGTATTCGCGATCGGGGATGACGATCAGGTGTGGACGTCCTCCCAGGTATCACCGGGCAAGGGGCCGTGGAGTTCCTGGACAAGCCTCGGCGGACCGGGCAACGGCGTGAAAGTTCTGAGCCTGGATGCCGTCGCCAACACCGACGGCCGGATCGAAGTCGTGATCTCTGGAGGTGTGCCGAGCGGTAGTGAGTTCGGATTGCAGAAGCCCAAGGTGTGGCTCGCCTACCAACCCACGCCGAACAAGGCTGCTCCCTGGTCATCATGGATCGACATGGGTCACCCCACCGGCGGGGCCGGACTGCCCATCCCGAGCATCAGTCGCAATGCGGATGGCCGGCTCGAGATGTTCGTACCGGGTATCGGTGGCGAACTCCGGCATCGCTGGCAGCCGGCTCCGGGGAGTGGTCCCTGGAGCGGGTGGGCGTCGCGCCGTAGCCCCGGTCCCGGGGAGTGGCTGATGTCGCCGCTGGCCGTCGCTCACGGGGGTGACGGACGACTGGAGGCCTTCGGCCTGAGCATCCGCAGCGTGTCTGGAGGGGGGCTCGGCCTCGACTGTCGCCATATCTGGCAGACCAAACCCAGCAACGGTTGGAGCGAGTGGGGCGGCCTCGGATCACCGCCCGGACGTACGGTGCAGTCGATGCGAGCCGTAGAACGTCAGAACGGTCGACTCGAGCTCTTCGTTCTGACCTCGCAAGACAAGGCTCTCTGGCACAACGTCCAGACATAGGTTCGCCGGCTTGGTCGAATACGGTCTCGCGTACCAAGCGAATCCGACTAGATGGAGCCCTCGGTGCGTGGCATCGCTGTTCGCGAGAGCCAGCACCGATGTACTAGCGACAACGACTGCGCCGTACTCGGCGGGCCGCCCCGTAGCGGTCTTCGTGGTATGTCTCGCCGCGTGGAATGCTCCGTCGAGACGCAAGCAGGACAAGTGGGATGGGACGGCCTTCCACCGCGGCAACGGTCTATGCGACGGGTGAGACCTTCGTCCGGGCGAAGAGTGATCCGACGACTGGCGCCGCCGTGGATACGACGAGCATCGCAGCCGCAACCTGGTCTGGTGTCCAGTCGATCAGGCCAAAGAGGACCAATGCGGGGATAATCGCTCCGATGAGGGCGACGATGCCACCCAGAATTGCCACTGGTTCCTTCTTCATTCGTTTCCTCCTGTGTTGGTATCTGGCTGGATTACGAGCAGCGCGATGGTGCAGGGCCGTCTATGCGCTCGGGCAGTATGAACTGTCAACGGGGTGGCTTCGCGTGGGCCGATCCCGTGCCCGTCTGCTTCTGCAGAGGCTGCTCCCATCGTCTGGCTCGACCGTCATACATACACGAACCATACGCGCCCCTTCTACGGCCGGGACGCGTTTCTTGGTCGTGCTGTGCTGGCGTAGTGTCGCTATCGGTGCGGCTACCGCCCCGGCAACCTGCTCAGTGCCGTGCTCAGTGCCGGTCGCCCGGCGGTAAGAACGGCGGCCCCTTTCGGAGATTCCGGCTTTCTCAGAGGGCCATCTGTGGCTCGATCGTGCACCGCGAGAATCCCGCCGCGAGTCCCGGGACCCTCGCGTAGGATCGAGATACGCACTCTGGAGGAACAATGGTCGACGCGATTGCCCCGCCCTACTACCCGATCGTCTACGTCCGCGGCTACGCCGGCTCGCAGACCGGTGTCGAGAACACCGTTGCCACTCCCTACATGGGATTCA
>JAYEIJ010000047.1:0-4346 GCA_034660035.1 Actinomycetota bacterium | reverse complement strand
AGAAGCGAGCGCTGGTTGCGATCGCGATCTCCCAACTGTTGGTCTTAACACTGTGGTTTTCCGCGGCTGCAGTCGCTCCCCAACTTCGTGACCAGTGGGGCCTCTCCGTCGGTGAATCATCATGGCTTACCCTGGCTGTGCAGATCGGATTCGTTTTCGGTGCGTTTGCGATCGCGATCTCGGGATTGGCCGACTCGGTGGCAGCGAGGAAGCTCTTCACGGTCGCTGCGCTCATCGGGGCGGTATCTAACGGAGCCGTCATCTTCATAAGCGGCGACACCGTCGTGCTCGCCTACGGGCTGCGATTCGCGACCGGTATTGCTCTTGCGGGGGCGTACCCCAGCGGCATGAAGGCGATGGCTGGATGGTTCCAGAAGGGTCGGGGAATGGCTCTCGGTGTACTCGTCGGGGCACTCACGGTCGGCAGCGCGGGACCACACCTGATCCGAGGAATCGGATTGGATTCCTCCTCACCCTCGTGACGATTCGCGGTGTCCCTGTCTTGGCCGAGGCGTTCGGGTGGCAGTGGGCATTCCCGTGGCTCGCATTGGGGCCGGTCGTGGGGATTCTCGCCATGGTCAGGTTACGCAGGTCTCCCGAGTCGCGACTGCTCGCCGGCGGCGTTGGCTGAGCGCCCGTTGAACGACTCGCCGTGTGGCCAGTTGTGGAGGATCGACACTGTCCGATTTCCGACAGACCGGAACAGGATGTCACGCGCAGGGGTTCGATAGATGAACAGCGAAAGGACCCACCGTGACTCGAACCACCATGCTGACCGTGCTCGCCGCGATCGCGCTCATCGCCGCCGCATGCAGCACGTCGGTCGACGGTTCCGCCACTGAAGAACCCACGACGGAGGCGCTCCCGTCGACCACGGCATCTACATCCACCACGGCAACAGCTGATGCACCGGTGTCTGCGCTTCCGTCGGGTCCGTCTGCTCTAGACGACCCCGAATCGGCGGAGTTCCCCGAACCTCTCGTGCCACTCGCCGACATCATCTCCGGCGGACCACCCCCCGACGGCATTCCGCCGATCGACGACCCGGTGTTTCTCGACACCACGGACAATCTCGAGATCCTCGATCCCTCCGAATCCGTGGTCGCGCTCGAGATCAACGGTGATGCTCGCGCCTATCCGATCCGAGCGATGATCTGGCACGAGATCGTGAACGACACCGTCGGGGGAGTGCCGGTATCGGTCACCTACTGCCCGCTCTGCAACTCCGCCGTCACCTATCGCAGGGAGATCAACGGCGTTGAGACGACATTCGGTACTTCGGGACGCCTCTTCGCCTCGGCGTTGGTCATGTATGACCGTGCCACGGAGTCACTCTGGACCCATTTCGACGGGAAAGCCGTCGTGGGAGTTCTCACGGGTACCCAACTGGAGGCGATCGGATCTCCGTTGATGGCTTGGGGGGACTTCGCAGCCGCCTACCCGAGCAGCAAGGTCCTCGACTGGACCGCCACCGGCTTCGACCGTCCCTACGGCCAGAACCCGTACGAGGGCTACGACGATGACAGCACCCAACCGTTTCTCTTCAGGGGCGCCCTCGATGACCGTGGACTCGCGAAACAGCGGGTCGTCGGGATCTCATTGGGCGACGAAGCAGTGGCCTACGACCTGAACTCACTCAGTGATGGGGAGGCGAGCGCCACGAACATCACCGTCGCTACTCGGGACCTGGTGATCTTCTGGAAGGCCGGCCAAGCTTCGGCGCTCGACGAGGGGATCCTCGAGGATGGCCGTGACGTCGGATCGACGGGTGTCTTCTCCCGTATCGTGGATGGGCGAACTTTGACCTTCGTTGCTGAAGGCGAGCAGTTCGTGGACGAAGAGACGGGAAGCACCTGGATCATCAGTGGCGAGGCGATCTCGGGAACGCTCGAGGGCGCCCGACTGGAGAGGATCGAGCATCTCGACACCTTCTGGTTCGCGTGGTCGACGTATCAGCCCGATACGGTCTTGATAGAGGGGTGAACCACACCGCGGTGTTTCCGCCCGTCAGGCTCATTTGACAGACGAGGTACGTTTGGCAGGTGTGTTGGATCGGAGTGTCGGGAGGTCGCACAATGTGGGTGTGGAGTGACGAACTCGTGGAGAGAGCGTCGGTGAGGAGTGCGGACAGGTTGGAGGGCGTGCCGCTGGTCGCCTACGCGGTAGCTTCGGAAGCTGACGTGGACGATCTGGTGCTCGAGATCCTTTCTGGCGTCAGTGCAGAGGCGGCGAACACCCGGTCGGCCGGCCGCGGCGGCGGGGACCGGTAGCATCGCTTCCAATATGGCGAAGACCGTCATCGAGACAACAGACATCACCAAGCGCTACGACGAGACGCTCGCTCTCGACGGCGTCAGCCTCTCCGTGCGCCGCGGTTCCGTGTACGGATTGATCGGTCCCAACGGCGCAGGCAAGACGACGCTCCTGGGTGTGCTCGCAGGGCTTCGAACGCCGACCGAGGGATCGTTCACAGTCGGCGCTTCTCGCGTGGCAGTGCTCCCCGATACGCCGAAGTTCGATCCATGGATGAAAGCCCGGGAAGTGGTCGAGCTATCTCGCAACCTGACCTTGCCCGAAGCCGATTCGACGGCCGTCGACGCCGTCCTCGACCGAACGGGTCTTCTGGACGTCGCCCAGCGGCGAGTTGGTGGATTCTCGCGAGGGATGCTGCAGCGCCTCGGACTGGCCGCTGCAGTGGTCGGCAACCCTGACCTGCTGCTCCTCGACGAACCCGCGGCTGCCCTGGATCCTGCCGGACGCAGGGAAGTGCTCGACTTGGTGAAAGATGTACGCGGCGATTCGACCGTGGTCTTCTCAAGCCACATCCTCGATGACGTCGAGGAAGTCTGCGACGAGATCGGGATCCTCAATCGGGGTCGCCTGGTGTACGAGGGGACGCTCGAGGCACTCGTTCGCGGATCCGGATTGCGACCGTCGTACCAGATCCGGGTGCGGGGGAGCGGAGATCGGGTCGTCGACGCTCTCAGAGTCTGCGATTGGGTGACCGACGTCTCGATCGAGGGAGCCAGCGTGATCGTGTCGGCCGGCAGTGCTGCCGTGATCGAGCGGGAACTGGTTCGCTGCCTCGCCCGCATCGATGCCGTGGTTATCTCGGTCGCTCCCGTGGAACGAACTCTGGAAGATGTGTTCCTGGAGGTGACACGATGAGCCTGTGGCGCCTTGAGGTCCTCCGTCTCGTTCGAACGCATCGACTGTGGATCGTGCTCGGCGTGTTCGCGTCGTTCGGTGTGCTCGGCCCGCTCACGGCCCGGTTCCTCCCGGAGATCGTCGAAGCAGTCGGCGGCGGGATCGAGATAGCGGTTCCACCACCGACTCCCGAATTGGCGATGGCGCAGTATCTGGGGAACGCCCTTCAGATAGGAATCCTCGCCGTCGCATTCGTCGCTGCAGCGGCCCTGGCGTTCGATGCCAAGCCGGAAATGGCCGTGTACTTGCGCACCAGGGCGACCATACCCCGGATCCTGATGCCGCGCTACGTGATCAACATGGGGGCAGCAGTTGCTTCGTTCAGCATCGGAACTGCGATCGCCTTCGTTGGTGCGTCGCTGTTGATCGACACGCCAGACGTCGGAGGAACGGTCACGGCCTCGGTGCTCGTCTCCGTGTATCTCGCGTTCGTCGTCGCCCTGACGGGCTTAGTTGCATCGCTCGTACGCAGCGTACCCGGCGCCGCCCTCATCGCCGTCGGAACGCTCATCGCGCTTGGGATCATCGGCCTGATTCCACAGGCGGATCCGTGGCTTCCATCGAATCTTGTTGGCAGCTTCGATACGTTGATCGGTGGCGGAGAGTTCGTCTATTGGCGGTCGCTGTCAACGACGGTCCTGCTATCGATGGGCTCAATCGTGGCGAGCTCCGTCCTGATGGGACGTCGGGAACTGTGATCCCGGTCCGGTGACGAAAGACCGGATAGGATTCCATCACTGTGACAGAACGAATTCGACACTGTGCGTGGTGTGGGGGAGCGTTCAAGGTTGCTGCGGGCCCGGGACGGCCGCAGCGCTACTGCCGAATGTCCCACCGCCAACGAGCCTACGAGGCACGCCGTGAGGCCAAGCGGAGAGAACTCGGCCCGGACGAGGTGCTCATCACCCGGAGGACGTGGGATCATCTCCGCGATGCACTGATTCGGCTTGAGGCTGCCGCCGAGGATGTGGCGATCGACATCGGCAGGGGGCGACCGACCAAGACCGACTACGTGGAGGCACTCGGACATCTGTCGGCGGCGGTTCGGGACCTTCAGGACGTCGTCGTGGAGCCAGCAGCCCTTGGAGATTGAAGTGCCTTCGGCTGTGAGTGGACTGTGGCGAGGGCGGTATGACGTA
>JAYEIJ010000046.1:0-4452 GCA_034660035.1 Actinomycetota bacterium | reverse complement strand
CACCGAGGGGGTCGTCTCCCAGGTCGAAGAGAACACCGGTCTCTTGGACGAGACGAAGCGCATCGTCTCGGTCGTCCTGGATGTTGAGTCCCAGGAAAGCGACCTCATCACCGAGACTCTCTTGCGCTGGTTTGAATGCTGCCGCCATCTCGGCGACGCACGACGGGCACCAGGATGCCCAGAAGTTCACAACCAGAGGCCGTCCTTCGTAGTCGGCAAGCGTGGCAGACGATCCATCGAACATCACGAACTCGGAGAGAGGGGCCGGGCGGCGCTCGTCGACGGCGACCGTCGACACTTGCGCTTCGTCGGCTACCACGGCACCGGCATGGACATCGGATCCCGAACACGCCGCCGCAACAAGAGCAAGGGCCAATCCAAGTGAGGTCAGGGTGATCTTTGTCATGGATCGCGAAACGCCCACCATGACATTCCCGTCGGGAGAAGGACGCCTTCCCGACGATTCATGCGCACCTCGCTCATCAGCGGCCGCAGGAGTGATAGAGGAGACTTCGAGGGCATTCCGGGACGAAGGTCCCTGTATTGAAGGGTCCCATGCCCCTACGGCTGACACCGAATCAGTGCTTCGATGGGAGGGTGCACGAGCAGTATGTCCAGCTTTACAAAGCGGTGGCCGTTCCCTTCGCCGTCGTTCGCCGATTCCTGACGGAGGATTCGCTCCCCGCGTTGGACGCGCCCCGGAGAGTCGGCGTGGACTGGCTGCACGAGGAGAGCACGCATCTCGACGTTGACGTCGCCGGCCTTCACCTCGTGAAAGACGTCTGTTTCCGTGTCACCGATTTTTCAGACGTTCCGGGGCCGCTTCCCATGGGCCGCATCCAACTCTCATGGGAACCGATCGATCATGCCGACATCTACCCGACCGTGAGCGCCGATCTCGAGATCGAACCGATCGATGATCGCCGGACGATGGTCTCACTTCTTGCCTCGTATCAACCACCGCTCGGCCGCATCGGCGCCGTGGCGGATCGGGTCGCTATGCACCGCATCGCGGAGTCGGCCCTGCGCAGGTTCTTCGAGGGGCTTCTGGTAGAGATCACGACGAACGCGAGAGCCTCGTCCACGTAGCTACTCATCCAGTACGAAGCGGATCCTTCGAAACCCCTTCCCCTTCGACTCCGTCTTGGTGATGCGAATGGATCCGACTTCTCCGGTTGAATCCACGTGAGTTCCACCGTCTGCCTGGCGATCTAGTCCCACGATGTCGATCACACGAACCTCGGTCAGCGACGGGGGCAGGAGGCTCACTTTCGTTCTGATCAGGCTTGGGTCCCGATCGGCTTCGGTGCGGTCGAGGAACGACACCTCGATCCGCCGGGCGAGATCGAGCTGACGGTTGAGTTCGATCTCGATGGGTTCCCGGTCCTCCGGATCCCATTGAGGTATCTCGAAATCGAGCCGACCTTCTCCAGGCTTCATGTTCCCGCCGGTCACAGGACTCCTGAAGCGGTTCCAGACAACCCCGCACATGGCGTGCATCGCCGTGTGAGTTCTCATCAGCGTGTAGCGCCGACGCCAGTCGATTTCGCCGTTCACCACGGTTCCGACGGGCGGAAGTGCGTTTTCGATCCAATGCCACACGCCGTGCGAGTCCTGTGTCACGCGAACAACCTCGAGGCGATCGTCACCGATCACGAGTTCACCCGCATCGAATGGTTGGCCTCCCCCGCCGGGGTAGAACACCGTGCGGTCGAGGAGAACCCGCCCGTCTCCACGGTCCACTTCGAGGACCTTGGCCTTCATCGACCGTTCATATGCCCGGGTCGAGTAGATGCGTTCGGTCATGGTGCCTCCTTCACGCTGCACCCTACCTTGGACCTCGACCGTCACTACGGTGAGGGAACTCGACCAGGAGCGGTCAATGTCCCAGCTACTCCCCTACACCGATGATCCTGCGGCCAACGATCTCCTAGAAGAGGATCCGTTCGCGTTGCTCATCGGGATCGTCCTGTATCAGCAGATCCCCGTCGAGACGGCCTTCGCAGGCCCCTACCGACTGAAGGAACGCCTCGGAGGAGAACTCGACCCGTCGCAGGTCGCGGGGTTGAATCCGGAAGCGCTGGAAAGCATCTTCAAGGAGAAACCCGCGATCCATCGCTTCCCCGGCAACATGGCGAAGCGTGTCCAGGCGGTCGCCCAGTTCGTCATCGACGAGTACGACGGAGACACGATCACCATTTGGAGAGATGCCGACGACGCAGACGATCTCATGAAGCGGTTGACCGCCATGCCAGGGTTCGGCGAGTACAAGGCGCGCATCTATCTCGCGGTCTTGGGAAGGCGTTTCGGGATCCACCCGTCCGGGTGGGAGGTCTACCTTCCGGACTGGCCCAACATCTCCGATATCGAGACACCTGATGATCGGGCGGACCTCAAGCTCCGGAAGAAGGAGTGGAAAGCGAGCCAGAAGTCGTAGGCCGGTGGCGCCGTCGTTCCGACAACGCCGGTCAGTCGAAACCGCCGCGAGCAGTGTCGCCGCTTCTCCGCGAATCTGCTGCACCGTAGAGGCCTGCGATCGGGTCGAACACTGCGGCTTGCACTCCCCCGAAGTACATCGCCAGATCCGGGAATCTGCGTGCGGTCATACCGTCGAGTGAGCGAACATTGAGGCCGGGTTCATGGGCGATCATCGGCTTCCCGCCGAACACCTCGACGTGCAACCTCGGATGGGCAACTGCGTCCCGCAGCGACATGCCAAGATGGAGGAAGTTGAGGAGCACCTGCGCAATTGCGGTAGTGATACGCGACGCTCCCGGACTCCCGATCGCCAGGATCGAACCGTCGGGGCGACGGGCAAGTGTCGGCGCCATGTTGGAGACCAGACGCGTCCCCGGCACGAGGGCGTGGTAGTCCTCCGACATAAGCTCGACTTCCCCGAGTGAGTTGTTGAGATACATCCCGGTCTCAGGCACCACGGCGCCCGCGCCGTATCCCGCCGACAGAGTGATGGAACAGCCGTTGCCATCGGTATCGGCCGTCGACGTGTGAACCGTGCTCGGCGACCGCTCTACGGCCGACAGGTCCCCGTCGTGGGCGTATGTCAGGAGTCGCTCAGCAGCCTCGGCCCTTGTGCCGTAGTCATCGAGTTTCTCGGCCCGGTAGCGGAGGACTGCTCGCTGGATCCGAGCCATTCGATCGACCTCAGCCGGAATCCACCCCTCGAAAGGAGGCGACGAAGCGAGGAGAAGGATCGCGCTCGAGACCACACCACCGACGGCAGGTAGCGGATTCGTTGCGATCTCCCACTCGTCGAGATAGAACCGGACCGGCTCCCTGACTTCGACGCGATACGAGGTCAGATCCTCCTCGGTGAGGATCCCTCCTCCCGCGCGAACGGCAGCGGCCATTCGCCGACCGAGCTCCCCTTCGTAGAGGATCGACGCGCCCTCCTCCCCTACCCAGCGGAGCGTGTCCGCCAGATGGGGTATGTCGATGATGTCCCCCTCGGCGGCAGGACTCCCGTCCGGTCTGTGAGTGACCGAACGGCTCGTGTCGTTCCAACCGAAGATGGAGCGATGTGCGTGATCGAGGTACTCGGCAGAAGCTCGAGAGACGGGGAATCCAGCTTCGACGATCTTGATCGTGGGCTCGAGAATGGCGTTCCATTCCACCGAACCGAATCGATGATGTGCTTCAGCGAACGCGGCGAATGCCCCGGGGGTCGCAACCGAACCCCAGCCGACGATGGTTCGAGTATGCCCCCCGTAGCTCATCTCGACCTCGCGGCCGCCTCCGCCGAACTCGTCGACGGAGAGACCACGGCCGGGCATCTCTGCATAGCCGTCGATCACGATCGGCTCGCCATCGTGGGGCCACACTGTGATGAAGCCACTCCCGGCGGGAGCGATGATCCCGATCTCTGTGCACATGGACGCTATCGATGCACCGATGGCAGCATCGACCGCATTACCGCCCGCATCTGCGACGGCCGCTCCGGCGGCCGCCGCGAGACTGGTTGCGGAGGCGATCTGCACTCTTCTCATGTCGCTGAAGGCTAGGCCGGAGTCGGATCCTTCACCATCCCTGTCTCGATCGAGCCGTTGTCCTTCAGTCCCAGCTCAACCCCACCCTGAACGTGATGAGCGACCACCTCGATACGACTCCGACGGCTGTGGTCGTCGCTCCAGAACCGACGCTGGATCGAGCCGGCGATCCAGATTCGATCCCCCCGTTCGAAGCGGGTTGCGTCTTCGTCCGCATCCCAGAGTACGGCGGGAACGACGTCGATCCGCCTGCGAGGCTCCTCAGTTCTCGTGGTCACGAGGTATCGAACGAGTGTTGATCCTCCATCGAAGACCCTGATCTCCGGTGCTGCTGCGAGTCGCCCTGCGATGACGACGAGGTTGAGGTCCATGACATCTCCTCTCGATCCGAGGAAGTGCGGGAGACTCGATCGTATGGAATCCCTGTGACAGATTCTCAGAGCGTCAG
>JAYEIJ010000045.1:26436-45510 GCA_034660035.1 Actinomycetota bacterium | reverse complement strand
TCGATCTGGTCGGTTACGGAATCGAACGAACCGCCGCGTGGAGACCTCCTCGCGTCGACCGAGCCTCTCGGGTCGAGGAGATCGAGGTCCTCGGGGACCAACTGAGGGTGAGTGGCTTCCAACTCGCCCGCCGTGACATCGGTGAAGTCCCTCCCTTCGGCCTTCAAACTCGCCACAAGACGACCGACGGCGCGGTGGGCATCGCGGAAGGGAACGCCGCGGATCACGAGGGCTTCGGCAAGGTCCAAAGCGACGACCCAGGACGATGGTGCAGGAGGATCGAAGTCGGCGGTCTCGATCATCCCTGTCAGGGCCGAGAGTGCCGTCGTGAGCACGTCGTCGGCATGGAACACGGCCCGCTTGTCCTCCTGAAGATCCCGGTTGTACGAAAGGGGAAGACCTTTCTGGAGAGCGAGAAGCCCTGTCAGATCCCCGATCACCGTCGCCGCTTTGCCTCGGGCGAGCTCCGCGATATCCGGGTTCTTCTTGTGAGGCAATGCCGACGAGCCGGTCGTGTAGGCGTCGTCGTACTCGGCCCAGGAGTACTCCTCCGACGCCCAGAGAACGAGTTCCTCGGACAGGCGAGAGAGATGGACCATCGCCTGAGCGGCAGAGAACACGTACTCCGAAGCGAAATCCCGCGATGACACAGCGTCGATCGAATTCCCAAACGGCGCGTGGAATCCGAGATTCTCCGCCACGAGGTCCGGGCGCAACGGCAGCGCACTCCCGGCCGACGCTCCTGCGCCGAGCGGCGAGACGTCGATGCGTTCTCGCGCCTCGACGAACCGGTCGGCATCGCGCAGCAGCATCCAGGCGTATGCAAGGAGGTGGTGACCGAACGGGATCGCCTGGGCCTGCTGGAGGTGCGTGTAGGAAGCGACGATCACGTCGCCCGCTTCTTCCGACCGGTCGACGAGCACCCGAACGAGGTGCTGGATCTGCTCGACCCGATGATCGACAGCGCGTCGCAAGTACAGTCGAAGATCGAGAGCGATCTGGTCGTTGCGGGAACGCCCGGTGTGAAGCCGACCGGCGTCTTCTCCGATCAGCTCTCCGAGGCGGCGCTCAACGGCCGTGTGGACGTCCTCATCGGTGTCCCGGAACTCGAATCGTCCCGCATGCGCCTCCTCGAGGACGTGCTCGAGTCCCTCCTTGATCCTGCTCACGGCCCCGGCGTCGAGCAAGCCGACCTCGCCGAGCATGGTGACGTGGGCGAGCGACCCGGTGACGTCATCAACGAGGAGGCGTCGGTCGGATCTGTCGGTCGTGAACCGCCACAGCGTCTCGTCTGGCCCGGAAGAGAACCGATCGGACCACAGAGTCATGAGGCGCCTCCGGCGCTAGTCCGTAGTCCGTAGTCCGTAGTCCGTAGTCCGTAGTCCGGCTGTTCGCTGTTCGCTGTTCGCTGTTCGCTGATCTTCACTCGCCTTCTCCCATTCGCTTTTCTGCGAAGGTTCTCAACCTGAGGCTCTGGAGACGGATGAATCCGTCGGCGTCGGATTGGTCGTAGACCTCGTCGGCCTCGAAGGTCACCGTCGCCTCATCGTAGAGATCGTGGCTCGCCGATCGGCGTCCTTCGACCACGACCTGGCCTTTGTACAACCGCAGCCTGGCCTCACCGCTGACACGGACCTGTACGTCGTCCATGAACGCCTGGAGCGCTTCTCTCTCCGGTGAATACCAGAACCCGTTGTAGACCATCTCCGCGTACCGGTTGGAAAGTTCGTCACGCAGGTGCGTCACCTCCCGGTCGAGGGTCAAAGACTCCACGGCCCGATGAGCGTGATAGACGATCGTCCCTCCCGGAGTCTCATAGACCCCGCGGCTCTTCATCCCGACGAAACGGTTCTCGACGATGTCGACCCGACCGACGCCGTGCCGTCCACCGATCTCGTTCAACAGGGTCAGCAGGGCAACAGGGGCCATCTCGACGCCGTTCACGGACACCGGGTTCCCCGACCGGAACCCAACGGTGATGACCTCCGGTTCGTCGGGTGCGTCCTCGGGGTCCTTCGTCATGCGGAACATGCCGGGAGGCGGACTCGCCCATGGATCCTCCAGCACTCCGCCCTCATAGGAGATGTGGAGCAGGTTCGCATCCATGGAGTACGGCATGTCGGGCGACGTAGGCACCGGAATGTCGAAGCGCTTCGCGTAGTCCTCGAGGTCGGCCCGTCCCTTCATGTCCCACTCGCGCCAGGGCGCGATCACCTTGATGTCCGGCTTCAGTGCATAAGCAGACAACTCGAACCGCACCTGGTCGTTGCCTTTCCCCGTCGAACCGTGGGCGATGGCATCGGCCCCCGTCTCCTCTGCCGCGCTCACGAGGCCTTTCGAGATCACCGGGCGGGCAAGCGACGTGCCCATGAGGTAGTAGCCCTCGTACAGGGCGCTGGAGCGCACGGCAGGGAACACGAAGTCCTCGACGAATTCCTCTGTGAGATCCTCCGTTATCGCCTCGACGGCCCCGGTCGCGAGCGCCTTCTCGTGCGCCTCCTCGACCTCGTCGCCCTGGCCCACGTCGGCGGTGTATGCCACGACCTCCGCTCCGTACTCCTCGATGATCCACCGCAAGATGATGGATGTGTCGAGACCACCGCTGTAGGCGAGAACAACCTTCTTGATTCCACGTTTCACTTCATACTCCTTCAATGTCGGCGGCAACCGCCGCCGTTCCAACTGACTCATCAACGGCGATGAACACCGTGTCGTCGCCCGCAACCGTGCCGAGCACTCCCGCCATGCCGGCAGCATCGATCTTCCCTGCCACGAGGTGGGCGGCGCCCGGTGGCACCCGGAGAACAACAACGGACCCTGTTGACGCCACCGACTCAACGAACTCGTTCACCGCGATCCGGAGCGCCGACCGTGCGCGACGAGCCTCGTCGGGATCCTGGATCCGATACCGGGCGACACCAGCGTCCGACTCCTTGATCGCCCCAACGGCATCGAGATCGCGCGAGATCGTCGCCTGGGTGACATCATGTCCGGAGTCGGAGAGGAGACGGCGCAGTTGCGCTTGGCTCTCGATCGTTTCAGTCGCGACCAACCGGGTCACCAGTCTCCGCCTGGCCTCGGTGGAACTCACGGGACCGGCTCCTTGGTGATCATCGTCCCGATGCCCTCCGGCGTGAATACTTCGAGGAGGACCGCGTGTTGGATGCGGCCGTCGACAATGTGGACCCTCTCAACCCCACCGTCGATCGCTTCGATACACGACTCCAACTTCGGGAGCATCCCTGCCGACACACTCCCCGAAGCCAGCACCTCTTTGATCCCGTCCTCGGTCGATCGTGCGATGAGGGTGTCCGCGTCGCCGAGAACGCGGTAGAGGCCCACCACGTCGGTCAGATAGACGAGCTTCTTCGCTCCAACGGCTATTGCGAGCGCTGCGGCTGCGGTGTCGGCGTTGACGTTGTAGACGTGGCCGTCTTCTCCTCTCGCAAGCGGCGCTACGACGGGTACGAACCCCTGGCTCTGGAGACTCGTGACCAGACCGGGGTTGACCCGGGCTATCTCCCCGACGAAGCCAAGGCGCTCATCCTTCGGACGAGCGACGAAAAGATTGCCGTCCAGGCCGTTGATGCCGGTGGCGACGCAGCCGTGTGCGTTCACCAAGCGGACGATATCGGGGTTGATCTCCCCCGCGAGCGTCGATTGGACGACGCGGATCGTCTCAGCGTCGGTGACCCGAAGCCCTTCGACCCACTGTGGTTCGACCCCGCGCTGATGCATCGCTTCGCTGATCCGGGGACCTCCACCGTGAACGATGATGGGGTTGATCCCGACGTAGTGGAGCATCGCTATGTCGTCGGCGAACGTGTTCCTCAGGCCCTCGTCGACCATCGCCGAGCCGCCGTACTTGATGATCACCGTCGTGTCTCGGAACTCTTTGATGAATGGCAGCGACTCGGAGAAGATCCTTGCCTTGCCCATCGTGCGAGCGATCGTCGACTTGCCGCGGTGGGGTGCAGCGTGGCCGGTGTTCATGATCGCTCCGCGTTGAAGCGCACATAGTCGGGAGTCAGGTCGGTGGTGAACACACGAGCCGTTCCCGGACCGTTCCCCACGCTGATCGCCACACCGAAATCTCCTGCCATGGCTTCGCCAACCAGGTCTTCGTCGACCGGCACACCAACGCCTCCCCGCGCAACGGTTGTTCCTGCGAACGAGATCGAAACGTCGTCGAAGTCGACCTCCTCATCCACCTCGCCGAGGGCACCGATGATCCTGCCCCAGTTCGGATCGGCTCCGTGAAAGGACGAGCGGACAAGGATGGAATCCGAGACGTGCCGGCCTATGTTGCGGGCGGCCGCATCGTCGGCAGCTCCGGTCACCGCGATCGTGACGACTCGAGAAGCTCCCTCAGCGTCGGCGGCGATGTGCCGCGCCAACTGAACGGAGGCGCCGGTCAGGGCCGCAGCGAGATCCTCCGGTTCGGGAGCGAAACCGGAGGCGCCGGAAGCCAGGACGATGACCGTGTCGTTGGTCGACGGACACCCATCGATGTTAAGGGCGTGGAACGAGTGGTCGACCGCTATCCGTAGTGCCTCATCGAGAACAACAGGCGTCGCGATGGCGTCGGTCGTGAGGACGGTCAGCATCGTGGCCATGTCGGGCCGGATCATGCCCGCCCCCTTTGACATCCCTCCGACGGTGAATCCCCCGGCTCTGACGACGACCTCTTTCGGTCCGGTATCCGTGGTCATGATCGCCCATGCCGCAGCGGTTCCGTCGCTGTGAGATCTGCCGAGTCCCTCGATAGCATCGGCGACGCCTGCCGTCACGGCCTCGGGTGCGATGTGGGTTCCGATCGTGCCGGTCGAGCAGACGAGCACGTCCTCAGGAGCACACGCCAGGAGTTCCGCCGTGCGGTTCGCCGTCAGTTCCGCAACGGCACGTCCTCGTTTCCCGGTCGCCGCGTTCGCACACCCTGAGTTAATGACGACGGCTCGCGCTGTCGGGGAAGATCCAAGATGGCGGCGGGAGAGCCGAACGGGCGCCGCTGCTGCCATGTTGGTCGTGAACACCGCTGCTGCTGGGACCGGGGCTCGGGCAGCAATGATGGCGAGATCGAGTTCTCCCCCGCTCTTTATGCCGGCTGAGACGCCGGCGGCCGCGAAACCCTTCGGCTCAACGACACTCACGGCATCCATCCTTCCGTCGGAAGTCCTGCGGTCTCATCGAGGCCCCTCATCAGATTCGCCGCCTGCACGGCCTGACCCGCCGCGCCTTTCACGAGGTTATCGATCGCACAGATGAGGATCGCTGTCCCGGTGCGTTCGTCCAGGTGCACGGAGATCAGCGCACGGTTGGACCCGACAACCCACCGCGTTTCCGGCGATCTATCCACAAGGGAGACGAACGGTTCGTCCCGGTAGGCGTCCTCGAGTGCTCCCACAAGATCGTCCAGATTCGTGCCTTCTCTCGCTGGTGCGTAGATGGTCGTGAGGATGCCTCGCTGCATCGGCACGAGATGTGGCGTGAAGATGAGTTGGACCGGATCGGCAGATGCCGGATCAAGCGCCCTCTCCATCTCCGGCTGGTGTCGATGCTCTAGAACCTTGTACGCCTTCGCCGATTCGTCGACGGCTCCGAACTGGAGACTTGCTTGCACGCCCCTCCCGGCTCCCGACACCCCGGACATCGAATCGACGATGATCCCGGTCGACCGGACGAGACCCGCGGCGAGTAGGGGCGCCAGGGGAAGGATCGTCGAGGTCGGGTAGCACCCCGGGGATGCCACGCGGTCCGTATCGGAGATCTCGGAGCGGTGGCGCTCCGGCAGGCCGTACACCCAGTTGCCGAGTTCGTCGGGGTACGGATGATCGACGCCGTATGCGTTCAGGTACCGCTCCGGCGTATCGAGACGGAAGTCGCTGCCGAGATCGACGACTCGGATTCCCCTTGCGAGGAGCGCCATGGCCGGATCCGAAGAAGATCCGTGTGGAAGGGCGAGGAACGCGAGGTCGACGTCGGGGACCTCTCCGGGTTCGTTCGCCCCGAGCACTCGATCACCACCTCCGAGGTGCGGATGAACTGAGCCGAGCGTTCTACCGGCGGACGAGTGCGCTCCCAGATACTTGACTTCGAAGTCGGGATGACCGTCCACAAGACGGATCAGTTCACCGCCGGCGTAGCCGGACGAACCGAGAATTGCGATGGAAAGGGTCACGAAGAGTCCTCGAGTGAACGGAGAATATACGCATATGCACAATCTAATGCAAGGCCATCGTCGGGTGTTGGATGAGGGGTCAGGAGACAGGAGACGGGAGAAGGGAGACAGGAGATTCTGAGTCGGAGTACTCGGAAGACGCGCGGATAGGCGCTCGGGCCGATCGTCAGGTGCTCTGCGAACCCTGGGTTCACAGCCGCCCATAGATGCTTCGCCGGCCCATGGTTCGCAGATCCTCCACTTATCCGCTGATCTTCTCAGCACTCGGTACGGCGCCGGAGGTTGTTGTTGCGTAGTCTCACCGGCGCGACAACACTTGGCGTACCCGACATCAAGGAGGACTCAATGGCACTCGCTCCGATCGAGTTGCTGGTCATCGGATTCCCCGGCAATCAATTCACCGGAGGCATCCTGCCGGAGATCGAACGGTTGGTTGACGATGGTGTCATCACCCTCGTCGATGCTCTTGTCATCTTCAAGGACGACGACGGAGAGATCGAGATCATCGAACTCGACCAGATTGATCCCGGCCAGGACGTAGCTGCCTTGAGTAGATTCCTCGACGAAAGCAACGGGCTGATCTCGGAAGAGGACATGGAAGGTTTCGCCGAAGCGCTGGTGCCCGGATCTTCTGCGGCGGCGCTTGCGTTCGAACACACATGGTTCAAACCGCTGCGGGACGAACTCGTTGACTCGGGGGGAATCCTCCTCGCCAACATGCGGATCCCGGGACTCGTCGCGGACGAGGTTCTGGCCGCCGTCGCAGCGCTCGAAGACGAATAGGGAGGAACTGACGATGCCAAGAAGACGAGGACGGCCGGGAATAGTGGGCACGATGGCCCGCACCGCAGTGATCGCAGGAACCGCCACCGCGGTGAGTGGGAGCATGCAGAGGAAGTCGGCACAGAAACAAGCAGCGGCACAGGATCAAGCCGCGGCGAATCAGGCTGCATACGAGTCCCAGGCTCAGTTGGACGAGATGCAGGCGCAGATGAACGCCATGCAAACCCAGCAAGCCCCGGCGCCGCAACCCGCAGTCGCTCCGGCCCCTGCGGCCGACGACACGATGGCCCAACTCCAAAGGCTCGCCGACATGAAGACCGCCGGTCTTCTCACCGACGCGGAGTTCACTGCAGCGAAGATGAAACTGCTCGGTTGACAGAGAATCGATACCGCGAGTAGAGCCGGAAGTCCCGGGAGTTGCTGCTCCCCGGACTTCCGGCCCTGGCGGTATCTCCGGAGGCACGCCAGGCTATGCGGACATGAAACCGAGGGCCACACTCCTAAGCCTGCTCATCGCGATGCTCGTCATCGCCGCTTCTCCCGCGCTCGCACAGACGGATACGGAAGAGGATCCCGTCGTCCGGGCCGTGATGTTCTTCTCACCAACATGCGGCCACTGTGAACTTGTCATCAACGACCACCTGCCCGGTATCTTCGAGGAGTACGGTGGCGAACCCGTGGTGCTCTTCGATGACACCGTCCCTCTTGAGGAAGTCGCCTTCTACGAGATGACCAACGGGACGCTCAACATCCTCCTGGTGGACGGAAGCGTGGAAGCCGGCGGAATCATGTTCGCCGAAGATTCAGAGCGGCTCGAGATCGCCCGTCCGGGTGTCCCGCGCCTTGACGTCGACGATATCTATCTGGTCGGATCCGAGGAGATTCCAACAGAGCTCCCAGGCATCATCGAAGAGGGCCTTGCGAGTGGCGGAATCGCGTGGCCGGAGATCCCCGGTCTTGAAGACGCCCTCGCGACGATTCCCGTCTCCTCCGATACGGAACCAACGGTCGATAATGATCCCCCGAACAGTGACGCATCCGGTGATCCCTCCGAGGTTCTTCCAGAAGCCAGAGACGAGACGGTCGGCGACCGTGTCTCTCGCGATCCCCTCGGCAATGGTCTTGCGATTCTCGTTCTGGTTGGATTGCTCGCCAGCCTCGTTCTCGTCCCCGTCATGGTTCTCCGCGGATCACTCCGCGGTGGCCCCATATGGATAGTGCCCGTGCTCGCCGTGATAGGAATGGGCGTTTCGCTCTACCTCGCGAGCGTCGAAACAAGCGGGGTCGAAGCCGTCTGTGGACCTGTGGGTGACTGCAACGCAGTTCAACAAAGCGAGTACGCGTCGATCTTCGGCATTCCGATAGGGGTCCTCGGTGTCATCGCCTATGCCTTGCTCCTCGTCGGGTGGATCGTCACGAGAGTTGTGAAGGGTCGCCTCGCCGACGTAGCCGCTGTCCTGGTTGCAGCGACGGCGTTCGGCGGCACCGTCTTCTCGGTCTATCTCACGTTCCTTGAGCCGTTCGTGATCGGCGCCACCTGCATGTGGTGCCTCACATCGGCACTCAGCATCGCCGGATTGCTCTGGTTCACGGCCGCGCCTGGATGGGAAGCGCTTGGGAGACTCAGAGGGTCCGACCCGAAGAGCGCGTAGGACGAGCGGGGTTCGACGCCCCCGGATCGATATGGGCCACTTCGGAAATGGGCGGGGTCGGCTGGAACCGGGGGGACTGCAGGCAGTAGTACGCCCTACGTATGACGTAGTACGACCCCGGATCAGGGGGAGACGTCCGCGTTTCGAGGTTCGTGGGTGACGCTTTGATCTTCTCAAGGCGCTCGCGTAGAACCCGGGCGGCTTCCCCGACGACCGATACAAGACCTCCGAGTCGTACTTCGTTCCACGTTCCGAGGCTTCACCCCGCTCAAATCCGAAGAGCCCGATATGGGCCCTTTCAACACAGCGTCTACGAAGGCTCTCCGGCCCACCGATCGATCATCTCGTAGGCCTGCTCCTCTGAGTACGGCCCGTCCTCGATTCGCCGTTCGTAGAGCATCCTCATGATCTCCCCCACCCGACGCCCGGGTTCGAGACCCAGGTGCTCCATGACCTGATTTCCGTCGATCGGCGGGCGTAGGGCCTCGAGTTCCTCCTTCTCGCGGAGATCGGCGATCCTCTCTTCGAGTTCGTCGATCCTCTTTGAGATCGCCCGTTCACGACGCTTGTTCCGGGTCGTTACGTCACACCGCACGAGTTCGTTGAGGTCCTTGAGGAGATCACCGGCATCGCGAACGTACCGGCGAACCGCCGCATCCGTCCACCCCATCTTGAAAGTGTGCGGCCGCATGTGGAGGAACACAAGCCGGGATACGTCCTCAGTGGTCTTCTTCGAGTAGCGGAGCGCCTTCATGCGGCGCCTCGTCATGCGTGCCCCGACGACCTCGTGATGATGGAACGAGACGCCTCCGGGCCCGAACTCCCGTGTGTCGGGTTTGCCGATATCGTGGAACAGCGCTGCCAGGCGCAGTTCGAGACGGGGCGAAGTCTTCTCAACCACGGCTATCGAGTGTGCGAGCACGTCCTTGTGATGATGGGCCGGATCGACCTGGAGTGCCAGCGCCGGCAACTCTGGGATGAACTCCTCTGCAAGGCCCGTTTCGACAAGGCCCCAGAGCGCAGGGCCAACGTGGTCTCCGATTATCAGCAGATCGAGTTCGCCCTTGATCCGTTCTGCCGAGACGATCTCAAGACGGTCGTGCATGTCACGAACTGCGTCCAGCGCCGCTTCGTCCGGCACGAAACCGAGTCGCGAGACGAACCGAAACAGGCGGAGCATCCTCAGCGGATCGTCACCGAACGAGATCCGGGGGTCGAGCGGCGTGCGGAGAAGACGGGAGTGGAGATCGATGAGACCGCCGAAGGGATCCAGCATCTCAGGAGCGTCGTCATCCGAGATCGGGATACGGATCGCCATTGCGTTCACAGTGAAGTCCCGTCGAGAGAGGTCTTCCTCGATGTCATCCGAGTACGTCACCTCGGGCTTGCGGCTTTCGTCGCGGTAGATCTCCGAACGGAATGTCGTGATCTCGTGGACCCGCCCGTCCCGGATCGCTCCGATGGTTCCGTATGTCTTGCCGGCCAGGTACAGATCTGCCGCCCACGGCCGCACGATCTCCTCTATCTGGTCGGGGCGGGCGTCCGTGGTGAAATCGAGGTCTGAGTTCGTGCGATCGAGTAGCGCATCGCGCACGCTCCCTCCGACGAGATAGAGGCTGTGCCCCGCCTTGGCGAAGAGTTCAGAGAGTTCACGCGCTGGAGTCCCAGTTGCCAACAGGTCCTGCAGTCGTGGGGGGATCACGGCGACGCCCCTTCTGTCTCGCGACGGACGGCAACCAGCGGACAACGGACAGCGGACAGCAACACAAGTTGCCTGGCTGTTGGCTGTTCGCTCACGACTCCCTCCACCGATTCGCCAATCGGTCCGCGTACTCATTCCAGGTGTAGCCCGCGTGTGCTTTGATCCACCGGAGTTCGAGTTCCGGTCGCTTTCGGAACACGGTGTACGCACGCCGAACGAGTTCGACGTTCTCCACGGGGCCGGTCTTGCGCTTCCAACCACGGGCCTCCCAACCGGCCGCCCATTCGTTGATCGTCCTCACAGCAAGGTTGGAATCTGAGAAGACGGTCACCACCGTTCCTTCGGGGATCATCTTCGCTCCCTCGATCAGCGCCATCAGCTCCATCCGGTTGTTGGTCGTGCCCGGATCGTGACCATGTTTCTCTGAAACGATCTCCCCATCGACCACGTACACGGCTCCCCATCCACCGGGACCGGGATTCGGAACGCATCCGCCGTCCGTGAACACTCCCGTTTGAGGGTCTTCACCCGGGATCGGTTCAGCGGAAGCCGATCCCCTCGCGGGCTTGCAGTCACGGCACTGTTTCGGGACCCAACCCGGGTAGCGATCGAGGACGTGCTGCGGCAGAGAGAACTCCGAGGAACACGTCTGGCATGTGAAGTTGGGCATCTCACTGCGAGGGTACCGGCAGGAGAGACGGGAGCGGCGGTCCTGACAAGAGCGGACAGCAGACAGACCACAGCAAACAGCCCGAACACACGGGCTGAGGGCAAAGGAGCGGTTCGTTCTGGCTGTCCGCTGTGTCCCCTGCTTGCTGCTTGCTGCTTGCTGTCCGCTGTTCGCTGTCCGCTGCGTCCCCTGCTTGCTGTCCGCCGTCTGCTGTCTGCCGTTCGCTGTCTGCTGTCTGCTGTTCGCTGTCTGCTGTCTGCTGTCTGCTGTCTGCTGGTCGCTGTTCGCTTCCGCTAGTCAAGATCCCAGAACAGGGACAGGACCTCGATGGCGCTGTCGATCGACGCATCGCCGCCGTCCGGAGGATCGAGTGCCGGCAAACCCGATGCGAATCCGTCGAGGGTGGCCGCTACCGAATCGCGGATCGCTCGAAGGTCATATCCACCTTCGAGATAGAACACTGTGTTCGTTCGGTTCATCGCCTCGCCGAGTGCTGCTGCCATCGCTCCATAGTCCTCGGCGACCAATGCCATTCCACCGAGGGGATCAGCGGCATGCCCGTCGTACCCGGCGCTCACGAGCAGCCAATCTGGGTCGAACTGGTCAAGGATGGGAAGAACGATCCGTGAGAACGCCCCGCGGTATACGGACCCATCGGACCCCCCTGAGAGAGGGATGTTCACCGTCGCTCCGATCCCCAGTCCTCTCCCCACCTCTTGGATCCGGCCCGTCCCCGGATAGAACGGAGAGTGGTGCAGAGATAGGTAGAGCACATCCGGCGAACGGAAGAAGATCTCCTGCGTCCCGTTTCCGTGATGGGCATCCCAGTCGACGATGGCCACTCTCCGCCCCTTTCGAACGAGGGCTGCTGCGGAGACGGCGATGTTGTTGATCAGACAGAAGCCCATCGTCCGATCGGCCTCCGCGTGGTGACCCGGCGGCCGAACTACAGCGAACCCGACATCCACATCGCCTTGCTCGATCGCCTCGATCGCCGTCAGTCCTGCGCCCGCGGCGAATCGTGCAGCGTCCCATGATCTCCCGACGGCGTAGGTATCCGCGTCGATCGACCCGCCTCCTCCGACGCAGAATCCCTGCAACCAATCGAGGAACGACGAGTCGTGCACAGCGAGCAACTCCTCCCGCGTTGCCGCCCGCGCCTCGGCGCGAACAGCTTCGAGATCGCTCGTCGCGACACCCTCGATCGCGGCAGTGACCCTCTCGGGTCGCTCCGGGTGCTCTGCAGGCGATACATGCTCCAAGCTTGACGGATGAGTGACGAGTGCGGATCGCATCTCCATATGGTCCCACGCTTGAAGGTTCGTGTGCACATCGCGAGGTCGTTCCCTTCTCCACGGCACCCGGTCGCGGGACCCTTCATCGACGGTACGCTGGATTCGCACCAGCGGCACGGAGGTGTCATGGCAATGGCCGAACGCCCGATTCCGGTGCTTCAACGCGGTTCGTGGCCGCAGCCGATTCGTTTCAGGAGAGGCTGGGCCCGAGCCGAAGCCCGTCGCTGGAACGATCTCGTACCCGATGCCGCCTTGCGTCTCGTTCGTGGCGGGTCGTCCTTCCTGGAGTTGTGTTCGGAGAGACTCAACGAACTGGGCGCTCCCTACATCCTCTCTCCCCCTCTCCCCTCGAGCAGTCGTCGTCCATGGGAAGACGCCGGGTTCGTTGAGTTCGTTCCATTGGCATTCATGCGTCGCGACCTCGCCGGTGAGATTCCATCACCCGACCACCTCGTCATCTCTCCGCCCGACCACTCGATCGCAGATCTCCTGAGCGTGGACCACGCTGCCTTCGATCGTTTCTGGAGATTCGATCGTTTCGGGATGGCCGAGGCCGTCGCTGCGACTTCAAAGACCAGGTCTCTCATCGTTCGCGGACCGGACGGATCACCCGTCGCTTTCGCCATCGTCGGATTCGGCCACGCCATGTCATATCTCCAACGACTCGCCGTCCATCCCGATTGGCAGGGCCACCAGATGGGCCGCTCGTTGACCCGGGCCGCTGCTCGTGCCGCGCAGTCGGCCGGGAGTCGGGCGATGATGCTCAACACCCAGACCGACAACGACGCCGCCATCGCGTTGTACGCGTCAGAGGGCTTCGTCACGCTCCCCGATCCACTCGCCGTGCTTCGTCGAGGTTGATCGATGCCCCCTCGCATTCCCTCTCGATATCGGATGAACGTCAGGCTCGGCGCCGATGGCGACATCGAAGAGTGGCTCGCTACCGATGAGCACCTCGACCGTCCCGTCTTGATCAGATTCCCGGGTCCTGATGCCGACGCCGATCGGGTCGCGGCATTTCTAGCTCCCGTTCGCGCCGCTGCGGCGACCTCTCACCCCCATGTTCAGACGATCTACGCTGCCGGAGAAGTCGACGGATCAGCGTACGCTGTAGCTGAGTGGGACGGCGCTGTGACCATCGCCGACCGACTCAAGGCGGGCGAGACACTCCCGATCGCTGAGTACCTCACCAATGCTTCGGGTCTGGCATCCGGCTTGGCTGCATTCCACGCGAGCGGCGGCATCCACGGTGCGATCGACCCGAGAGCCATCCACTTCTCCGCTGCCCACCCTGCGCGCCTCGCGAGTTTCGGACGCGTCCCCATCACCACCACCCGGGCCGATGACACGTCTGCGCTCGCTGCAGCGCTTCGCACCGCTATCACGGGCAGCGACAACCCCGCCGTCCGCCCGTCTCACGTTGCCGAAGGGATCCCCTCCTCAGTCGACGATGCTCTCGGAACGGCCGAGGCCGGGAGCCTGGACGCCACGGGCCTCGCCGAAGCTCTCAGCGCCGCCTCGCTGCATCCTCAACCGGACGTCGACCATTCGTGGTCTCTGAAACCTCTCGTCCTGTTCGCGATCGTTGTCGCCATCGTTCTCATTCTCTCCGTCCTCGGACTCTCGATCGATGTCGATCCCGACTCGCCGTTCCTCTACCCGGCGGCGCCGGCCGAACAGGAACAGAACGCGCCGACGAGCACAGCCCCGACGATGGACTCCCCGACCGAGAACGCCATACCGGCCTTGGTCAGCATCTACGACCCGTTCGGCGACGGCATCGAGAACGACGAGACTCTTGACTCTGTGATGGACGGCCGACGAACGACGTCGTGGGAAACCGAACCGTATCCAGCCCCACTCGACGAAACCAAGGAAGGCGTGGGGATCGTTCTCGAGTCTCCGATCCCTATCGGCGCCATAGAGATCACAGGGACGCCGGAGACCCGTTTCACTGTCGCCTGGAACGGGACGCTGCCGGACGTGCCGGGCGACTGGGATCGCATCGGTGCGGCACAGATCCTCACGGGGACGACGCGGCTCGACGTTGCCCACCGGGAGGAGGGCTTCTGGCTCGTCTGGATCACCTCCCTTCCCCAGCGCACAGACGACGCGTACGGAACCTCGATCGCGGAAATCCGTCTCCTCCCGTAGCGGTACGAGTCGCCTCCGATCGTCGAGCGGACCAGAATCAGTCTCAATGACCGCCCGTTCCTCTGAAGACAGAGAGTTGATTCGCCGCTACCTCGAAGGCGACGTGTCTGCATTCGACGAACTCATGGCCGCCCACGAGGACCGCGTCTTTGCGATCTGTCTCCGCATGATGAGGAACCGGGATGCGGCACTCGACGCGACTCAGGACGTCTTCCTCACCGTCTTCCGCAAGGCCGACCGGTACAAAGAGCAAGCCGCCTTCAGCACATGGCTCTACCGCGTCGCCGTGAACACCTGCTACGACCACTTGCGGCGACAGCAGCGCAAGCGCACCGAGTCAATACCGGAGCACCTCGACCCGTCGGACCCGCGGAGCGGCGACGAGTTCCACGCCGTAGAACTACGACCGGACATCGAAGCGGCCCTCGCCGGACTCACGCCCGAGTTCCGCGCCGCTGTGGTACTCGTCGACCTCGATGGCATGTCGCTTGAGGGCGCCGCTGATGCCCTCGAAGTGCCGATCGGAACAGTGAAGAGCCGCTTGTTCCGGGCGAGAAAGCAACTCGCCAAAGATCTCGGGAACTTCGCGCCCGGGTCTGAACATCCAAGTGGTGAATCATGAACGAACTCAATCAAGAACTCATCGTCGACCTGATCGGCGGCCGTCTCTCCCCGGAGGAAGAACGCTCGGCCCTGACCCGGATCGAGAACGACTCCGATCTCCGTGCAGCGTACGAGACGCAGATGTCCGCTCTCTCCGCGCTCGGAGCATCTCCTTTGCCGTCGATGACACCGGAGGAGAGGTCGACGCTGCACGCAGCGCTCCGACATCAACTCTACCTCGATGATGTCCCCGTCCCGGTGGTCGCGGCGCCTTCCCCGTGGCAGCGTTGGTGGGCACCACTCGGCGGTTTCGCCGTGGCCGCAGCGGTGGTCGTTGGAGCAGTCGTCATCCTTCCCGGTGCACTGTCGCAAGATGACGCGAGGGAGGACGTGGCGATGCTCTCTACAGAGATCTCCACGACCGCACCGATCTCTCCGCTTGCCGATGACGTCGGCGGAGCAATCGAGAGCGGAGATGCCGACGCCGCCGCACCGGAGGCAACGACATTCACCACTTCCGTACCGAACGCTGCGACTGCTGAGGATCTCGCAGACGACGCCGAGGCTGCACCGCCGGTGGCAGCAGAGGACTCCATCGATGAGGGGGCCTCTGCCGACGATGAGGTCGAATCCACGACGACTGCTGCGTCTTCCGACGTGGTCATAGTTCCGATCTCGCTGCCGCATCTGTCGGATGTCGATCTCGACGTGCTCGAAGAACAACTCGCTTCGAATCCGGATTCTCTCACAGGTCGCCAGGAACCGCCTTCGGCGAAATCCTCCGAACCTGATGCCTCCCAGATAGACGCTTGCCTCGATTCGCTGCGGGCCAACGATACGGCATCGTCTTTCTCCCCCATCGCCACCACAACATACGAGGGCACTGCGGCCGTCGTGGTATCTGTCTCCTCTCTCGACGAGAATTCGTTCCTCGCGATCTTCGCCGTGGACTCATGCCTGGAGCTCGTCAGCACGCGGTGATAAGCGTTCCGACATTCGGCTATCCTCCAGGGACATGACCGATCGACCGCGCAGCGACTACCCGGCCAAGATCGCCGACTTCCTCGAGCAACTCGCCACCCGCATCCGTTCACTCACCGTGGATCGTGCGTCTCTGGCGGTTACGTGGACGGCGCTCGGGCTTGTCGTAGCGACGCTCGCGGTCCTTGCTGTGATCTGGTTGCTCGTCGGTTTCTTCCGTGCTCTCGGTACCCTGATCGGACAGGAACTTGCATACGCCGTCGTCGGGGGCATATTGCTCATCGCCGGCGTGTTCGTTTGGATGAAGAGATATCCAAAAGACGAGACAACGCCACCACAGGAGTGACCATGGCCGAGAAGGTCTTGATCGTCGGATCCGGCCCTGCCGGACTCACCGCCGCAATCTACGCTGCTCGCGCCGACCTCGATCCGTTGATGATCGAAGGCATGGAACGAGGTGGGCAGTTGATGCTCACCACCGAAGTCGAGAACTATCCCGGATTCCCTGAGGGGATCATGGGACCGGAACTCATGGACGGGATGCGTAAGCAAGCCGAACGCTTCGGCACCCGCATCGTCTCATCCGACGTTACCAAGGTCGACTTCACCGAGCGCCCGTTCAAGGTGTGGGTCGGTGACGCTCTCTACGAATCGGAGACCGTCGTCATCTCGACCGGCGCCTCTGCTCGATGGCTTGGCATTCCCGGAGAGAGCCGACTTCGCGGCTACGGCGTCTCGGCATGTGCGACATGTGACGGGTTCTTCTTCCGTGATCGCGAGATAGCGATCGTTGGGGGCGGCGATTCAGCCATGGAAGAAGCGATCTTCCTCACGAAGTTCGCCTCGAAAGTCACCATTCTCCATCGTCGTGACGAGTTCAGGGCCTCGAAGATCATGGCACAAAGGGCGATCGATCATCCGAAAATCGAAGTCCTGTGGAACACAACGATCGAAGAAGTGTTGGGCGACGACCTCGTCACCGGTCTCCGGGTGAAGAACGTTCTCACCGGCGATAAGTCGGTGCTGCCCGTCGAGGGATTCTTCCTGGCGATCGGCCACGACCCCAATACCAAGATTTTCCAGGACCAACTGGAATTGGATTCCTCCGGATACATCACCACCGGAGCAGGGTCGACTCGGACATCTGTGGAAGGCGTTTTCGCCGCAGGGGACGTCGTCGACCACTACTACCAGCAGGCTGTGACGGCTGCCGGCATGGGTTGTCAGGCTGCCATCGACGTCGAGCACTGGCTCGACCGAACCGAAACCTGAATCCAACATCGTCCGTTGTCGACTTCGTCGGCGGACCAATGACCACGAGGGAGTCAAGATGGGACAGAACACCGTCAAAGGAACCGACGCTACGTTCGTCGAACTGATCGGGTCGGCGATGCCGACCCTCGTCGACTTCTGGGCAGAGTGGTGCGGACCCTGCAAGATGATGGACGGACCGCTCGAGGAGATCGCAGGAGATCGCTCCGGGCAACTCCAGATCGTCAAACTCAACGTCGATGAGAACCCATCAACGGCTATGCAGTTCGGCGTGATGAGCATTCCGACGATGATCATCTTCCAGGCGGGAGAAGAGAAGAAGCGCCTCGTCGGTGCCCGCAGCAAGGCTCAACTGGAAGCCGAGATCGCTTCCTTCGTCTCCTGAGCTACGAGCGCCCGGTGACGGGAACGTGAGGCTCTACCACTCTGGAGACCGCGGGGAAGCGGTTCGGGATATCCAGCGTCGCTTGGCGGCCCTCGGAATCCGCGCCGAAGTAGATGGCTTCTACGGTTCGGACACAGTCGCCGCCGTTGGGGAACTCCAAGAGAATCGCGGATTGCCTGTGGACGGCATCGTGGGCCCCGAGACCTGGCAAACGCTTGTCGACGCCGGGTTTCGGCTCGGTGATCGCATGCTCTACCGGCGCTCGCCGATGATGCGCGGCGATGACGTCTCCCGACTCCAACAGAGCCTCGGCGCTCTCGGATTCGACGCCGGTAAGGTCGACGGGTTCTTCGGCCCCGACACGCTCCGAGCGGTGCTCGACTTCCAGCACAACCGGGGAATGGCCGAAGACGGGTTCGCCGGCCGCGAGGTCGTTACGGAACTGCTCTTGATGCCCAAAGCAACTGAGAAACCCAGCCGGGAGGTGGTGCGTGATCACGAGTGGATCGATTCGCTGCCTCAGCCGATCACCGGCGCCCGAATCTACGTGGATCCGGACAGAGGAGAGATCTCGACGCCGGATTCGACGTGGTCGGCAGCGACCAATCTCTCGTCGGACCTCCGACTCTCCGGCGCCCGCGTGTTGTTGTCGCGCAGCGTTGATACATCGCCCAATGAACACTTTCGCGCGAAGAGGGCGAACCGACTCGACGTCCAGGTTGTCTTGTCCATCACTGTTCCCCCCGACGACACCGAAGGGGTCTTCTACTTCGGGACACCACTCAGCACAAGCGAGGCCGGAAAGACGATCGCCACCCACCTCGCCGCCAGGCTCAGCATTCCGGCTCTCCCCCGTGCCGTACCGATCCTGAAAGCAACCCGTTCTCCGGCAGTGGTAGTTGCCGTGATCAACCCCTCCCCCGAGACGGGATCGATGATCGCAAGAGCGATCATCGATCTGTACGAGCAGGGCCCGGACGAAGACGAAGCGAGTAGAAAGTAGAAAGCCCCAAGTCGCGAGGCTCCGATCCCTGGTCTCCAGCTACAAGGTGTGAGCTGTGAGCAAACCCGCACTTCGGAAATGGGCGGGGTCGGCTGGAACCGGGGGGGACTGCAGGCAGTAGTACTCCTTACGTATGACGTAGTACGACCCCGGATCAGGGGGGAGAAGTCCTTGTTTCGAGGTTCGTGGGTGACGTTCTGATCTTCTCAAGGCGATCGCGTAGAACCCGGGCGGATTTCCCGACCGACGCAAGACCTCCGAGTCGTTCTACGTACTACGTTCCGAGGCTTCACCCCGCTCAAATCCGAAGAGCCGCTTTGGTCTGACTACGGACTACGGACTACGGACTACGGACTACACCGCCGAAGGCGGTCAATCAAACAACTGCCTGTAGAT
>JAYEIJ010000045.1:7494-26336 GCA_034660035.1 Actinomycetota bacterium | reverse complement strand
ACGTACTACGTTCCGAGGCTTCACCCCGCTCAAATCCGAAGAGCCGCTTTGGTCTGACTACGGACTACGGACTACGGACTACGGACTACACCGCCGAAGGCGGTCAATCAAACAACTGCCTGTAGATCCGTTCCAGGTCTTCTAGCGAGCCGTAGCGGATCACCATCCGTCCGCCCGCTCCGCTGGTCGTGATCTTCACCTTGGTGGCCAATCGCTCCGACAGGCGCTCCTCGAGTTCGATGATCGCTGCCGGCCTCATCGTGGGAAGCCCTCTGCCTCTTTCAACGCCGGGAACCGAGCGTTTCTTCACCGCCTCTTCAACCTTCCTAACCGGCCAACCCTCTGCTACCACGCGTTCGGCGATGTGAACGGCGTACGCCTCGTCATCGAGAGAAAGCAGGGCGCGGGCATGTCCCGCCGACAGTTCCTCACGTTCGAGCATTCCCTGGATCTGCGCAGGGAGTTGTAGCAATCGGAGCGTGTTCGTTACGGCACTGCGGCTCTTCGCCACCCTGGTCGCCACCTGCTCATGAGTCATACCAAAATCTTCCAGGAGGTTCCGATACGCGGCGGCTTCCTCGAGCGGAGAGAGGTCCTTTCTTTGGATGTTCTCTATCAACGCCTCGGTGAGGTCTCGCTCGTCACTCTCGGAAGCTCTGATAACGGCAGGAATCGTTGCTAGGCCTGCCATTGCAGCCGCTCGGAGCCGCCGCTCGCCTGCGATGAGCACGTATGTTCCGTCGGCGTCTCCCGGGCGCACAACAACGGGTTGGAGCACTCCAACTTCGCTGATGGACGCTGCCATCTCCCCCAGGGCGTCGTCGTCGAACCGACTCCTCGGTTGCTGGGGGTTCGGAGAGATCTCCTCCAGTTCGAGCTCGGCGAAGCCAACTGAGGGGTGATCAACCGGAATCAAGGCGTCGAGTCCCCGTCCTAATCCACTCTTACGTGCGGCCATGTCTCCTCCGGAACTCGCGTGCCAACTCCCGGTAGGCGATAGCGCCGCGGGACATAGGGTCATACGCCTCGATCGGTTCACCGTACGAGGGAGCTTCTGAGAGCCGAACGGTACGCGGAATGACCGTCCGATAGGTTGTCTCCCCGAAGTGCTCTCTCACTTGTGCGACAACGTCCGCTGCGAGCGTGGTACGCCCGTCGTACATTGTCAGGACCACACCTTCGATATCGAGTTGAGGGTTGAGGCTTCGTTGCACTAACTGGATGTTCTGCATCAACTGGCTCACCCCCTCGAGGGCGTAGTACTCGCATTGAATGGGTATGAGGACCTCGTCAGCGGCCGCCAGGCCATTCACCGTCAAGAGACCAAGCGATGGAGGACAGTCCACCAGCACGAAGTCATAGTCCTCAGCGATCGGCGTGAGAGCATGTCCGAGCCGCGTTTCTCGCGAGAACATCGAGACCAACTCGATCTCGGCCCCGGCAAGCTCGATCGTCGCCGGCACCACGAAGAGATCTCGCACAGAGGACGGTTCGATCGCGTCGTCAATAGCAACGTCTTCGACAAGGAGGTCGTAGGTGGAGTACTCGATGGCCGACCGGTCGATACCTAGGCCGCTGGTCGTGTTCCCTTGCGGGTCGAGGTCGACAAGGAGAACGCGTTCCCCTTGGAATGCAAGGCCTGCACCGAGGTTGATCGCTGTTGTGGACTTGCCGACGCCGCCCTTCTGGTTGGCGATCGCAACGATTGTCGTGGTCATCAGGAAGTGTCTCGGTCCGGAATTCGGGTATCGGTCAGGATCATCCTAAGTAGCCATGCAGGGGAGTCAAGGACCCCTTGGTCGATCCGCAGCAGGTCGAGCGATGTCCCGGACGGCGCGTCCGGGAGTTCGTCGGGCTCCGTGAAGCGACTCAACCCGATGACCGCACGTCCTTGATCTCCCATAAGCGGCAGCGCCACTTCAAGCGCCGCGGCCGGCTGCAGCGAGGCGCGGAACACGATAGCTCCCCAACGTCCACTCGGTTGAAGAGCGTCCTTCTGCTCAACTACCACGTTCTCGAGGCCGAGGACTCGGATCGCTCGGCGTGCGAGCCGGCATCGTTCTGTGGAGCGGTCGAGAAGCGTAACCGCCGTCTTCGGGTGAAGGATCGCCAACGGTATCCCCGGGAGGCCCACTCCCGACCCAACATCGAGGATGTCATCGGGTTCTTCGTCCCATGCGGCGGCGAAGACGATCGAGTCGGCGACGTGCCTATCGATGAGCCGATCGCCCTCTTCTGGACCGATTCCGCCGGCGTCGGTGGCCTCGGTCGCCAGCCACCCGGCGAATTGCACGAGTTTCTCTCGTTGGCTCTGTGTTAGGTCGCTTCCGGCCCGACTCGCAGCCCTATCCAAGCGGTCGTACGCATGTTTCCCGTGAAACATGCGGCGCTACTCGCCGTCGGTGTCTCCGGTCGAGGCGATCACCACGGCGCGTCGAGGGTCTTCGCCCTCGGAGTAGGTCTTGACATTCCCGAACGCGGCTGCAGCGTCGTGAACGACCTTCCGGTCGGCTGCGTTCATCGGCTCGAGCATGACTTCGCCACCGTTCTCTCTCAACTGTTCGACCAGTTTGCCCGTGTAGATCGTGAGCGCTTCGCGGCGTCGCGCCCCGTAGCCCGCAATGTCGATCCTCATTCGCGGAGCACCGAATGTGTGCCGCTGAACGGTGGTACGCGTCAGTTCGAGCACCGAGTACATCGTGGCGCCCTTGGCTCCCACGAGCGCTTCGGTCTGCTCGCCGACGACGTCGAGGTACAGCACGTCATCCTCGATCCTGGTCTGGACCTCACCCTCAAGGCCGAACGACTCGAGAAGACCGGACAGGAAGTCCTCAGCGACCTTCGCCTGGTCCTCGATCGACGTCTCGGGTTTGTCCTTCTTCGGCTCTGCCGTTACGTTCTTGTCCATCGCTCGCCGCTCCTTCGAGGATCCGTTCTTCTTGCTCTCTGCGGGTTTCTTCTTGTTGTCTGCGGGTCTCTTCTTGTTCGACGGCCGTGAACCCTTGCCGCTCTTCGAGGTTTGCTCGCTCTTCTGCTTCTCCGAGGTCTTCTTCTGTTGGCCTGCCTTGGACGACCCTTTCGCCCCTCGGCGATTGCGGCGATTGCGTTTGCGTGGCTTGCGTGAGACCTTCACGATCGCAGAACGCGCACCCATGCCGAGGAATCCCGCCTTCCCCTCCTGGATGACCTCTACCTCGGCCTGATCGACCGACTCGAGTCCGAGTTCGGCGAGTGCGGCTTCAACTGCGACGTCGGCCGTCGTTCCGGTGACTTCCACCCATTCCATCGTCTATTTCCTCCTGCGGCGATTCTTCTTCTTGCTGGCATTCTCTGACGGGCCCTTCTTCTCAGGTTCTCCGTCATCCGGCGGCGTATCCGCCGGGAGTGCCGGCTTCTTCTTGTCATCATCATCTCCGCGAGCGTCCAACCGGAAGATCAGGGCCTGCTGGCCGACCCTGAAGAGGTTGGATGTTGCGAAATAGATCCCGAGACCTGCGGTGAGCGTCCACGAGATGAACCCGAAGAAGAGCGGCATGATCTTCATCGCTGTCTGCATCGACTGCGCCGTCTGGGACTGCTCTTTGTCTTTGTCGTCCTTCTTCGTCTTCGTGGTCTGCATCTGCTGGTAGAAACCTGCCGCGACGATGAGGATGATCAACAGGACATAAGGGAGAGCGTCCAACGGGTTGAGTCCGTTTGCGCTCTTGATCGCATCCGGAACTACCGCACTCGGCGACAGCGTGAGATCCATCCCGAGGAACACGGTGTTGATGCTCTCGAGGCCGTCACCGATGTACTTCGATGTGACCGACAACACCTCGTCGCTCTCGGGATCGATGTTGGGTTTGATGCTCCGCAGCACCGAGAACAACGCGAACCAGAGAGGCATCTGGACGATCATCGGAAGGCAGCCGGCGGCGGGATTGACGCCGCGCTCCTGATAGAGAGCCATCAGCTCCTTGTTGAGTTCTTCCTTGTCTCCCTTGAGTTCCTTCTGGAGGCGTTTCACCTCGGGTTGGATCTCCTGCATCGCTTTCATCGACCGGGTCTGCTTCAACGTCAAGGGGAAGAGGACAAGAGAGATGGCCAGCGTGAGCAGGATGATGGCGATACCGAGATTCGGCTCGAGGCCCATCTTTGGTAAAAGTTGGTAAAAGAAGTTGAGAACCCCGCCGAGGAGGTCGAGGAGGAGGGTCCAGGGGTTCACGCGTCGCTCCCAGTGTTCATATCGTGTTCGTGTTCGTGTTGGCCCGGCTCGGGCACGGGGTCGTATCCGCCGTCATGGAACGGCTGGCACCGTCCGATGCGTTTGACGGCCATCCATGACCCCCGACCCGCACCGTGGAGGCGAATCGCGTCATACCCGTACTCCGAACAGGAGGGATAGTACCGGCAATTGCCCCCGAAAGCAGGCGAGAGCACCCTCTGGTAGACCCGGATGGATCCCATGAGCACTCGGGAGGCAGGAGACGTCATCCGTTCTCGGTCCGTGCTCATCGTCTCTTCTCTTCTCCACTCGCGGTGACCGCATCATCCAGTTCGCGAACCAGGCGGTCGAAACTCGCCGTGATGACGCCGGGAGAGGCGATCACAACATAGGCCGTATCCGGCTCCAACCCGACCCTCATCAAGGCCTCCCGGAGGCGCCTCTTCGCCCGGTTCCTCATCACCGCACCACCGACCCTTCGCGACGCAACAATGCCCACTTGCGGGAGGCCCCTCTCTCCGGCAGCGCAGATCACTCTGATCTCTCCGGAACGAGCCGATCGGCCGGTGCGGAAGACGGAGGAGAATTGCTCCGGCGAGCGCAGCGAGACGAACCGGCGTCCGTTGCTACGCGGTGAGACGGTGACGACCCTTGATGCGTCGTCTCTTGATGACGGCGCGTCCGGAACGGGTCCGCATCCGGGAGCGAAATCCGTGCTTGCGCTTGCGGCGCCGCACGTTGGGTTGATAGGTGCGCTTCATAGTGAGGTATCCCCGCTTGGGAGGTCGCGGTACGACCGGGAAGGTTACGAACGCCTGAATCCTACGTCGATCGCCCGCCTATCGGCTGCACTCCGCAGAGAACGCGAAGACGCGCACCGGTACGCGAAATCCCAGCCTTGAACGCGAAACATCGTCCGGTACCGAATGGGGGACGTTTCGACCGATCTCCAGTTTTTCCCAATAGTTCCCGTGTGTTGTTATCGTTGCCACACAAGGGTTCTCGGCGACACGGTGTCATCGACGTTGTCTATTACGGCGGGATTTCCCCTTCTTGCTGCTCCGTTCGACCGGGACATATACTCGCCGCTGCTCCCATGCGGATAACCGCACTTCCGCGGACGGAGCTCCGGGCCGCGACGGCGCTGTGAAATCGGGCCTGAGTGAGAGAACGATTTTTCCACACCCTGTGGACAGGTGTGTGGACAGGGTATTTGAGGTTGAGAGGACTATGAAAAGTGGCTGAAGCACGTTCGACCGCCGTGGAGTGGGAGACCTTCCATCAGCAGGTGCGCCGCAGGGTGACTCCGGCAGCATGGCAAACGTGGATCGAACCGCTCGACTCGAGCATCGAGGAAGGAAGCCTCCACCTCGTCGCCCCTACCGACTTCCACTACCGCTGGGTAGGGGATCGCTATCTGCCGGCTCTCCAAGAAGCAGCGATGGACACGCTCGGACTCGAAGTGGAACTCACCGTGGTGCCGGTCGTTGATGAGCCTCCCGTCGGGGTGTCCTCCGGTCCGAGTCCTCGCCAGTCCCCCCTCCCCATCGACACGATCGACCCGACGAAGACCCGGGTGAACGTCCCCCGCCTCGTTCCGAAATACACCTTCGACAATTTCGTGGTCGGACAGTCGAACCGCTTCGCTCATGCCGCAGCCCTCGCCGTCGCCGAGCAGCCGGGTGGTCACTACAACCCCCTGTTCATCTACGCGAACGCCGGCCTCGGCAAGACACACCTTCTCCACGCCGTCGGCCATCACAGCATCGAACTCAACCCCGGCGCGGTGGTTCGATACGTCTCCTCCGAGCAGTTCTTCAACGAGTTCATCAACGGGATCCGCAGGAAGAGGATGGATGAATTCAAAGAGCGCTATCGCACGATCGATGTTCTCCTCCTCGACGACGTTCAGTTCTTTGAAGGGAAGGAACAGATCCTCGAGGAGTTCTTTCACACGTTCAACAGCCTCTACGAGGCCGGGAAACAGGTCGTTATCAGCTCCGACCGCCACCCCAAGCACCTCTCGACACTCGAAGATCGCCTGAGAAGCCGCTTCGAATGGGGCCTCTTGACCGACATACAGAGTCCCGATATCGAGACGCGTCTCGCCATCCTCAGGAAGAATGCAGAATTCGCTCCGGCGCCGGTTCCTCCCGAGGTGATGACGTTCATCGCGGAGAACGTTCATCAGAATATCCGCGAGCTGGAAGGCGCGTTGACCAGAGTTACAGCGTTCGCTTCCCTCACAGATGAGCAGATCACCCTCACGATGGCGAAGGAAGTCCTCTCCGACATCGTCGAGTCCGAACGAGACGAACCGTTGACTTCTTCTCGAATCATTCAGGTCACCGCCGACTACACGTCAATGACGATCGAGGAACTGACGGGACCCAGCAGGACACAACCGCTCGCTCGGTTCCGACAGATAGCGATGTATCTGTGTCGGGAACACACAGACCTCTCACTGCCCAAGATCGGCGCACAGTTCGGTGGTCGCGACCATACGACGGTGATTCACGCCGTCGAAAGGGTGAAGACCCTCATGAGAACCGATATGGAGGTGTTCGATCAGGTCTCAGACCTCGGACAACTCCTGAGGACAACATGACCGTTGTCCACACTCCCTCTCTTCCTCATTTTCTGCCTGTTGATTACGCTGTGCTTGTTCACAGCACATGTGGACGCGGTGATCCGTTGTCTTCAACGGTTCTCTCTCTTTCTCCACAATCCACAATGCCTACTACTACCGCTACCGTTTGTAATTGAACTAACCAAGAAGCAGGGGAAGAACAACTGTGCGTATCCGAGCCGAACGTGATGACCTCGCCGACGTCCTGACAAGAGCAGGTCGGGCGGTTGGAAGCCGTTCTCCACTTCCGATCCTCCAAGGAATCTTGTGTGAAGTTGAGAGTGGACGTCTCCAGGTAACGGGAACGGACAACGAAGTGACCGTGAGAACCTATCTCGAAGTCGAAGGACTCGAGGATGGATCAACGGTGATTCCGGCGAAGCTTGCTGCCGACGCTGTGAGAAAGCTCCCGACTGGAGCAGTCTCGATGACGGCTTCGGACGGGGAGGTTGAGATCACCGGCAATGGTCCGCGTTTTCGCCTTCGTGAGTTGAGTGTCGGCGACTTCCCCACGATCGACGACAAGCTGCCGGCTGAGACGATCGACGTCGTAGGGGAGACGCTCGTCAAAGCTTTGAGCCAGGTCGGGATAGCCGCGTCGGGAGACGAGGCACGACCGACGCTTACCGGAGTGCTCTTCGAAGAGAACGACGGGGGACTCCGGCTGGTCGCAACCGACTCGTATCGGCTGGCCGTGCGTGACGTGCTCGGAATCGGTGCGACCGGGTCGAAACTGGTTCCGTACAGGGCGTTGAGGGAACTCGGACGAACGATCGGGGACGGGCCGATGAAGGTGGCCCTCGGAGATCGAGAGGCGGCGTTCGTCACAGATCAAGGGAGGCTGACCGTTAGGATCATCGATGCCTCCTTCCCGAAGTACCGGCAGTTGCTTCCGGAGTCCTATCCGAATCGTCTCGAGGTCTCAAGGACGAGTCTTCTCGATGCTGTCGGCAGAGCGGCACTGGTAGCGGAGGATCACATACCGGTCCGTCTCAACCTGCATGAGGGAGGGGTTGAGCTCAGTGTCATCCGCCAAGAGGTCGGCCAAGAGACCGAGCACATCGAAGGGAAATATGAGGGCGAGGAGATGACGATCGCCTTCAACACACGCTACCTCACTGAAGGGGTAGGGGTCATCGATTCCGACACAGTCATCCTCGAGACGATCGATGCGTTGAAACCAGGGCTTCTCCACGGCGTTGGTGATGAGGACTTCCGCTATCTCTTGATGCCGGTTCGCCTCTGATCCGATCAATCCCGGACAACGATCGGACCAACGACACCGGGAGGTGAGCGGTGTACCTCTCCTGGATCGAACTGACAGACATCCGCTGCTACGAGACGTTGCGTTTCGAGCCGGATGAGGGCGTCAACGTACTCGTCGGCGCCAACGGAGCAGGGAAGACGAGCATCCTGGAAGCGGTGGCCTACCTTGGATTGTTGAAGTCATTCCGGGGGACGCCGGACGTTGCGATGATCAGCACCGGTTCGGAAAGGGCCGTGATCCGCGGGGAGTTCACAATCCCGTCCGGGACCATCAAGGTAGAGATCGAACTGGCCAACCCGGGTCGTCGCAGGGTGCTGGTCAACGGGAAACGCCCCCAACGCAACCGCGACGTCATGGCCCAGATCCCGATCGTGGCGTTCCAACCCGACGACCTGGATCTGGTCAAACGCGGACCGGGGCTGAGGAGGGCCTACCTCGACGATCTCGCAGCGCAACTATGGCCGCAAGCCGGCGCCGATCAACAGGACTACGAAAGGGCAGTACGCCAACGCAACACACTGCTCAAGCAGGAGGGGAGGAGGACGGATCCCATCACGCTGGATGTATGGGACGAGAGGGTGTCGGTCGCCGGAGCTGCCGTCTTCGGCCATCGTGCTCGGGTGCTCGAAGCGCTCGACGCCTCCCTCGGGGAGGCGTACCGACTCGTCGGCGAGAGGGGATCGCTGACATGGCACTACGAGACGAACTGGGGTGCGTCGCTCGATGAGGGGGGAGAACACGGACGGCTCAGGGAGGAGCTACTTGAGCGACGTCGCCGCGACATGGATCAGCGCGTGACGAGTGGTGGGCCGCATCGGGACGACCCCGCCCTCGTCGTCGACGGTCGCCCGGCGCGTTCGATGGCGAGCCAGGGAGAGCAACGGACCGTGGCGCTGGCTCTTCGTGTCGCTGCGTACCGGGTGCTCAGCACGCACCGGCCTACAACACCGATCCTTCTCCTCGACGACGTCTTCTCCGAACTCGACCCCGTGCACGCGCGCGGTGTGATGTCTCTTCTCGACGCCGGACAAGTTCTTGTCACAACCGCGAGAGAAGATGAGGCTCCAGCAACCGGGCGACGGTGGAACGTCGACGGAAGGACCGTGACATGAGCAGAGCGAACTACTACAGCGACAAGCCCAGCAGGCCCGACCCGTCACCGATCGACGAGCTGCTCGGGACGATCGTCGAACGAGCGGGTGCGAGTCCCGACCTCGGCGTTGCGAAGCTTGTGAAATCGTGGGACAGCGTCGTTTCCGAACGCTGGAGGGAGAGGTCCCGCCCTATCGGCGTGAAGGATCAAACGCTCCTCGTCGAAGTGCCGGAGGGGGCGGACGCGAGCCTCTTGCGCTATGACTCGGCCGATCTCATCCGCCGGATCTCGAAGAAGTTCGGACCCGATCTCGTGCGAGCGGTGAGGTTCCGCGTCGAGGGGGACGCTCGCGGCGGAAATCCTTGAATTGGCAAGGGTTTCGCACGGATTCGGCTATGATTACATCGGTGTCAGTAGCCCCCACTGAGCGCCTCCGGGGGCCATCCAAAGGAGTCCTGTGAACAAGACGAAACGCGCCTCGAACGCGTCTTACGAAGCCAAAGACATCAAGGTCCTCGAAGGACTCGAAGCGGTTCGAAGAAGGCCGGCGATGTACATCGGATCGACCGGACCACGGGGTCTCCACCACCTGATCTGGGAGGCTGTCGACAACTCGGTCGATGAGGCCATGGCGGGATTCTGTACGCGGGTCGAGGTGGCGCTGCTCGCCGATGGTGGAGTGCGCGTCAGAGACAACGGCCGAGGCATTCCGGTCGCGAGACATCCCAAGACGAAGCAGTCCGCCCTGACGACGGTGATGACGACGCTGCACGCAGGAGGCAAGTTCGACTCCGGGGCGTACGCGGTCTCCGGTGGTCTCCACGGTGTGGGGATCTCCGTCGTGAACGCCCTGTCGACTCGTCTTGAGGCCGACATCGTTCGCGACGGCTATCACTGGTCGCAGGTCTACGAATACGGCGTCGCAACGGGACCGGTCAAGAAGGGGAACCAGGCGAAGAGGACCGGGACACAGGTCGTATTCTGGTCCGACCCGGAGATCTTCACCGAGGGAGTCGACTACTCATCGAAGACCGTGATGAGTCGGTTGCGCGAGATGGCCTTCCTCAACAAGGGCCTTGAGATCCGATTCCGTGACGAGCGGGAGGAGACCCCGGTCGAGGAGATCTTCAAGTACAACGGTGGACTCGTCGACTTCGTGAAGCACCTCAATGCCAACCGGGAGCCGATCCACCGTCAGGTCGTCTCCTTCGAGGAGGCGACCGACGACGCCGAGATCGCCGTTGCCATGCAGTGGACGGGGAGTTACCGGGAGACGATCCTGAGCTTCGCCAACAACATCAACACTCACGAGGGGGGAACCCACGAAGAGGGATTCCGTACCGCCCTCACCCGATCGATCAACGACTTCGCGAGAGGTAGGAACCTCCTCAAGGAGAAGGATCCCAACCTCACCGGTGAAGACGTTCGGGAGGGATTGACCGCCGTGATCTCCGTCAAGGTGAGGTCGCCGCAGTTCGAAGGTCAGACGAAGACGAAGCTCGGGAACACCGAGATACGCTCGTTCGTGCAGAAGGCCCTCAACCAGGCCATTCCTGAGTGGTTGGAGCGCAATCCGGGGGAAGCTCGTCGGATTGCAGACAAGTCCTCTCAGGCCGCCAGGGCACGAATGGCAGCCCGCCAGGCCCGAGATCTCACCAGGCGCAAGAGCCTGCTCGAGTCGGCCGGTCTGCCGGGGAAGCTCTCGGATTGCTCTTCGAAGAAGCCTGAAGAGAGTGAGCTCTTCATCGTCGAGGGAGATTCGGCGGGGGGATCTGCGAAGCAGGCCCGAAACAGCGAGTTCCAGGCGATTCTGCCGATCCGGGGCAAGATCATCAACGTCGAGAAGAACCGGCTCGCCCGGGTGCTTCAGAACAACGAGATCCAGTCCCTGATCACCGGGATCGGTACTTCGATCGGCGACGAGTTCAACATCGACAAGGCTCGCTATCACAAGGTCGTCATCCTCACCGACGCCGACGTCGACGGCGCCCACATCCGCACGCTCCTGCTCACGTTCTTCTTCCGGCACATGCCACAACTCATCGAGTCCGGGTTCGTGTACATCGCACAGCCGCCGCTGTTCAGCGTCAAGGTTGGTTCGAAGACGACCTGGATTCAGGACGATGCAGGGCTTGTCGAGATCAAAAAGCAACTCACCGGCAAGAAGCTGAACATCCAGCGTTTCAAGGGTCTTGGCGAGATGAACGCCGGCGAACTATGGGACACGACGATGGACCCGGATCGGCGAACACTGCTCCAGGTGGGTCTGGACGATCAGTTCTCCGCTGAGGAGACGTTCTCGACCTTGATGGGTACCGATGTCGAGGCCCGACGAACATTCATCCAGCAGAACGCCAAAGACGTTCGCTTCCTCGACATCTAGGACACCTCATGCCGAACGAAGAACAACAGAACAAGGTCATAGGAATCGACATCGAGAGGGAGATGCAGGACTCGTTCCTGGAGTACGCGATGTCGGTCATCGTCTCGCGTGCCCTTCCCGACGTACGCGACGGACTGAAGCCGGTGCATCGGCGCATCCTCTACGCCATGCACGACGCCGGGATCCGTCCGGGGACGCCGTTCAGGAAGTCCGCCCGGGTGGTCGGTGACGTGGTGGGCTGGTTCCATCCCCATTCGCCCGAGGCCGTGTACGACTCCATGGTCCGTCTCGGTCAGGACTTCTCGCTGAGGAGCCCCCTGATCCAGCCCCAGGGCAACTTCGGTACGGTCGACGACCCCCCGGCAGCAATGCGCTATTGCGTCGTCGGCGACACCCGGATCCGCACGACGGACGGGACGGTACTGATCCGGGACATAGTTGCGAAAGCCACCCCCGGATCTGACCACGACATCTCTCTCAAGGTGCTGGGAAGACGCGGCGAGATGCAGGAGGCCAATCGCTTCTTCCACAGTGGCGACCACCCGACCCTCCGGCTTGCCACCAAAGAAGGCTTCGAACTCACCGGGACGCACAACCACCCGGTGCTGACGCTCACAGCGATCGAGGGTGTTCCTGTGCTCCTGTGGAAGCTCCTCGAGGAGATCGAGGAGGGGGAACGGATAGTGATTGCCCGACCCGACGACGCCGGCGACGGCGGGGACATCCTCGGAGACGACGAGGCTCTCTTGATCGGAGCGTGGGTCGCCGAAGGGTGGGCATCGAACGGACGCGCCGGATTCAACAACACCGACCGGGAGTACTTCGAAGCGGTCCTCGCAGCGTACGACCGGATCGTCGGTGGTCCTCGGTATGTGGCGGAGAGGACCCTCCCCTCAGGCAAGACGCTCTTCGAGATCGACATCCATAACCTCACTGCATTCCGCGATTCATCGCTCGGCGCTCTTGTCGGCCTTCGCAGCGCTGACAAGAACGTCCCGGAAGAGATCTGGAGAGCGAGCCGGGAAGACAAGCGAGCGTTCCTCGCAGGGCTCTTCGAGGGGGACGGTTCGTCCTCGAATCTCGGCAAGAACACCGTTCAGATCACGTATTCGACCCGGAGTGAGCAACTCGCATCCGACGTTCAACTCCTACTTCTCGAGTTCGGGATCATCTCGAAGCTGAGCCGCTACGAGAGCGGAGAAGTGAAGGTCTGTCTCACGAACCGGCGCGAGATATCTCGCTTCGCCGACCGTGTCGGCTTCTTCGGAACGAAGCACGAGAAGCTCTCTCTCGAACTCGACGACCAGCTGGAGCAGACAACGGCTCTTTCGCGTGACGCTATTCCTTTCCTGGCCGACTATCTGCGGTCCGAGGCAGGCCGCGGCGGTATCGAGTGGCTCAAGAAACACAATATCGACCGTGTCGAGAGGTGGGAACGCAACGGAGAGGCCATTCTCGGGCATATTGCCGATCCCGGCGTGCGGAGATTGGCAACACATCTTGTCGACCATGGTTTCTACTACGCAACCGTGTCGGCGGTGGAGGACGCGGGTGTTCGTCCCGTCTACTCGATCCGCGTCGACTCGGATGATCACTCGTTCCTTGGCAACGGATTCGTCAACCACAACACCGAGGCGAGGATGGCGCCGATCGCGGCGCATCTCCTCGAGAGCATCGATGAGGACACCGTTGAATGGAACGACAACTACTCGGGTGAGCGCCAAGAGCCGAGCGTTCTGCCCGCCCGTTTCCCGAATCTACTCGTCAACGGTTCGACCGGAATCGCCGTAGGAATGGCGACGAACATCCCTCCGCACAACCTCACGGAGGTCATCGATGCGGTACTCCACGGCCTCGATCATCCCGAGGCGACCGTCAACGACATCTCCGAGTTCATCAAGGGGCCGGACTTCCCGACCGGGGCCTACATCGTCGGGATGAATGGCGTCAAGCAGGCACTCGCAACCGGTCGAGGATCGGTGAAGATGCGGGCCGTCACAGACATCGTCGAGATGGGACGCGGGCGCGGGCGCATGGGGATCATCGTCACCGAGATCCCCTACCAGGTCTCGCGCGACCGGATCATGGCGAAGACGGCAGAACTCGTTCGGAAGAAGATCCTTACCGGGATCGCCGACCTGCGTGACGAGTCGGACAGGGAAGGAACCCGGCTGGTCGTCGAACTCAAGAAGGATGCCAACCCTCAGGTCATTCTCAACCAACTCTTCAAGCACACCCAGCTCGAGGAGAACTTCTCCGTCAACCAGATCGCTCTCGTCGACGGCGTTCCGCGAACGCTCAATGTGGCAGAGATGGTTCACTACTACATCGCCCATCAGCTCGAGGTGATCGAGCGCAGAAGTCGATTCCGTCTTGCGAAGGCGGAGGCTCGAGCCCACATCGTTGAGGGACTGCTCATCGCTCTCGACAACATCGACGAGGTGGTCGAGATCATCAAGTCGTCGGAAGACGTCGCTGCAGCGCGGTCCGCTCTGATGGAACGATTCGATCTGAGCGAAATTCAGGCGAACCACATCCTCGACATGCCGCTGCGCCGGTTGACCGCACTCGAGACCGGGAAGCTTCGTGAGGAATACGAGCAACTCCAGGAACTGATCCGGGAGCTGGAGGCCTTGCTGGCGAGCGAGGAGTTGCGACGTACGCTCATCGGGGAGGAGCTCACGATCGTCCGGGACAAGTTCGGGGACAATCGGAGGAGCCGCATCATCCCCGACGAGGGGGAGATGTCTCTCGAGGACCTGATCGCCGACGAGGAACTCGTCGTCACGGTCTCGGCAGCCGGCTACATCAAATCGGTGATTGCGAAGACGTATCGGACCCAGGGTCGCGGTGGTCGGGGCGTTCGAGGTGCTGCCCTCCGGGAGGACGACATCATCGAGCATGTGATCCACACAACGGCGCATGCGTATCTGTTGATATTCACCAACCGCGGCAAGGTCTACCGGCTCCGGGCTCACGAGATTCCCCGGAAGGATCGCACAGCGAAGGGTGTCCTCGTGCAGTCGGTGCTGCCGATGGATCCCGACGAGATCATCGAGGCGGTGATCGACACCCGCGACTACGAGACCCACCGATATCTCGTGATGTTCACCAAGTACGGTCAGGTGAAGAAGTCGAAGTTCAGCGCCTACGACTCCAGGAACCAGGTACTGGTAGCGATCAAGCTCCAGGAAGGTGACGAGGTCGTCGACGTGCGTGCCACGAGTGGAGAGAACGACCTCCTCATGTTCACGAGGAATGGCCAGGGCATTCGCTTCAGCGAAAACGATGCCCGCCCGCTCGGTCGAGCATCTCAGGGGGTGAGGGGAATCAGGCTCCGCGAGGATGACGTGGTTGTCGCCGCTACGACGGCTGAGGAGGGCGGCGACATTCTGCTGCTCACCAGCGGTGGTTACGGGAAGAGGACGAAGATGGACCTCTTCCGGCGCCAGGGACGCGGAGGCATGGGAGTCAAGGCGATGAAGCTCACAAGGGTCCGGGGCACGCTCATCGCGGCCAGAGCCGTGAGTCCCGAAGACGAGGTATTCATGATCTCGTCCGACGGCATCGTGATCCGCCAGGCCGTGTCCGACATCAGCCGTCAGAGACGGGAATCGACCGGCGTCAGGGTCGTGAGCCTGGATGGAGATGCTGAGCTGTCCGCGGCAGCTCTCGTCCCGAAGAACGGCGAGTACTAGGAGAGGAAGCTCACAGCGGACAGCGAACAGCAGACAGCAAGACCCCGGCCTGGCTGTTGGCTGTTTGCTGTTGGATGTCTGCTCTCCCTCTCAAACCCCAGGTCTATTGGGCCCCCCTCCCTACAATCTCCCCATGGCTGTTCGACGTGTGCGGCGGGTCATCCGCAAGATCGATCCCTGGACGGTGCTCAAGGTCTCGTTCGTGCTCAACGCGATCGGGGCTCTCGTGTTCGTTCTGGGCGTGTGGGTCATGTGGTCGCTCGCCATCCAGCGGGGGATTCCCGACAAGCTCGTCGACATCGTTGCCAACTTCTCTCTTGTCTTCACACCGAACGGTGAGCTCTACTTCCGGGTGGTGGTGTTCTTCGCCATCGTGTTCTTCGTGGCGCTCACGGGGCTGCTGACCCTCGGAGCCGTCATGTACAACCTCATCTCGGATGTCGTCGGTGGTGTCGAATTGATCGTCCTCGAAGAGACATACGTGGTCCCTGCCCAGCGAGCAGCGCCGCTCCGTCCCGCGGTGCATGGCCAGACGGGTAGCGGCAACGGCGATACGAAGACCGAACCGGTTGCCGTCGTCGAAGAGGGCTGATTCCTACAACTCCGGCGTTTCGAGTTGGAGGGACAGGCGGATCGAGGCAGACGGTCCCGACGCAGACACGTTCAGGGGAATCTCGAAGCGGGTCTGTTCGAACAAGCAGAGTCCTTCCGCGTCCTTGCGGCACCAAACCAGGGCGAGGTCGGCAGTGACCGTCCCGAGTCCTTCGTGAAGCTCGAACGGGACCACGATGGGGAACGTTACGCCGGTGAGGTCGACGCGGTTGCCGTCGGGGAATGAGGCGACTCCACCGTCGTCGGCGAGGAGAAGGGACGAAGAAGCCTCATCGTTCACTTTGTACCCATCGGGGAGTTGGACGTCGAGGACGAGATCTGCAGCCCCCGCTCCCGACGAGACGGTGGCCAGAGTCACGACCATTCCCCGGAAACTCTCGTCTCCGGGGACCGTCGTGAAGGCGTCGAGGCCGGACGGCACGACGGTGCTCGTGACCCCGGTCCTGAGATCAACTCGACGGATCGCGTGGTTGTTGGTGTCGGCCACCCAGAGGATGTCGCCGTCCACGGAGACGCCACCGGGTTCGTAGAACAGGGGGTCCGTGCCATCTCTCCATCCCTGCTCTGAACCGAATAGCGATACCGCGGATCGCGTCGATAGATCCACCGACTTGATCTTCGAGTTGTACGTGTCGGCGACCAGCAGTCGGCCGTCGTGCCAGTCGATGCCGAGTGGATGCTGGAACCTGGCCTCGGTTCCCGTGCCGTCCTCATCTCCGAACTCGAACAGGTTCTTCACCCCGCCGGCGACGAGATCAGTCACTCCGTCGGGAGCAGCGATCTCTGCGCTTCTGATCGAACTCGACTCGGAATCCGCGAAGTAGAGGATGCCGTCGGGATCGAGCGCCAGCCCGGAAGGCTGGGCCAGGGCGGCCTCGAGGAGGGGACCGTTCTCTGTGCCCTCCGCTCCGCTGCCGACCGACGGCGCAGCGGTGTCAGAGGTCAGATCGATGGTCCATATCTGGTGGGTTCCTGCGTTGGCGACGTAGAGAAGGTCTCCCGAGAGTTCGAGCGCCCACGGTGAGTTCAGATCGACGTCGTCCAGGCTGCCCCTGATCGGGGGCCAACCCTTGACTCCGGTACCGGCGAGAGTCGTGACAGCGCCGGTCGCAAGGTCGATCTGTCGGATGGCGTGGTTGTTGGTGTCCGCCACGTAGAGCGTGTCGCCGTCGACGACGAGGCCCTGTGGGGAGGAGAAGGACGAGGCGGTGCCGGTGCCGTCGTCGAATCCTTCGACACCGGAACCGAACACGGCCGTGACGGTGCCGTCGTCGGTGGCCGCGATGATCTGGTGGTGACCCGTGTCGGAGACGAAGATCCGATCGGACGACGGATCGGCATGGATCTTCCCCGGATACGAGAGAACGGTGTTCGGAGACCGGTCCTGTTCGAGTCGCACCGGGAGAGGTGTTGGATCGAGGTCTCCCGTCGCTCCGAACTCGGCGACGAGGTTCGCTATCACCGGCTGAACCACCTCGTATACACCCTCTCCGGAGTGCACGCCGACGGCGTTCCCCACCGGGTCGATGAGAGCAACCGTCGGCCACGCTCGAGCACCCCACGCGTCCCAGACGTCGAAGTCGACGTCATTGACCACGGGATGGCGCAGGTCGTATCGCTGGATGATCTCGCGGATGTTGTCGGTTTCGCCTTCATTGGTGAACTTGGCTGAGTGCACGCCGATGACGACGAGGTCATCGGGGAATTCCGCTTCGAGGCGCTTGAGGTCCGGGATGATGTGGATGCAGTTGATGCACCCGTAGGTCCAGAAGTCGAGGAGTACGACCTTTCCGCGAAGCATCTCGAGATCGAGTGGTTGTTCCACGTTGAGCCAGTCAAGACCGTCCGGGAAATCGGGGGCGGGTGTGGTGCCAGCGGCCGACGGTGCGGTCGAGTCGGGTGAGGTCCCGTCACCTGACGCATTGGTCGGGGCCACGGATGTGCTCGAAGGGGTTGTGCTCGACGTGTCGTCGTTCGTGCACGCCGTTGATACGAGCATCATGATGCCGACGATGACGAGGGTCTTCCGCATGGAGGTCATTCAACCCCTGCAGACGGCATATGGGGACGGTGAACCTATGAAGATTCGGTGAACGATGCGATGTCCAGGCCGATGCGGAGGGCGGCATCGAGGTAGGCATCGGCCGTTTCGTCGGGGCGGTGTGAGCCCGAGGGAACGAGTCCCGACGCGACCAGTACGGCGCCGGAGGCGAGTGAGATGGCTTCGAGGTGGACGGCGAGGTCGGCGATGCCGAGCGTACGGATCGTTTCATCGGTGGTAGATCGCACGATGATGCCGGCCCATTCGTCCGGAACCGGTGCCGCGACATCGAGGCGACGGTTCGTCATCCGGCGCCTGGTTCCCCAGCGGGCACCGACGGGATCCGGGAATGTCAGCGGTTCGCCGTGACGCAATGGTTTGCCCGGTTCGGTCCAGGCGAAGAGAACCCGTGCGGTTGGACCGGCGATATCGGCCTCGCGATTCGCAAGGCTCTCACCGATCCCGCTGACGAGGTTGGCGCCGAGGAGCAACGGAAGGCTCTCGGCGTCGGCCCGACGATCGAGGGAGTCGGCCCAGAGGACGCAAGGAACACCCGCCGTGGCGGCTTCGTCGACGATCGCAGAGTCAGGATCGTCGGTGACGACCGCGTCGAATCCAGCGATGTCGTCGATTCGACGGATCCGCCGATCCTTGTCTACGACGTCGCGCCGCACGACGCCGAGCAGATCGAGATCCTCTTCCCCCAAGAGGAGGCGCCCGGCCCGAACCCCGATCTCAGAGGTGTGGTCGAGGGCGATCCTCATGAAGATTGTTGATCGATCGGTTGCCAGGAACCCTGTCGGGCCGGGGGACGACTCGGTCGGCGAGTAACGACAAGCGTGACGGCGACCGCAGCAGCCGCTGCAAGAACAAGAGTATTGAGAACGGGTTTCACAGCGAGAAAGCTAACAG
>JAYEIJ010000045.1:0-7394 GCA_034660035.1 Actinomycetota bacterium | reverse complement strand
CAGCTTCGAGCTACCAGCTTCCAGCTTCCAGCTACCAGCCCCCAGCTCGAAGTGACTCGGGATTCCTGACAGGCCAGACCTTCGCTGGTGTCTGTGCTGGTAGCTCGCAGCTGGTAGCTGGCAGCTGCTGTCTGCTGTCTGCTGTCTGCTGTCTAGTATCAGTTCTCCGGGGTCTTCCCCGGCGCCGTGTGTGAAGCGAAGTCCGGTGTGAATCCGGTGCTGTCCCGCAACTGTGAAGCCCTCCGGGGACGAGCCAGGTCGCCTTCCCACCGGTGTGCGACCGCACCTTCGGAGGACGGGTCCCGTCGCTTCCATGAAGGCTCCTCCCGAGAGAGGAGCATCATCATGACCCGCAAGATCCTGACGACATTCGCTGCGATAGCGCTCGTCGCTGCAGCGTGTGGATCATCGTCCGACACGCCAGAGGCACCGTCGACAACACTCGTGACCACAACCACGGTGGAGTCGACCGCGACGATCGCTGCATCATCGACGACGGTGCCCGAATCAGCGGCGTTCCCCGTCACGATCGATGCCCCGAACGGACCTGTGACCATCGAGAAGCGGCCCGACCACATTGTGTCGCTCTCTCCGACATCGACAGAGGTGCTCTTCGCCGTCGGAGCCGGAACGCAGGTCGTGGCCGTTGACAACCAGTCCAACTACCCGACCGATGCACCGATGACGGACCTAACCGGGTTCGAGCCGAACCTCGAAGCTATCGCCGGCTACGGCGCCGATCTTGTCGTGCTCATGTACGACCCGGGTGACGCGATAGCGGGTCTCGAGGCGATCGGCGTCCCCGTCATCATGCACCCCTCGGCCGGCACACTCAACGATGCTTACACCCAGATCGAGCAGATCGGCGCGGCGACCGGACATCTCGGGGAGGCGGCGGCACTCGTTGCGTCGATGCAGGCCGAGATAGCGAACGCGACGACGTCGACCGATGGAGAGGGAGTCACGTACTATCACGAACTCGGTCCCGACTACTACTCGGTGACCTCTGCAACGTTCGTGGGCGCGCTCTACGCGACGCTCGGGTTGGACAACATCGCGGACGGTGCCGACCCTGATGGATATGGGTATCCGCAGCTTTCTGCCGAGCACATCCTCGACCAGGATCCGGATCTGATCTTCCTGGCCGACACGAAGTGCTGTGGTCAGGACGCGGGAACGGTCGCCGACCGGCCCGGCTGGGATGCGCTCACAGCAGTCCAGGGAGGTGCTATCGCTGAGCTCGATGACGACATCGCTTCCAGGTGGGGGCCCCGAGTCGTCGACTTCGTCGTAGCGATCGCTGAAGCCGTCGCAGTGTTGCAGAACGCATGACGGGGCAGGAGATCCGCCCGAGTCGCCTCCGCTGGTGGTGGCTCGCCGGAGCCTTTGCGACCCTGGCTGCTGCGGGTCTCGTCGCGATCTTGATGGGGGCCGTCGACCTCGGCGCGCGATCAGTTCTGCTCGCAGTCGTCGATCGGTTTCCGTTTGTCGACGTCGACTCGGGGCTCAACGGGCGACAGGAAGCGATCCTCTGGGAACTGAGGATGCCACGGGTCGCTCTCGGAGGAATCGTCGGAGCGATGCTCGCCGTTGCCGGTGGTTCCTACCAGGGGTCGTTCCGAAACCCGTTGGCCGATCCGTATCTGCTTGGTGCTGCCGCGGGCGCCGGTCTGGGAGCGACGATCGCCATCGCGTACGGGGCATCGCTGCCGTCGACCCCCGTCGACGCCCTACCGCTGCTTGCTTTCGTCGGCGGCGTTGGTGGCGTCGCGGCGACATACGCCATCGGGTACTCGGTGAAGGCGGGACGAACCCCGGTGACGCTCATCCTGGCGGGCGTTGCCGTAGCGGCCTTTCTCACCGCGGTCCAGACCTATCTCCAACAACGCAACGCTGAGACGCTGCGTGAGGTGTACGGATGGATCCTCGGACGCCTCTCGACGGTGGGGTGGGGAGAGGTCTGGTTGGTTCTTCCGTATGTGATCGCATCGACGGTCGTGATCCTTCTCGGGGCCAGGAGACTCGATGTCCTGAGCGTGGGCGATGACGAGGCTGTGACCCTTGGCGTGGATCCATCGAGGGTGCGTCTTGTCATGGTGCTGGCGGCAACGCTCGGCACTGCCGCAGTGGTCGCCGTGTCCGGGCTGATCGGCTTCGTGGGAATCATCGTGCCGCACGCTGTGCGGATCGTCTTCGGTTCGAGCTATCGGGTCGTTCTGCCCCTGTCGGTCGTGTTCGGTGCGACGTTTCTGATCCTCGCGGATCTGTTGGCACGCACGATCGCCTCTCCGGCGGAGATCCCGATCGGCGTGGTAACGGCGTTCTTCGGCGCACCGTTCTTCGCCATCGTGCTTCGCTCCTCGAGAGGACTCGGATCATGACCGCGGCGCTCTCCCTGAGCGGCATCAGCGTCCGACTCAACGGGTCGAGAATCCTGGACTCAGTTGATCTGGAGATCGCTCGGGGCGAGTGGCTTGGGATCATCGGGCCGAACGGTGCCGGCAAGACCACTCTGCTGCGCGCGATCACCGGTGCGGTCGAGTTCGAAGGATCGGTCACGATTGAAGGGGACAGGTCATCCACGATGAAGCGCCGGGATCTCGCCCGGTCCGTTGCCCTCGTACCCCAGCATCCGGTCCTTCCTCCCGGCATGCGGGTTGTCGACTACGTCCTTCTTGGACGAACTCCGCATGTCCACGCTGTAACCGGCCCCTCCCACCATGATCTCGACGTCGTCGCGAGAACCCTCGAGGCGCTCACGCTCTCGGCATTCACGGATCGCGACGTAACGACGCTGTCCGGCGGGGAACTCCAACGGGCCGTCATCGCTCGAGCGCTCGCTCAAGAATCGCAGATCCTTCTCCTCGACGAACCGACGACGGCTCTCGATATCGGGAAGCAGCAGGAGGTTCTCGAACTCGTCGACCGGCTCCGCAAGGACCGGACGCTCACCGTTGTCTCGGCCATGCACGATCTGACGATCGCCGCTCAATTCCCCGACCGACTGGTCATGCTCGCAGAGGGACGCGTGGTGGTGGAGGGCGACGGACGGACGGTTCTCGACCCGGTGCTCATCCGTGACCACTACTCGGCCGTCGTGAAGATCCTCGACGACGGATCGGGAGGGATCGTGGTGGTCCCGCTGCGATCTCAAGAACCGATCAACGACTCGAAGAACTGACCGACGAGGAAGCTCAGCACACCGCCCGCGAAGCCGATTCCGAGGTTCTCCAATGCCGAGAGCAACGGGTTCTTCTTCGTCATCATGGTCTTCGTAGCGCCGACGATGACCAGGCCGAACCCGGCGAGGAGAGCGGCAACCAGCAATGCCGTCTTCGTGTCGTCGAAGAAGGCGAACGGCAGCACTGAAGGGAGCGCTCCGGCGAAGAACAGGCCGGCCGAGGCGAGACCCGCCATGTACGGATTCCTCTTCTCGGTGTCGACGATCCCGAACTCGAGGCCGGCCATCACACCGAGCATGGCGTCGTCGTTCCCATCGATGATCTGAACCACGGTCTCCAGGTCATCGCCGCCCAACCCCATGTCTCCGAACATGTGGCGAAGCTCGTCCCGCTCGTGATCGCGGTGTTCCTTGAGATGTTGCGCCTCGAGTTCCATCTCGGCGGCGAAGACCTCTTCCTGGGACTTCGTCGCGAGATACTCACCGGCTCCCATCGAGATCATCCCTGCGAGAGCGCCGGCGATGGCCGTGAGGAGGACCTGTGTTGAGGTGAGTCCGGCGCCGACGACGCCCGCGACGAGGAGGAACGTCGAGACGAGACCGTCGTTCACCCCCAGGATGACGTCGCGCAGATACTGCCGGGCCTTCCCGAGGTGGTCCTGGTAGTCGTCGGGGGGAACGGGAGCGCTTGGAACGGTCACGGACGCCATCGTACCGTTCGACCGCCTCCGAAGTACCCCAGAACCCATACCCAGGGTTCACAGCGTTGTATATGGCGCCGACAGCCCACAGAATGAGGGTGATCGGCAGCCGACGCAGAGAGCGGTACTCTGTGGCAGCAGCACAGGGAGTAGAGATCAACGACTCACCCGAGAGAGACGGCGAGTTTCCGGACGCCGACGCGGATGGCGAAGTCCCACCTCCCGAAGAAGCTGACCCACGCCTCGGGCCGCCATCTCCTCCGTGGTCCCCTCAAACGAAGATAGCGGTCGCGGTCGGTCTGGTCGTCTTCGCCGCGATCGTCTTCTGGTTCTCGCGTGGTGCTCTGGCCATTCTTGCCATGTCCGGGATCGTTGCGTTCCTCGTTGCACCCATGGTTCGGACCCTGCATCGACGCTTCCGCTGGCCCCGGTGGCTGGCGCTTGCACTCGGCTATCTGGTCGTCCTCATCGTCTCCCTGCTCCTGATAGCGATTCTCGCGGTCGGGATCACTCAGTCTCTCGCCGGTATCGACATCGCCGGGATGGAGAACACCATGCGCGGCGTCGCTCAGTGGTTCGTTGATGAGGCCGAAGGACTTGTCATCTTCGGCATCGGCATCGACATGACCGAGATCACCGAGCCGATCAAGTCGTGGCTGAGCGATGACGCCGCTTCGGGAGGCGTCAGTGGAGGGATCAAGATCGACGCGGATGCCCTTCAGGGCTTGCTCGGGGATGCGTTCAATTCGATCAGGACGGTGACCGGTCTCCTCACAGCCATGGTGATGTCGGCCCTCATCACGATGATGATCGCTATCTACCTCAACGCCGACAGTGCGAAGTTCTACGAGTGGATACATCGCGCGGTCCCCCCCGGCTACGAACGGGACGCCGCGATGCTGTCCGACCGAATCGGGGGCGTCTGGCGTGGCTACATATACGGTCAACTGATCAACAGTCTGATCACGGGGATCATGCTGTTCATCGTGCTTGCCGTCGTGGGCGTCCAAGGAGCGTTCCTCATGGGTGTGATCATGATGCTCTTCAACATGATCCCGACGTTCGGGCCGATCATCGCAGCCTTCCCTGGTGTCATCGCCGCCCTCGTGGGTGGTTCGACGCGTTGGCCCGACATGAACAACTTCTTCTTCGCTCTCATCGTCGCAGGCATCTACGTTGTGGTTGTGCAGGCCCAGGCGAACATCATCGCTCCGAAGGTGATGGGCAGGGCGGTCCGGCTCTCGCCGGTGATCATCATGATCTCGCTGATCGTCGGCTTCAACATCGCCGGCCTGATCGGGTCACTCCTCGCGGTGCCGATCGTCGCATCGATCAAGGAGGTTGTTTCTTACCTGTACGCGAAAGTGATGGATCGAGAACCTTTTTCAAACGGGAATGGGAACGGGATCGAGACAACCGGAGTCTGACATGGAGTCGTTGCACGCTGATGCTGTCGTGATAGGGGCCGGTCTCGGCGGTCTCGGCGCCGCCGGCTATCTCGCCAGGGATGGCTACCGGGTTGTCGTTGTCGAGCACCATGCCGTTCCCGGCGGCTACGCCCACGAGTTCAAGAGGCGCGGCTTCCGATTCGAAGTCGCTCTCCACGCCCTCGACGGGGCCGGACCTGGAGGCTGGCTCCATCCGATGCTCGAGGATCTCGGCGTGCTGGATCGCGTCGAGTTCACTCGACTCGATCCCTTCTACACCGCCCGGTTCCCCGGCTACGAGATCACCGTACCTGCGGACCTTTCCGCGTATGTCTGTGAACTGAAGTCCGATTTCCCTGGTGAGGCGGAAGGCGTCGACAACCTGTTCGCTGCGATTCGCCGCGTTGCCTTCGACGTCGGTCGATACACGAAGGATCGGACGAAGGGGGTCCGAGCGACGCCGATGGAGATGATGGAGCGCTACCCGGACATGGCGACGGCGTTCTCCCAGGATTGGCTGACGTTCATGAGTCGGTTCTTCTCGGACGTCCAACTCCAGGCCGTCGTCTCGACCCTGTGGGGATACCTCGGCCTGCCGCCGTCGAAGGTGTCGGCCGGGCTGTTCGCTCTCGTTCTCCACAGCTATCACACGTCCGGCGCGTGGTACCCGAAGGGCGGGAGCCAGGCGATGAGTCGGGCGATGGTCGAAGAGATCACTGCCCATGGTGGAGACGTTCGCTTCAGGAACCGGGTCACACGGATCGAAGTAGAAGACGGCCGGGCGGTCGCCGTCGAGACCGACCGTGGCCTTCGGGTTGAAGCGGACGTGATCGTGTCGAACGCAAGCCCGTCGGCAACGGCGGCGATGGCAGGGAGGGAACGCTTCGACGACGGGTTCCTCGACGGCATCGATCGGGACGTTCCTTCGTTGTCGAACCTCGTCGTCTATCTCGGTCTCGATCGCGATCTCGCCGCCGAGGGATGGGATCACCACGAGTTCTTCCTCTCCGACGGCTACGACATGGACGCCGACTACGCCGCGATGGTCTCGGGAGACTTCTCGAAGACGGGAATGGTCATCGCCAACTACACCGAGGCTGATCCCAGGTGTGCTCCCGAGGGCAAGACCGTGCTGGTGATGCTGTCGCTCGCTCCCTGGGATTACCAGGACGTCTGGGGGACGGGCGGCGACCTGACCGGCTACTCCGCGAACCCGGAGTACCTACGGATCAAGGAGGATGCTGCCGATCTTCTGATCGACCGGGCGGAGACGCTCATACCCGGGTTGCGGGATTCGATCGTCGTGAAAGAGATCGGGACGCCACTCACCAATCATCGGTATGGACTCAATCCTTGGGGAAGCATCTACGGGCGTGAGCAGACCGTCGAGAACACACTCAACCGGAGAAGCCCGAAGTCGTCGATCCCGAACCTCCTCTTCGCCGGTGCATGGATCGGCGGTGGAGGCATGAGCGCAGCCCTTGGTTCAGGACGAACGGCCGCTTCGATCGCAGGCAAACTCCTGACCGACCGGTAGAGATGCAAAGGCAGCGCTAAGCCGATGCCCGCCTGCGTTCCACCAGGTGAACAAGCGCCGCCGCACCGATCGCTACTCCGGCGCCGAGTGCTGCGCCCGAGACGGTGTCCGACAGCCAGTGGGCTCGAAGGTAGACGCGGCTCAGAGCCATCAAGATGGCGAAGAGGGCTGCCAGCAACTCGAGGTTCCTTCGTTTCGGGCCCGCAGGTACGAGCACGATGACGAGGGCGACTGCCACCGCTGCCCCGGCGACTGCGTGACCCGAGGGGAAGGAGTACCCGGTGGTTTCGACGAGAGCCATCGGAGGTCGCGGTCTCGCGTACAGATTCTTCATGGGTCCGATGAGGAGCTGGGAGCCAACCATGGCGAGAACCCAGTACGTCAGCGCCTCCCACCGGCGCTTCCATAGGAGGAAGGCAGTCGTGACCACCATCACCGGCGTGACGACCCAGGTCGAACCGATGAAGTCCATCACTTCGGCCAAGCCCACAGCGAAGCCGTTCTCGAGATCGATGGCAAGGGAGTAGACCCAGTCGTCCACGCCTTGG
>JAYEIJ010000044.1:0-45522 GCA_034660035.1 Actinomycetota bacterium | reverse complement strand
GCAACAAGTGCCGCATCATCGCCCGACGAGCACGCAGCCGCTACGAGCGACAGCGCAAGAACGAGAAGCAACAGGGTCGTGAAACGCTTCATTTGATCTCCTTTGATCGAAACCCGGCTCTCCGGGCACCTCAATCATAGATGCTCCTGTCGCAGGGCAAGTGCTCCGATCTCGGTAGGCTCGATTCCGATCATGTGCACGAGCAACGACCGCACCGATGGCCTTCACACCTCTCCTCGGTACTCCCGGTGACCGTTGCAGCCATCGTCCCGATCCGCTCGTTCACAGGACTCACCCGACTCTCCGCGGTGCTCGACGAAGGTGAGCGGGCGTCGCTCATGAAGCGACTGGCCACCCACACGGTCTCGGCCGTCCGAGCGGCCGGTCTCCAGATGTTGATCGTCTCCAACGATCCGGACGTGACTTCGTGGAGTGCAGCGTGTGGCTGCACGGCCATCCCGGAACCCGACGCTGCTGGACTCAACGGGGCAGCGGCGGCGGGTGTGGCGGAGGTCGGCGGTGGCCCGTGGATGGTTGTCCATGCCGATCTCCCGGCAGTCACGGCCAACGACATCCTTGCCGGTGCACGGCTGGCGGAGCGTGGATACGTCTTCGCTCCATCCCACGACGGAGGAACATCGCTGATCGGCGGCACCGGAACCGGATTCCCATACCGATATGGCCCGGGGAGTTTCCGCCGCCACCTCGCCGCAGTTCGCGGAGAAGCAGCGATCCTCGTCAGACCCGGCTTAGCCCTAGACCTGGACCACCCCCGTGACCTGAATGTGCTCAGACGCCTGGGCTATCTCTGAGTAAGTAGTCCGTAATTCGTAATCCGTAATCTTGCTTGCGGCTTGTATCCCTTGTCTTTCTACTTTCTACTTTCTACTTTCTACTTTCTACTTTCTACTTTCTACTTTCTACTTTCTACTTTCTACTGATCTACCGCTCTACTCCCCCTGTACCCTCCGATTCACTCCGTAGGACAAGTAGGGGAGAGCCACATGGCCACGAATACGCTCGTGCTCGGTGCCGGGATCGTCGGTTCTGCGGCGACGTGGGATCTCGTTCGTCGGGGCCACACCGTGACCGTGGCCGACGCCGACCCAATGGTGGCCGACGCAGTGGCGGACTCATCTGGAGCGTCACCCGCCCACCTCAACGTGAACGATGGACGACAGCTCATGACTCTCCTCGACGGATTCGATGCCGTGGTCTCGGCAGTGCCGTACCGTTTCGGTGTCGCCGTTGCCGGTGCTGCGATTCGAGTCGGCGCTCACTATGTGGATTTCGGCGGCAATCCGACCGTCGTGGCCCGGCAGGGCGAACTCAACGGTGCCGCCGTCGACGCCGGCGTCCTCGTTGCGCCCGATTGCGGTCTTGCCCCGGGTCTCGCGAATGTGCTGGCGGAGCACCTCATCTCAACGACGCCGGGACACGTGCGCTCGGTCCAGATGCGCGTTGGTGCCCTGCCTCCGGAGCCGATCGGCGCACTCGGATATCAACTGGCGTTCAATCCCGCGGGCCTGATCAACGAGTACGCCGAACCATGTGAGATCGTTGAGAACGGCTCATATCGCACCGTCGATCCGCTGACCCGTTTCGAGACCGTCGAGTGGAAAGGTCGGGGGCCGCTCGAAGCGTTCTCGACCGCCGGTGGCACATCGACAATGTGCCGAGATCACGAAGGAAGCGTTGACCATCTCGAGTACAAGACGCTCCGATTCCCCGGCCACGGCCGCATCTTCGCTGCGATTCGCGGCATGGGTCTGTTCGACGAGACCGGAGAGCCATCGCCGCGTTCCGTCCTGCTGACAGCCCTCGATCGGACGCTACCCCGGGGAGATGACGACCTTGTACTCGTTCGCGTGTGGGTCAAGACGGATGATGTCACAAGAACCATGGAGATCGAGGACGTTCACGATGGGCGGTTCTCGGCGCTCGCACGCACAACGGCGTTCCCCGCCACGGCACTCATCGACCTCGTCGCTCGCGGTATCGTCACGAAAACCGGTGTCCACACGATGCAACACGCCATCAGTGGCGACGCTCTCATCAAGGCTCTTCAGCCTGTCGGGATCACAGTGACCGATCGGCGGTCGTGACCCTCTCTACGGCGTTGCAGTCCCCGCCTGTTCCGCGCCGATCCGATCGCTGGTCTCGGGGTCGAAGAAGTGCATCTTGCCGGTATCGAGCACCAGCTTGATATCGGATCCGTTCGGCACAGAAACATCGGGACTGACACGAGCGCTGAACTTCGTTTCATCACCCAGGCTCGATGCATCGGTGCCCTGGTCGGCGAGCAACTCCTCGATATCCGGCGTCATCACCGGTACTTCCGGCATTGAGAAGTGAACGTACGTATCCGAACCTAGCACCTCGTTCACGTTCGTCGTCGCCGTGATCGTGCGATCCGGATCCTCCGGCGCCACCCTCGAATCCTCAAAGTCACCCGGCCGCATCCCGACCACCAGCTTCTGGTTCATGTAGTTCTCGAGACCCGGATGCCGATCGAGCGTGGTCTTCGTCAGCTTCACACGCTGACCAGCGAACGAGCACCACACATCCTCTCCCTCGGCCGAGAGCGTCCCGTAAACCAGGTTCATGGCCGGACTTCCGATGAACCCCGCCACGAAGAGATTGACGGGCTCGTTGAACAGTTCGGTCGGAGGCGCAACCTGCTGCATGTTGTACGGACGCTTCACCGACACCGGACGCATCACCGCCACACGATGACCAAGCGTCATCGCCTCGACCTGATCATGCGTGACGTACACGGTCGTGGTCTTCAGTCGGTTGTGAAGACGGCCGAGTTCGCTGCGCATCTGGACACGAAGCTTCGCATCAAGGTTGGAGAGCGGCTCATCCATCAAGAACGCCATCGGCTCACGAACCATCGCACGTCCCATCGCAACCCGCTGCCGCTGACCGCCGGAAAGCGCCTTCGGCTTTCGATCCAGGAAGTCGGTGATCTCAAGGGACTCAGCGGCTTCGTTGACGCGCCGCTTGATCTCATCCTTCGGCGTCTTGCGAAGCTTCAAACCAAACGCCATGTTGTCGTACACCGACATGTGCGGATACAACGCGTAGTTCTGGAACACCATTGCGATGTCCCGATCCTTCGGAGCGACGTCGTTGACGAGCTTGTCACCGATGTACATCTTGCCCTCAGTGATCTCCTCGAGGCCGGCGATCATCCGCAACACCGTCGACTTGCCACAACCGGACGGCCCAACGAACACAAGGAACTCAGCATCCTTGATCTCCAGATCGACCTGCCCGACCGCCCGGGTTCCATCCGGATAGATCTTGCCGATGTCTTCCAGGAGGATCTCTGCCACGTCGGGCTCCTTGTGTAGCTGCGGCGCATACTACCACCCCGAAAGCCCGCAGGTCGCGACGCGCACCCACAGCAACGCTAGTGTGAGCACATGAACGGATCGAACATTGCCATCGTCACCGGAGGCACCGGAGCGGTCGGTCGAGCGCTGCTCCCACTCCTCGTTCAACGCAACTTCAAGCTCGGCGTCACCTACATCATGCCCGAGCAGGCGTCTGTTCTCGAACGCGAACTCGACTTGCCGGAGGATCAACTCATCCTCCGTCGCGTCGATGCCGTCGACGCCTCCGCAATGGATGCGTTCTTCAAGGAAACGGTGGAGACGTTCGGGGGCCTCAACGTCCTTGTTTCTCTCGTCGGCGGATGGGCCGGCGGTCGCGACGTGCATGAAACCGATGATGTGCGTTTCGACCGCATGCTCGACCTGAACCTTCGATCGGCGTTCAACGCGGTACGAGCAGCGATCCCACACATGCGCAACCAAGACTGGGGTCGCATCGTGATGCTCGGGAGCCGTCAGGCGGTTGATCCACCGGCCGGACAGGCCGCGTACAACATCGCCAAAGCGGGCGTTGTAGCACTTGGGAAGTCCGCCGCTCGCGAACTGTCCGACACGAACGTGACCTGCAACGTGCTGCTCCCCTCGGTGATCGACACCCAGCGCACCAGGGAAGCTCTCCCCTACGCCGACTACGTGGACTGGCCGAAGCCCCACGAGATCGCCAATGTGATCGACTTCCTTACCGGTCACCGCTCCTCGGTCATCAACGGAGCACAGATCCCGGTATGGGGAGCGGCGGAGTTCTGAACCAGTAGCTGAGTAGCTGAGTAGCCGGGTAGCTGAGGAAGCCCAGGCACTCACGGCGACTCCGTCCACACAGATACTCCGCTACTCGCCAACTGGCGAATAGCTCAATCGCTAGACTCGCCCTGTGGATGCTTCCTACGACGTCGTCGTTATCGGATCTGGATTCGGGGGGAGCGTCTCTGCGCTGCGATTGACCGAGAAGGGGTACCGCGTCGGGGTGCTCGAGGCCGGTCGACGCTACCGGACCGGCGACTTCGCAGAGACGAGCTGGGACGTGAAGCGCTTCATCTGGGGTCCCCGCCTCGGTCTGTATGGCATCCAGCGACTCGACCTACTGAGCAACGTCCTCGTTCTGTCGGGCGCCGGTGTTGGCGGGGGTTCGCTCGTCTATGCCAACACGCTCTACGAACCGCATGACGCGTTCTACACGGACCCACAGTGGTCGGACGTGACCAAGTGGAAGAGCGAACTCGCCCCGTACTTCACGATCGCCAAACGCATGCTCGGTGTAACCGAAGCTCGTGCCGACACACCGGCGGACAATGTCCTACGTGCCGTGGCGAGCAGACTCGGTGTTGAGAACACGTTCCATCCCACTCAGATCGGCGTGTACCTCGGCGAATCCGGTGTCGAGGTTCCGGACCCCTACTTCGGTGGCGCCGGCCCCCGCCGCTCCGGGTGCACCTCGGTCGGTGCGTGCATGGTTGGATGCAACCAGAACGCGAAGAACACGCTCGACAAGAACTACCTGTACCTCGCCGAGCAGGCCGGCGCCGTCGTACATGCCGACACCGAGGTCGTCGACGTCGAACGACTCGAGAGCGGTGGATGGATGATCTCCACGCAGCGCCCCGGCCCACGCAGCGGTCGCGACAAGAATGTGTTCTTTGCCGATCAGGTCGTTTTCTCAGCCGGGGCCCTCGGAACGACCCGACTGCTTCTGTCACTATCCGAGCGCGGCAGGCTCCCCTTTGCGTCGGATCAGATCGGTCATCTCGTTCGAACGAACTCTGAAGCGATTCTCGGCGCGACTGCCCACGGCACCGACGTCGACTACTCGCGGGGAGTGGCGATCACGTCGTCGATCCATCCCGAACCGCATACGCATATCGAGCCGGTCCGATACCCGAAAGGGAGTTCGGTGATGGGCCTTCTCGGCACCATGCTCACCGATGGCGGCCCCGGACTGCCGCGCCCGCTGCGGTATCTCGGGAACACCGTGCTCCACCCGATCCGATGGCTCCGATCGATGTCGGTGCGGAGGTGGGCAGAGCGCTCCGTGATCCTCCTGGTCATGCAGAGCTACGACAACTCGCTGCGGTTGTTCCGCAAGCGCGGCATCTTCGGCACCCGCCTCGTTTCTCGCCAGGGTCACGGCGAACCCAACCCCACCTACATCCCGATCGCCAACGAAGCGGCCAAGATTGCCGCCGAAGTCATGGACGGCGAACCGATCAGCATGATCAACGAGGTACTCCTCAATCGGCCTACGACCGCCCACATCCTCGGCGGTGCACCCGTCGGAGCCGACCCGGAATCGGGCGTCATCGATCCCTATCACCGGGTCTTCGGCCATCCGACCCTCCACGTCGTCGACGGAGCCGCCATCGGAGCGAATCTGGGTGTGAACCCGTCACTCTCGATCACAGCGATGGCCGAGCGAGCGATGGCCATGTGGCCCAACAAGGGTGAGCCGGAGCCGCGTCCAACACCGGGATCCGCCTACGAACCGGTTCCTCCGATTCCGCCGAACTCGCCCGCCGTGGATCCGGCCGTTCTCAGTCTCGATCCAGAGAACCTGCGTCTAGCGTAGAAAACGGCACGATCCTGCCGCTATCTACGCCGGAGATCTGCTCAAGGGGCCAGTCGGCCCATCACACCGGCGATGACCGCAGGATCGTCGAGCAGATCGAGGTGGGATCGCCCGCCGATGACCGTCGCGCTCTGCGGTTCGATGTGCTGTGCGGTGCCGCTCCCCGGCCTCACAACGAGATCTCCCACGATGGCGCCTACGGGATGCTCCGGGTCGGAGGTGACGACTCCCGCCACGAAGTGGTGGTCGATGCCTGATGGGAGGGAGTGGTCGCCGACCGTGTTGCGGAGCAGAGCATCCGGATCGCCGCCCGCCCAGTCATCCTCGACGATGGCGCCGAATCTGAGGTCCTTGATCCCGGCACTCCGCCTGTTCACGAAACCGGCAAGAGGCCTGGTTTCGCGAGCAACCCCAAGACCGAACGCAGTCACATTGGCGAGCTTCTCAAGTGGCGAACCCTGGTGCGGCGATCCCACCGTCACGACGTTGTCGACGTCGTCGATCCATCGGTGACCGGCGGCACGCGCAGCCTCGCAGGCGCTGCGAACGACCAGGCCTCCCATCGAGTTGCCGACAAGGGCGATCGACTGCACCGGAACCGGCCACTCGGCGCGGACCTCTTCGAGCAATGATGCCAGCAGCGCTCCGTTGTCGGACACTCTCCGTCCTGAGTTGTACCGGATCGAGACCGGCGTCAACCCGGAGTGACTCTCGAGTACCTGCGCCATGCCGGGTTCGGTCCCGGTGCCACGCCAGCACCGCTCCGTCTCGATGAGTCCGTGCACCAATACGACCAGCCGACCGGTCGCAGAAGGGAAGGTGGTCGAGAGATCGGGGCCGATCGTGACCGGATCTCCAGCGGAGTCACGGATGGCCATCGTGATCTCCAGTTGTTCGCTGTGCCGGCCGAGATCATCACCCCAGAGGCCGTTCGTGAACGCCTGGATCGGATCTGCCGTGCCCGATTCAACCGAGATGTGTTCGTTGATACCGTCCCCTACAACGCCTGCGCCGAGGCGTACGGATCCATAGACCGCGGAAGCGACAGCGTCGTGCACCCTCCGAATCGGAGCAGCCACCGGCCCGAGCGGACCGAACCAGCGCCCGGCGATGACTCGATGCATGCCCTCAACGGGCGCGACGAGTCGCTCCGTGGCGAACGCGAGCGTGCTACCGATGGCGACGGCGGGTTCAGTTCTCGGCACCGGGGAGACGATAGTTGAAGCCATCCCACCGATCAGGCGTCTTGCGTAGAAAACGGCACGATCGCGTCAGTTTTGTACGCCAGAGTCCTGGTCAGGGGTCAGAGTTCCTTCCATACGAGCTTGACGCCGGGGTCGTCGGCGCCGCTCTGGATCTGGAACCCCATCGCCTTGACCATGTCGAGCATCCGATGGTTCTCGGCGAGGACCTCGCCTTCCATCCTGTCGAGTCCACGGGAGAGGGCGATCTCCATGAGCCGCTTGAGCATCCGCTGCCCGATCCCGTGGCCACGCATCTCTTCGGAGATGACCAGAGCGAACTCGCAGCTGGTGCGATCAGGATTGGTGACGTACCGGACCACACCGTGCTGGACCTCGGTTCCGTCCTCATTGATCGTGGCGATCAGAGCCATCTCCCGGTCGTAATCGATCTGGGTGAACCTCACGAGCATCTCCGGCGTCAGTTCGTCGAGGGCGTGCATGAAGCGGAAGTACTTCGCCTCGTCGGAGAGATCCCTGACGAAATCCGCTTCGATCTCGGCGTCCTCCGGTCGGATGGGTCGGATGGTCACGTCCGTGCCGTCGGGGAGTTGGACGTGCGTCTCCAGATCGGATGGATAAGGGTGGATCGCCATGTGGTGGTACGGGTCGGTCGAAGGGCGCGGAACACCGACGACGACGCGTGCGTCGACGGCTACAACACCGTGTTCGTCAACGAACAGCGGGTTGATGTCCATCTCTTGGAGCCAGGGAAGCTCGCACGTCATGTTGGACACCCTCAGCAACACGTCGACGAGGGCATCGATATTCACCGCCGGTAGGTTCCGGAACTGTTCGAGCAGTCTGGCGATTTTGGTTCGCGAGATGAGGTTCCTGGCAAGACGCTCATTGAGCGGTGGGAGGGCCACGGCGACGTCCTCCATAACCTCGACCCAGGTCCCTCCGAGTCCGAAACTGATCACAGGCCCGAACACCGGATCGTTGATCACCCCGATCATGACCTCTCGAGCGCTCGGCGTTCGGCGCATCTGCTCGACTGTGACCCCCTGAAGATCAGCCTCCGGACGGGCCTTGTGGACCCGCCCCATCAGATCGTTGTAGGCGCCACGTATGTCCGTCGCGCTCTGGATGCTGAGTTCAACGCCGCCGACGTCGGACTTGTGCGAGATGTCCTCCGAGTAGATCTTCATCGCCACAGGGAATCCCATGGACACGGCGAGGATCAGAGCCTCTTCGGCGGATCGGGCGATGCCGTTGCGAACGGTCGGGATACGGAACGCATCGAGGAGCGCTATCGACTCGGGTTCGGTCAGGACGCTCCTCTTCTCGACGAGAGCGCTCTCGATGATGAGGCGAGCCGCCTCGACATTGGGCTCCTCGTGGTGAAGCGGCAATCGCTCTGGTGTCTGCAGCAACAGCTTCTGGTTGGACCGATAGGAGGCGAGGTAGTGGAACGCGTCGACCGCGGCCTCCGGCGTGTTGAAGGTCGGTATCTTCGCTCGACGGAACGCCTGACGTGCGGGGTTGACCTGGGCGCCTCCCATCCACGACGCAACGATCGGCTTCTCGTTGTGATCCGCTGCGTCGACGACCGCTTCCGCTACCTCGAGAGGACGGGTCATCGCCTGCGGTGTGAGGATGACGAGCACGCCGTCGACATCGGGATCCTGGAGGCAGATGTCGATCGCTTCCTCGTATCGCTCGGGTGGGGCGTCCCCGATGATGTCCACGGGATTCCGACGCGACCATGTGGGCGGCAGCGCCGCGTTGAGCCGTTCGAGGGTCTCCTTGCCCAGTTCGGCCAGTTCGAGGCGCACGTCTGCGAAGTGGTCGGCGGCGAGGACCGCCGGTCCGCCGGCGTTGGTGACGATCGCGATGCGATTGCCGCTGCTCCGATAACGCGACGAGAGCGTGCCCGCAGCCGCGAACACCTGGCTGATCGTGTTGACCCGCACGACACCCGATCGATCGACCGCAGCACTGAAGGCCTCGTCGCCGCCGACGAGGGCCCCGGTATGTGACATGGATGCAGCAGCGCCTTCGGAGTGGCGACCGGCCTTGATGCCGATGACGGGTTTCGCCCGGGCCGCAGCGCGCATCCCGCTCATGAATCGCCGAGCGTCTTGCACCCCCTCGACGTACAGGATGATGCTCTGCGTCTTCGGGTCCGATGCGAGGTAGTCGAGGATGTCGCCGAAACCGAGATCGGCTCCGATGCCGGTTGAGACAACGGCGGAGAAACCGACGTCACGGTGCTCGGCCCAATCGAGAATCGCAGTGCACAAGGCTCCAGATTGGGACACCAGAGCAATGCCACCCTCGGCCGCACTGTTGGTCCCGAACGTGGCGTTCAAGCCGATGCTCGGGCGTATGAGACCCAGACAGTTCGGACCGAGGAACCGGATCCCGTACGAGCGCGCGAGGTCGACAACCTTCCGCTCGAGTGCTCGGCCGGGTCCGCCGATCTCCCGGAAGCCGGCCGACAGGATGATCATCGCCTTGATGCCGTGCTTGCCACAGTCCTCAACGACGGCAGGGACCGTGGCAGCGGGTGTCGCCACAATGGCAAGGTCGATGGGTCGATCGATCGATTCGAGATCGGAGTACGCCTTGTGACCCTGGATCTCGTCCCGCTTCGGATTGATCGCGTAGATCTCGCCCCCGAATCCGCCCTCGATCAGGTTCCGGAAGACGATCTCGCCGACGGAGTCGGCCCGGTCGCTGGCACCGAACATGACGACCGATTTCGGTGCGAAGAGTGAAGTCAGATAGTGAGGGCGCATGGGCTATTCATCTCCTGGGATAATCGAAGTGACAGCATCACACTCCGTCGGTGTCCACGATAGAGGCGCACGACACTCCCGGCCGATCTTCAGGACTCTGGCGTAGGAAAGCGACGCGATCATGCCGGAATCTACGCCGGAGTCCCGATGGAGAGGGTGAACCAGGCCTTCGTGCACATCTGGTAGATTGCGCTCATGAAACGGTCGGCTGCCGCGGCCCTTGCCGCACTCATGGTCCTGTCTCTGGCGGCGGTGTCGCTCGGGCGTTCGGGGGAGGCGGTGGCGACAGATTGCTCGGCGGGTTGGGTGGCGTTGACGTATGACGATGGGCCGATTCCGGGTCGAACCGACGCGGTACTGTCGGCGTTAGACCGTGCTGGAGTCCAGGCGACGTTCTTCACGGTTGGGTATCTGGTCCGGTCGTACCCGGACATCGTCCGCAGGACCGCCGACAGAGGTCACGTCGTCGCCAACCATACCTACCGGCACGAGATTCTCACACGCGAGTCCGACTCCAGCATCGTCAGCACGATCGATCGAACGGATGCCGCCATCCGTGATACCGGCGTCGACGCGGCGCGACTCGTGCGCCCACCGGGTGGCAACACCAACTCACGGGTGAAGAGCGCCATCGAGCGAGCCGGGTACCGGCAGGTGATGTGGTCCTGGGGTCCTCTTGACTACAACCCCATTAGCGCGTCGACCATCGCCAACGGTGTCATCAGCCACGCCAAAGATGGCGCTGTATTCGTGCTACATGACGGTTCAGGCAACTATCGCAACCTTGCTGCGGCGACGGACAGGATCGTGTCGACCCTGCATTCGCGGGGATTCTGCTTCGGCGTGTTGAACAACCAGGGGGACATCGTGCCTGCGGATGAGGCCGCGGAGAAGGTGGGGCCGTTCTACGACGTGGCCGAGTCGGTGTTCACCGACGATATCTTGTGGATGTACGACGCGGGCGTCACCAAGGGCTGTAATCCGCCGTACAACAACCGGTACTGTCCGGATCGGCGGGTGACCCGCGGGGAGATGGCGGCGTTCCTGGGCCGTGCTTTGAACCTGGCCGACGGTGCCGGGTCGAACGCGTTCACCGATGACGACGACTCGCCGTTCGAGGCCGACATCGAGCGACTCGCTGCGGCCGGGATCACCAAGGGTTGCAACCCGCCCGACAACACCCGATTCTGTCCGGATCGGCGGGTGACCCGTGCCGAGATGGCTGCCTTCCTGGGCCGCGCTCTGAGCCTGGCCGACGGTGCCGGGTCGAACGCGTTCACCGATGACGACGACTCGATCTTCCAGGCCGACATCGAGCGACTCGCTGCGGCCGGGATCACCAAGGGTTGCAACCCGCCCGACAACACCCGATTCTGTCCCGTCGGCTCGGTCACTCGCGGTCAGATGGCCGCGTTCCTCCACCGCGCCGCCGATCTCCTCCCCTGACGAGTCGGTCATCTCGTCACATGCCGGCCTGCCGGGTATGCTTGCCGCGATGCCGTTGTCGTCAACCCGTCCCGCCCGAGTGATTCTGTATGTATTGGCGTTCGCGCTGATTCTTCTGGCGATCGCGTCCGTAGGCAACCCGGCCGAGGCGGTCGACAATGATTGCCCTGCTGGTTGGGTGGCGCTGACGTACGATGACGGACCCGTCCCGGAACGCACCGACGCGATCCTGGCGGCACTTGACCTCACCGGCACCCGTGCAACGTTCTTCTCCGTCGGTCGTCGGGTGGCCCGGAATCCCGCAGTGGCACTCGCCGTCGCCCGGCGCGGCCACGTCATCACCAATCACACCTGGGCACACCCCGACCTGACGTCCCTTTCCGACGAGGAGATCGTCGCGAGCGTTCAACGTACGGATGTCGCCCTGCGGGCGATCGGGATCCAACCTCTCCGCCTCCTGCGGCCCCCGTTTCTCAGCACCGACGAGCGGGTTCTCGATGCCCTCGAACGGGCCGGATTCACCCAGGTATTGGAGAATCTCAACCCCAAGGACTGGAGCGGCATCAGTGCGGCTGAAATCGCCGACCGCGTCGTGACTGCAGCACGCGACGGATCAGTGATCGGCCTCCACGACGGCGGCAAGGAGTATGAGGCGACCGCCGCCGCCACCGAGGTTATCGTCGATCGCCTCACCGACGATGGTTTCTGCTTCGGCGTGTTGGACCAGGATGGCAACGTCGTTCCACCACCTGCTAGGGACACGACGACGTACGACGTCCCCGAGAAGGTCGTCGTCGATGAGAACGTGTGGGTCAGATATTTTCTGACACGGGCCCGGTGAACTAGATCTACGCTCTCTCGCCGGGAACGCTGCCCGCCCGCGCTAGGAAGCAGACAATCCTCTGGCAAGATTCCATCCAGTTGCTACCGGGGCGTAGTCGATGATGACTTCCGACCCACGGGCGAGACGGCTGGCCCGTTCTGCAAGTCCGACGCCGGCTTGGTCTCCTTTGGCAAGAAAGGCGAAGCCCATGGGTTCCCTGTCGCCGGGAGCGTGCTCGGGTCTGCCCCACACAACCACGACATCGCCTTCGTCCGAGACCGCAGCAACGGTGATCCTCATGACCGGCACGCACTGGAACATACACGCGCGGAGCGACATGGCGGCGGGGACCCGACGCTTCACTGGCCAGAGAATGGACCGCGTACGGGTCTTTGTGCTCTCCCCAGGTCCCGCGAACCGTGAAACGATTTCGGGTGGTACGAACCGCTAGCTACGAGGCCAGGAGGGATCGGAGCAATGGGTGAGACACCGTCTGACACCATCGATGTGAGCGATCGGGGGGACCGAACTGTCGTGGCTGTCGCCTCGTCGAATCCGTTCGTCCTCCCCGGCTACGACGAGGAGGATCATCCGCCCACTCTCGACACCGTGATCAAGTCGAGTCGGCGAGTGGAGGGTCTCACGCTGATGGTGGGCAAGAAGGAGAACGGTGAACCAGTGCGACAACTGATCGGAACCCCTCTCCCCTGGGACGGCCTGTCCGAAGAACAGGCGTACTACCTGAACGTCAATCCCGGGCTCCCCGCCGGCAAGTACGACCTCACGATCGCTGACGTCCCGGACGGAGCCTCCTGGTCGATCACCGCCTACACCAAGGACGGGCTCTCCGAGCCGAACGAACCCCACATGTACAATGTCAACAGCGTCACGGCAACACCCAACGACGACGGCTCCGTCACCGTGCACTTCGGCGCCTGCGGCGACGATTGCCTGAACAGTCTCCCGATCACCGAGGGATGGAGCTACATCGTCCGCCTCCACCAGGCACACCGAAAGCCCTAGTCGAAAGATGTATCTCCCCCACCGTCGAGGCTGTGAAACCCTTTGAGCATGCATAGGTGGTGTTGTGGGCGGGTATGGTCATGTGCATGCACAGCGTTGTCAGGTCTCCCGGCGAAGACGATGCCGATGCAATGGGTTCGGATTCTGTGCGAGCGTGGAGAGCAGCGTATTCGGGTGGTTTGATGCCCGATGAGTATCTGGATTCGTTGTCGGCTCAGGTCAGGGCCGATATGTACCGACGGCGATTAGCGCATCCTGCCGCTGATCGGCATAGCGAAGAGGTCGGCATAACCGGCTTGTGCCGACGTCGGCACAACCGTGATTTGCGCCACACCCACGCCGCGTGGCTCATCGCAAAAGGCGAACACCCCAAGACTATCCAGACCCGACTCGGCCACTCCTCGATCCAGGTCGCGATGGACCGCTATGGGCACTTCATGGATGGCCTCGACGAACAGACCGCCGTCCGGCTCGACGCCATCATCGCAACCGCTCGTGACCGCACCGTCGCCAGCGAGGCCCCGGGGATCTCAATGTGACGTTTCGAGCATCCCACAGGCAGTCACAGGTAGTTCGCTTGCCTAAGGTTTCGCCGGACCTCGCGCACAACTCGATCGATATCGGGGACGGGAGTCATGTACGCCACCAGCTCGTCCTCCCAGCGCTGTTCGTACGACTCGATGCGCTGTTCAAAACGCTGGGCGAAGAACGCGGGTTCCAGTCCTCGGTGCTCCGCTTTCCTCTCAAAGCCACGTCTGATGTCGGTGGCGTCAACTCCTGCTTCCCCCAGCAAGTACCAGATGTCGTACAAGTCCCTGCACTGGAGTCGTTGCATCACACATCGGAGCTTCTCAGCAGTCGCTTCGGGTAGGCCGTATGTCCGTATCGGATGCGTCTCTGGTTGGTCCTCATAGCGGTGCAGCAGGCGACGGCTTTCGTCGCCGTCGAGGATCAACTCGTCTGTCGAGATGTCGAGCTTGATGATCCGGGGCCGCGCCGTTCGCTTCGGTCCAATGAACTCGATGCGCAGCTTCGGCTCGGTGGCTAACGCGAGGTGCGGTAGGCCGACACGTTCCTGCGTCGCTTCGAGTATCTCGCCGAGGACATCGATGGCCTGCTGAATGTCGACGTCTGGCTTCAGATTGAGATCGATGTCAGCGGAGTAGCGGTACTCACTGAAGTAGCAGAGCCGGAGCAGCGTGCCGCCCTTGAACTGAAAAATGTCGTTGTCGGGATGGTGAGACAGGGAGGCGATGACCTGGGTGAGGACGTAGTCACGCTCAACCGTGTCCGCATCAACGCCATCTGCATCCGCCTGCTGAGTGATGCGGCCAAGCGTGATCATGGTGCTAGCGGCTGCGGACCATGTCGAGTGCGGACGTGGACCATATGACTCCTGCCGTGGAATCCTCCCATTCCCGAGGACTCGGTTGGCGGGGATCTGCAGGAATCGGTGTCTTCGGGACGCGCACTCCCTCAAGTAGCTGCTGGGCAAGGTCGTCGAGTTCAAGAATCCGGGCAAGCGATGCAAGACGCCGAAGCGCCGGAACCACACCGAGCTGTCTGGACAGGGTCCGCAGCTCTTGCACATCGAGGGCTGAGGAAGCCATATCAAGAGCGTCGCCCAGAACACCAAGCCCTCCGATGAGGTCGCTGCGACGCGCACCATCGAGAAGAGCCCGCTCGAGGGTGGAGACGTTGGCGCCGTAACCCGCGCTGATCGAGCCAACAGCCATGGTGGCCGAGCGCTCTCGGACGACATCGACAGGTCGTTCGGCCAACTCGGCGATACGTACCTGGTCTGGGCACGCGACCTGGATCACACGCGACGGGCGAACAACCAGTCCGTGATGAGCGAGCGCAGAGCGGTATGCAATACGATGTGGACGATCCGAGAACACGGCAGCGACTGCGAGGGCGGTGTCCTCAGCTGCTGCGGACGTTCCGAGTCGTCCGAGAGGCCGAATCGCGTAGTGGCCGCGACTCACCCTCCCGATCAACCCATCGTCAACGAGTCTGCTCAGGAGGTTGACGGTGGACTGGGGCGAGCGACCAAGGATCTCGGCAGCTTCCGCTGTTGAGAATGTTGATTCTCCCGCGGCGGTGAGCCGGTCGAGTAGATTCAATGCTGTCTTGCGGGCCATCGAGGTTCTCCGGTGCTTGTGCACTTATACATGCTTTTCGTGTATTCGTGCACTATTGTACCGTTGTGAATTTGCCTGTCAACAGCGCTCATGCAAGCCAAGAACTGCCACCTGCTGAACCTGATGTGTCCCAGGCGTGTCCCAAGACCCACCAGGACTCACCCTGTAGACGCGCAGAAACCCCCGCTGAGCGGGGGTTTCTCGCTGTAGCCCCGATGGGATTTGAACCCACGCTACCGCCTTGAGAGGGCGGCGTCCTAGGCCTCTAGACGACGGGGCCATATGTGGGCGACTCGTTCAGTCGCCGGCTCGGGGGGAAGGACTCGAACCCTCAATGACGGGACCAGAACCCGGTGTGTTACCGATTACACCACCCCCGAAGGGCGCCGTGAGGATACGACCGGACATGCCCTAATGGCAACCTGCCGGGATCCGAACGCTCGCATGGGCTATGCAGACGGAGATGCCCATGCCCGATCATCGAAGCGTTGGATCTCCAGAAGGTTGTCATCGGGATCCCGAATGAACGCCTGGTAGATCCCGTAGCGAGCGTTGTGCTCAGGTCCGCTCTCGATCTTGCCCCCCAAGGCGATGATCCGCTCGCACCACCCATCGACGTCGTCGGCCACCAGGGTGACGATGACACCGTCGGCTCGCTGAACCGCTTCCTTGACGCAAAGACCAAGGAACGCTCCGGTGGTGACCAGGTAGATGTGACATGTGCCCTGGTCGACAACGAGTTGGAGACCGAGGATTCCCTCGTAGAAGACTCGACTCCGTCCGAGATCAGACGACGGGAGAAACGTGATCTGAGCGTCGGCGATCACGAGAGGGCGGCGCGCGCCCGTCGGATTCGCGCGAGCGCTTCGTCGCGCCCAAGGATCTCGAGCGATTCGAACAGCGGTGGGCTGACCATCGATCCCGAGATCGCGACGCGGATCGGTTGGAACCCCTTCCGGGCAGACAGTTCGCGTTCTTCGAGCATCGCCCGCAGCGCGGTATCGATGGCCTCGGTGGTCCAGGGGTCGAGATTCTCAAGCGCGGCGATCGCTCCGTCGAGAGCGATCGGACCTTCGTCGACCGCCATGACTTTCGACCACGCCTTCTCGTCGTATTCGTCGATGTCGACAAAGAGGAACCGTGCCTGGGATGCGACCTCGGGCAGGAGTTTCGTTCTCTCCTTCACCAGCGGAACGAGCAGCGCATATCGTGCTCGGTCTTCGTCGGACAGCGTTCTGCCGACCGCATCCTCAACGAGAGGCACCGTCACGGCGATGAACTCGTCGTCATTCATCTCGCGGATGTAGACGCCGTTCATCCACTCGAGCTTCTTGGGATCGAACACGGCGGGGTTCCTCGAGACGGTGGTGAGTTCGAATCGATCGATCATTTCGTCGAGCGATGCGATCGTCTCGTCATCCCCGATGTTCCATCCGAGGAGCGCCAGGTAGTTGTTCATCGCTTCCGGCAGATATCCGGCCTCGCGATAGGCAGCCATCGCGGTATCACCGTGGCGCTTCGAGAGTTTCTTGCCGTCGGGACCCATGAGCAGTGAGAGATGAGCGTAGGTGGCGGGATCGCCCCCCATCGCCTGTGTGAGCAGGATGTGCTTGGGCGTAGATGACAGCAGGTCCTCTCCCCTGATCACGTGCGTGATGTCGTAGTCGACGTCGTCGACGGTGGAGGCGAGGTGGTAGGTCGGAGTGCCGTTGGACCGCAGGATGATGAAGTCGTCGACCTGTGCGTGATCGAACCGCATGTCGCCACGAACAACGTCGGCGAACTCCGTTGCTCCGGGTCGGGGCACCTTGAACCGCACGACCGCCTTCTCGCCGGCGGCGAGCCGATCGGCGACCTCAGCGGCCGGTGGCTCGAGGCTGCCGTCATACGCGGGAGACGCGCCGGCCTCCCGTGCTTCTCGCTTGAAGGCGTCGAGTTGTTCGGCCGTTGCGAACGAGTAGTAGGCACTGCCACGCTCGACGAGATCTTGAGCCACCTCGCGATACCGGTCGTACCGATCCGACTGTCGATAGGACCCGAGGGGTCCCCCGATCGCCAACCCCTCATCCCATTCGAGGCCGAGCCAACGGAGATGCTCGAGGATGTCTTCCTGGAACTCGTCCGTACCTCGTGCCTCGTCCGTGTCGTCTGAGCGCAGGATGAACGTGCCGCCGCTGTGGCGAGCGAACAGGTAGTTGTACAGCGCCGTTCTCGCTGCTCCAACATGGAGATAGCCGGTCGGGGACGGAGCGAATCGAACGCGCGGCGTCATCCCTGCACCACCGGGTTCACGAGTATGCCGACACCCTCGATGTCGACCTCGACCTGATCGCCCGGAACGATCGGGCCGACGCCGGATGGTGTGCCGGTGAGGATCACATCGCCCGGTAGCAGCGTCATGATCGACGAGATGAACGAAACCAGTTCCCCGACACCGAACACGAGGTCGGCGGTGGTTCCCGACTGGCGGATCTCGCCGTTGACACGGGAGATGACCGAGAGACCCTCCAGGGGATCGAGGTCGGTGTCGATCGCAGGGCCGAGCGGACAGAACGAGTCGAAGCCCTTCGCACGGGTCCACTGGCCGTCGGCACGCTGGAGGTCCCTGGCCGTCACGTCGTTCGCCCCCGTGTACCCCATGATGTGCTGCCCGACGTCCTCGATCTTCACGTTCCTCGTCACCTTGCCGATCACGACGGCAAGCTCAGCTTCGTGATGGACCTCTTCAGCCTGCTGGGGAATCCGGATCGGTTGCATCGGCCCGATCACCGACGTCGGCGGCTTCATGAACAGCACGGGCGACTTGGGGACTTCCCCGCCCATCTCAGCGGCGTGGTCGGTGTAGTTCTTCCCAACGGCGATGATCTTCGTGGGGATCACCGGTGCGAGCAGACGGGCGTGTTCCCAATCGACAACCGTCTCGGTCGGCTCCCACGCCACGAACGGCGTGCCCCGGTAGATGCGTATTCCCTCGGGTTCGACGGCTCCGTAGGTGATGTCGTCGACGTCCGTGTCGACCCTGACGATCTTCATGGTGAACTCTCTCTAGATCTCGATGAGCGACTCGCCGGAGGCCGCTCGCTCTCGCAACTCGTCGGCCGTCGCGTCGTAGACGTCGGCCGGGATCCCGGCGATCACGCCACGGATCCGGTTCGGGTGGTGGGCGGAGCCACCGATCGCCGCTGCTCGAATTGGACCGAACTCGCTTTCGGTGTCGTACCCGAGGATGACGATCGCCGCATCGATATCGCCCCTGGTCGGTCCGCGTCCGACGAGCGATGACCGCGCCGCGGCAACCGCAGCAACCGCGGCATTGGCATCTGCCCGATGCTCGTGCTCGGCGAGGATCAACTCTCTGGGGGCAGCCAACTTCAAGGCGTAGCCGGCATCCGGTCCCGGCATCCCAAAGGCGCCGCCCCATGGCATCCCGGTCCCGGTGAGCTCACCGGGACGATTCGGGGTCCATGGACGTTCCGGGCCCGTTCTGGAGACGGGCCACTGAGAACCTGAGGTTCGAAGATCGATGTTGGGTTGTTGCGCCATGATTCCACTCGTTCGACTGCGACGTCATGGTAGGAGGCGCGGTGCTAGATGTAGTCGAGCCAGTCGGAGTGGCGTTCGTTTCTGCCGGTTACGGTATCCATGAACATCTCTTGGGCACGCTTCGTCACAGGCCCCGGACGCCCGTTTCCGACGGGACGATCGTCGACCTCCCGGATCGGCGTCACCTCGGCCGCCGTGCCGGTGAGGAACATCTCGTCGGCGTAGTAGAGGTCGGTTCGCGTGATCTGCTCCTCGACCACCTCGTATCCGGCGTCACGCAGCAGTGTGATCACAGCGTCACGGGTGAGTCCCTCGAGTACCCCGGAAGCCAAAGACGGCGTGCGAACGACCCCGCCTCGTACGAGGAACAGGTTCTCCCCACTGCCTTCGGCAACGAAACCCTCGGTGTTGAGCATGATCGCCTCGTCGTAGCCGCCGCGCAGGGCTTCCTGCTTGGCCTGGACGGAGTTGACATAGCCGCCGGTGAGTTTGGCGTTCGGCATCAGCGAGTGGTGCCCGATACGACGCCACGACGAGACCTTGACACGGATCCCGTTGGTCACTCCGTCTTCACCCAGGTAGGCACCCCACTCCCAGGTGGCGATCATCGTATGAACCGAAGCGCCGGCAGGATTCAATCCCATCGATCCGGTCCCGTAGAAGACCAGCGGCCGGATGTAGCCGGATGTCAGGTCGTTAGCCGTGAACACCTCCGTCGCCGCCGCCACGATCTCATCCACGCTCCACTCGATCGGGATCCCGAGCGCCTTGCATGATCGCGCCAGACGCTCGATGTGCTCGGTGAGTCGGAATACCGCCGGCCCGCGATCGGTCTCGTAGGCACGGATTCCCTCGAACGCTCCGGTTCCGTAGTGGAGGCCGTGGGACAGAACGTGGATGGTCGCATCGTCCCAATCGACGAGTTCTCCATCCATCCAGATGTACTTGGTGGGCTGCATACTCAGATTGTGCCACAGATCGGATGCGTGCTGTCGAGAACGCGTCAGATCACCTCGAGCACTGCCAGCACGACCTCGGCAGAGTTGACGGTGACATCTTCGAGGAACATCGTGAAGTCGAACGCTGAATCGCTCCCTGCGAGGTCGGACACCGCCCGGATCACGAGATGATCGACTCCGAAGTGTTCGGCCACCTGTGCCACGGCCGCTCCTTCCATCTCCGCTGCGTGTGCGTCCAGTGTCGTGTGCAGCCGGCGGCGCTCGAAATCGGACTGCAGGAACTGATCTCCGGTCGCCACCGTCCCGAATACGATCTCGGGATGCTTCCCGAGAACCGGGGAGAGTTCGAAGCCGGCAAGCCGTCGACGAACCCGGTTGAGGAGTTCGGCGGAGGGCCGGTATCCGAACTGATCGGTGGGATTGAAGAACGGCACGTGTCCGGACTGGTAGAGCCGAAAACCGTCGGGTTCGAAGACGCCGGTGTCGTGGTGCACGACGTGTTCGGCCACGACGATATCTCCGATGTTGAGCGTTTCGTCGATTCCACCCGCAACACCGGTGAAGACCACGACGCGCGGGCGGAAGTGATCGAGAGCAAGCGTCGCCACCATGGCCGCGTTCACCTTTCCGATCCCGGCGGCGGTGATAACCACCTCTTGAGAATCGAGCGTGCCGACACGGAACTCGTGCCCACCGATCTCAAGCGTCTCGCCATCGGACATCGCCTCGACGAACAGCGCCAACTCTCCGGCAAGAGCGCTCATGATCAAGACGGGTCGGCTCATACCCGTAGCCTGGCAGAACTGCGAGAAGCGAACAGCGAACAGCAGACAACAAGCAACGATCCGAGAGTTTCGTGACGCTTCTTGCTGTTGGGTGTTGGCTGATGGCTGTTGTTCACAACCCCTCCAGATACGCGACCGCTTCGCTCTCGTCGGTGATGATCGGCATCTCGGGCAGTGTGCTGAGGATGACGCTGCCGTAACTCTTCGTCTGCAGGCGCCGGTCGCACAGCACGATCATCCCCTCGTCATGGATGCTGCGAATGAGCCTCCCCGCACCTTGGGCGGTGAGATTCGCAGCGCGCGGCAGGTCCACGGTCGCGAAGGCGGAGAGTCCCGCCTCCATCGCCGCCTCTCGCCGGGCGCTCCAGAGAGGATCATCGGGCCGGGGAAACGGCACTCGATCGATGAGAACAAGCTGGCAGGCATCGCCGACGACATCGACCCCCTCCCAGAAGCCCATCGTGGCAACCAGGACGGAGCTCTCGTCGTTGCGGAACTCATCGAGCAGCGTGTTGCGTGCCTGGGCTCCCTGGCTGAGGATGCGATGCCGGCCACCTTCGAGGCGTACCGAAATGCGGGCCACGGCCGCGTTCGACGTGCACAGGATCAGAGCCCGCCCACCGGCCGCCTCGACAAGATCGTCGGCCAGCCTCGCTACCGAATCACCCCAGCCGTCTGCGGTCGGCTCCTCGAGTTTCGGCAGATAGAGGCGCGCCTGGCGGGGATAGTCGAAAGGACTCTCGACTCTGAGAGTCATGTATCGGAGCGGGTCGGGGCTGTCCGGATCGGCGTGCGGATCAGACATCTCTCCCACGGGGACGCTGTAGCCGAACTGACGGGCGATGGCGTCGAAGCTCCCGCCGACCGTAAGGGTGGCTGAGGTGAGGATCGTGGGGCGTTTCGCCGCCAGGTTGTCGGAGAACGTATCAGAGACGGAAACAGGGGACGTTCTCAGAACGGGCCCGGGTTCGATCCAGCAGACGTGGCCGGTTACCGGGTCGGTGAGGACGTCGAGATCGCCCTGAAGATGACCTGCCAGGTTGCTGGTGCGTTCCCGTAGTCCCGTGACGATCAGCCCTTCTGCCGTGGTATTCCGGGCTACGCGATCGATGGCGCGGACGGTCTGCTGCAGCGTGCGAACGACGTTGGCGGGATGTCCTTCGATGGGGAGCTTCACCTCTCCCACGTCGAGTTGGCTAAGCCATGTTCGTACGTCGTTGATCGCTTCCCACAGCCGGCCTATGTAGGACTTGCGGTCGGTGGCCGAGATACCAAGGCTCTTGAGAAGCGCTGTGACGTCGCGTGCGTAGCCGGCGAACCGGCCGTTGGTGAGGGTGATACCCACACTGGAGCAGAGGGCATCTTCGAGCCGGTGAGCTTCGTCGAAGATGACGGCATCGTGGTCGCCGAGAATGGCGCCGTCGGAGTTGATGTCACTGCCGTACAGGTGGTGGTTGCAGATGACAAGTTGCGATTCGCGCGCATCGTTGAGTGCTGCGATGGCAGGACAGCGTTCAGCGTAGGAACAGCGCCGGCCGGGGCACTCCATCCCGGAAACGCTGACGGTGGACCAGGTTCGGTTGTCGACGGCGACGGGGGCGTGGTCGCGTTCACCATCCCCGCCGTTCCGCCACCAGTCGATGATGGTGTCGAGGTTCGTATCGGCATCGGTTTCGGAGAGGAGTTGCGGGTGCCGCTCAGCGACCTTGGCGGGGCAGAGATAGGAGGCGCGTCCCTTGACGACGGCCCAGGTGACGTCATGCCCGAGTTGGATGAGGATCTCGACGATCTCGGGGAGGTCCGCCGCGACCTGATCCTGCAGTGTCTTGGTGGAAGTGGCGACGACGATGCGTCGTTGCGACACGATCGCGGGGACGAGATAGCCGAACGACTTTCCGACGCCCGTTCCGGCTTCGCAGATGAGGTGATGCTCGTCCTCGATCGCTTGCGCGACCCACGAGACCATGTCCTGCTGGCTCTGGCGATGCTGGCCCCCACGGTGCTCAACGACGGCATCAAGTGCGTCGACAGCCACGATCGGCATCGGAATGTCTGAAGAATTCGGCATGTCGTCTGTTGTCCGAAGTCAGTAGTCGGTAGTCAGTCGGTAGTCGGTAGTCGGTAGTCGGTGAAACCTTGCCCTCTTCTTGCTCATCGCTCAAAGCTCATCGCCAAAGCTCAGCTCCCCTACCCCAGATACCGCCCGTGCCATTCGAGGATGGCTTCGAAACGCTCGACCCGGTGCTTCGGTTTGCCGCCCCGGGTGAGTTCGTGGCTCTCGCCGGGGAAACGGAGCATCTCCGACTCGACACCGTTGCCCTGCAGTAGGGCGAACAGTTGCTCGCCCTGTTCGATCGGGCAACGCCAGTCGCTCTCGGAGTGCAGGACGAGCGTCGGGGTCGTGATCTGGTCGGCATGCCGGAGCGGCGATGCTGCCCAGAGTTCGTCCCTGGTCGCTCCCCGCTTCAGGTACATACCGCCGAAGTACGGACCGATGTCGGAAGTGCCGCCGAAGGACGTCCAGGCGTAGACCCCGCGCTCGGCGACCGCTGATCTGTAGCGCTGGTCCTCGGCCGTCACCCGAACCGTGGCGAAGCCACCGTAGGAACCACCCATGATCCCCATGCGATTCGAGTCGAGGCGGGGGAACTGTCCGGCCGCCACATCGGGCGCTGCGAGCAGGTCGGTGAGGTCCGGTGGCATCTCTTCGTGCCAGGCGCCGACGACGGCCCGGACGAAGTCGTTGCCGTAGCCGCTGGATCCCCGCGGGTTGATCGCCACCACGCCGTATCCCGCCCCGGCGTACACGTGGAACTCATCGAAGAACCCGTATCCATACTGAGTCGCCGGGCCGCCGTGAATGTTGAGCAGAAGCGGGATCTGGTCGTCGCCTTCGGGCAGATACACCCATCCTTCGACCTCGACACCGTCGTGATCGATCACGAACCGCTGCGGCTCTGCAAGCGTTGTGGCTTCCCGAAAGTCGTCGTTGAGTGTCGTGAGGCGCCGCTCCTCGCCGTTCTCCCACCACCAGACCTCGCCCGGGTCGGTGGCCGACGTTGCCGTGAACACGGCGGCCGAACCATCGGGTCGGGGGTCGATTCCGGTGACGAGTCGATCCCCACCGAGCAGATCTTCGATCTCGCCGTCGGGAGTCATCCTCACGATCCGTACCCGCCCGGAGTCCTCAAGCGTCGACATAGCCGATCCATCGTCGAGCCACTGCGGGCCGCCCGGCGAGACCTCGGGAGAGAAGGTAACGAGGTCCCGGTCGATGGTCGTCACCTGTGCCCAGGAACCGTCCGCCTCCAACCGCTGGAGCGGTGCGACCCCCGGATAGGCCCAGCGGTCGTCGACTCCGAGCGCGTAGAGACTCCCCGACCGATCGTAGGATGGCAGCCCCCAAGCCCCGATACCGGTCAGGGCCACCGCGTCACCGCCACCGGGATCAATGCTCCAGATCTGATTCCCCGAATCGAGGCCGCGGTCGTCGTGCCGTTCCGACACGAAAACGATGATCCCGCCGTCCGGTGACCAGACGATCTGGCTCTCATTGAAGTCACCGGGAGTGAGACAGACGGGTTCCTGTTCGCCCTCCGGGTCGACCAGCCACACGTGGGACCGCCTGTCGTGAATCCAACCCCGGCTGTCGAATCGGTAGCCCAGGCGGGTGATGCGTCTCGGTGCCCGCCCGCGCTCTTCCGTATCGAGGTCCTTCCAGTTCTCGGTCCACTCGGACGCGACAACGGCGATCCTGGAACCGTCGGGGGACCACGCGATCTCGCCGGCGCCCAATTCGCATTCCGTGACGACGGAGGCCTCTCCCCCGTCGAGCCTGAGGATCGCTACCTGGGGTTGGTCTTCATCCCCGGGACCCTTCCTCAGGAACGCGAGCCGGGATCCGTCGGGTGACCATCGCGGCGACACATCCATGTCACCTGAAGTCAGTGGTCGTGCCTCATCGCCGTCCCAGAGCCAGATCCGGCGAACGTAGCGATCGTCTTCGAGGTCCATCTGCGTGACCACGAACGCGACACGGTCGCCGTCGGGGTGAAGCCTCGCATCGGAGGGAACGCGGAAGTCGCCGAGTTGGTCGGGGCGCATGACACTGGCCTTTCGATTGCGTGTATCCGATTATGCCGGTGCCACGGTGCTTGTCGGCTTCTCCTAGTCTCACTGCCGTGCATCGCTTCATCGCTTCCGGGTTCTACGTCGGCCTCATCCCCCGCCGCCTCTGGAAGTCGGACAACGGCGCCGGTACGTTCGGAGCGGCCGTCGCCGTCGTCATCTCGCTGCTGCTGTGGCGCTACCCGTGGTGGGTCGGTGCGATCGCATTCGTCATCGCGTTCGCTCTGTCGCTCTGGTCGGCTGCGCCGTTCGCCGCAGACCATGCCGATCCCGGCTGGATCGTGATCGACGAGGTGGCCGGAACACTCGTCGCTGTGATCGGCCTCACCGGATGGCCGTGGCTCGTTGCCGTGGTCGTTGCTCGTCTCGCGGACATCTTCAAGGTGCTGCCCGGTGTGCCCCAGGCCGAGGCGCTCCCGGGTGCCGTGGGCATCACGATGGACGACGTGGTCGCCGGTCTCTACGGGATGGGGGCAGGCTGGCTCGTCTGGTGGCTCATGTAGTAGCGGACAGGTATGGCCCGTTCCACTCGACCGGCAAGCACCAGGATCGTTTGTGTCCACGTTCACAACAGATGTGAACGTAAGCACGAACGTCCATCCTCCCAGCACTGTCACGGGTCGTTTGTGTCTAGAAGCACAACAGATGTGAACGTAAGCACAAACGACGGTCGGCGACCTAGAACCGCCACATCCAGGCGGTGATCAGATCGGCCGTGATCTCCGACACCGTTGCGTGGTTCGGCGAGATCGAACCGTCGCGCTTCACCATCACGGCCCGCATTCCGGCCGCAGCCGCCGCCGTTGCTCCGTGTTCTGCGTCTTCGATCGCTATGCACTCTGACGGGGGAATCCCGAGACGTCGTGCCGCCTCGAGGTAGACATCCGGTGCCGGCTTGCCGTGCTCCACCTCGTCTCCGCCGACGAACGCCTCGAAGTAGCGAGCGAGGTCGGTGATCGCCAATTTGCCGTCGAGATCCGGGCGTCGGGACGAAGACGCCACCGCCATCGGTATCCCTTGCGCCGCCAGGGATCGGACGGTGTCGTAGGCGTCGGGGAATGCTCTGAGACGTTCCTCGTACACGGGGATGCGGATCTCGTCGATCGCCGCCATGTGCTCTTCGTACGGGAGGACGTTGGCCCGCTTCGCGTAGTAGGCGTAGGTCGTCGGCTCCGATGTGCCGAGGCATGCGACGGCATCTTCGTTCGTCATCGTGTAGCCACTCTCTGCGAGAACCAGGGCCCAGACTTCATCGGCGATCGGTTCACTGTCGACCAGAACACCATCACAATCGAAGACGACCGCCGAGATCACCGGCTACTCCTGAGTCTTCCGACGGATCAGATCCTGAACCATGCGCGGGTCTGCCTTGCCCCCGGTGGCCCGCATGACTTGGCCCACCAGGAATCCGATCGGCTTGGAGTCTCCTTCGCGAAGCTTCGCGAGCGCCTCCGGATGCTCGTCGAGAACGGCCGCGACCTCTGCTTCGATCGCGTCCACGTCGGAGATCTGCAAGAGATCCCGGGCTTCGGCAACCTCCCTCGGATCGCCTTCTCCCGCAAGCACTCCTGCGAGCACTTCCTTGGCTGCGGTTGCAGACAGATCCCCTCCAGCGGTCATCTCGGTGAGTCCGGCGAGCGACGATGCGGTAAGTCCCGTCTCTCCGACTTCCGTCTCTTCCCTGCGGAGATAGGCGACAACCTCTCCCGTGAGCCAGATGCCGGCGGTCCTGGCATCGGCACCCTCGGCGACGGCGGATTCAAACAGTTCGCCGAGGTCGGCGGCATCGGCGAGGAGGTCCGCAACTCGCTCGTCGGCCCCCAGCCCCCGGTACCTGGAGCGCTTGTCGGCGGGAAGTTCCGGTCGGCGTTCACGAACGCGGTTCCGCCACGCATCGTCGATATGGAGCGGCAGCAGGTCCGGGTCCTGGAAGTAGCGGTAATCCTCGGACTCTTCTTTCGTTCGCCCCGACCGGGTGGCACCGTTGGCTTCGTCCCAGTGGCGCGTCTCGAGATGGATCGATCCACCGCTCTCGAGAACCTCGATCTGTCGAGTGATCTCGAATGCGATGGCCCGCTGCATTGATCGCAGCGAGTTGACGTTCTTCACCTCGGTTCGCGTGCCGAGTTCCTCAGTGCCGACGGGACGCACCGAGATGTTCGCGTCGAAACGCATCGACCCCTCTTCGAGCCTGGCGTCCGAGACGCCGAGTGTCCTCACGATCCGCTGGAGTTCCAACCCGTAGGCGCGAGCCTGTTCGGGCGACCGGATGTCGGGTTCGGTCACGACCTCGACAAGGGGCACGCCCGCACGGTTGAAGTCGAGCAGGGTGTGCTCGGCCCCGTGGATCCGGCCGCTCTCCCCCACATGGGTGCTCTTGCCGGTGTCCTCTTCCATGTGCACCCTGGTGATCCCAACGGTCGTTGGTTCACCGTCGACATCAACGTCGAGGTAGCCATCGACGCATAGTGGGAACGTGTACTGCGAGATCTGGTAGTTCTTCGGCAGGTCCGGATAGAAGTAGTTCTTCCGATAGAACAGCGAGTCCTCGGTGAGCGTGCAGTTGAGAGCGTCCCCGATCGAGAGGATCCCTTCGATCGCCTCCCGGTTCGGCACCGGCAGCGCCCCGGGGAGAGCGAGACAGACCGGGCAGACGGCCGTGTTCGGCTCATCTCCGAAATCGACGGGGCAACCGCAGAACATCTTCGAGTTCGTCTGGAGTTCCACATGGGTCTCGAGACCGATGACGGCTTCCCACTCGGTCATGGTGCCACCACCTTTGAGGTCGCGAGTCTGGGCCTCGCCGTGAAGTCGACGAGGCGTTCAACCTCGGCGGCAACCCGGAACATCACTTCCTCCCCGAGAGCGGGGGCCATGATCTGGAATCCTATGGGAAGGCCCCCATCATCGAGGCCGACCGGAACTGAGATCGCCGGATCACCGGCGAGGTTGGTGGCGATCGTGCAGATGTCCGTGAGGTACATCGTGAGCGGATCCCCGGTCTTCGCACCGATCTCAAAGGCGGTCGTCGGACTCGTCGGTGAGACGAGCACGTCAACCTGGCCGTAGGCCGTCGCGAAGTCGTTCCTGAGCAGGGTCCGAACCCGCTGAGCCTGCCCGTAGAAGGCGTCGTAGTAGCCGGCCGAGAGTGCGTATGTGCCGAGGAGAATGCGACGAGTGACCTCGGGTCCGAAACCTTCGGCCCGTGTCCTCGCCATCATCTCCTCCGTCGTCGCCCCGTCGACTCGAAGTCCGTATCGAACGCCTTCGAAGCGGGCAAGGTTGGCCGAGCACTCGGCGGGGGCGATCAAGTAGTACGCGGAGAGGGCGTACTCGATGGCCGGGAGAGAAATCTCCACGACGTCCGCTCCGGCTTCAGAGAGGCGGTCGATCGTCGCTCTCGTGGCGGCGAGCACCTGAGGGTCGATCCCTTCTCCTACGAGTTCGGTCACGACCCCGATCCTCACGCCGCGCACGCCGACGTTGAGCGACCGGGAGATCGCGGGAACGTCCCCGTGGTAACTCGTCGCGTCCATCCGATCCCAACCGGCAACGGCTTCGAGCAGCATCGCGGCGTCGGGAACCGTTCTGGCGAGTGGACCGATCTGGTCGAGGGACGATGCGAAAGCGATGAGTCCGTAGCGGCTCACGAGGCCGTACGTCGGCTTGGCGCCGACGATGCCGGTAAGCGACGCGGGTTGGCGAATGGACCCACCGGTATCCGAGCCGAAGGCACCGAGCGCCGACCCGACCGCCACCACGGCTGCAGAGCCACCGGATGAGCCGCCGGGGACGGTCTCCGTGTTCCACGGATTCCGTGTGGGGCCGTACGCCGAGTTCTCGGTCGAGGAACCCATGGCGAACTCGTCCAGGTTCGTCTTCCCGACGATCACAGCACCGGCCTCTCTGAGGCGACGCACGGCGGTGCCGTCATAGGGCGGTTTCCATCCGGCAAGGATCTGTGAAGAGGCCGTCGTTTCGACGCCCTTCGTCACCATGTTGTCTTTCAGGGCGATCGGGATACCGAGCAGCGGTCGCAGATCGCCGTCGACAAGGGCGATGTCGGCAGCCTCGGCCGCTTCCCGAGCGCCTTCCCGATCGAGGGTGAGATAAGCGTGCAAGTGAGCTTCGGTGATGGCGGCGCGTCGCTCGACGGCATCGAGCAGGTCGACCGCGCTGAATTCCTGCTCCCGGAGTCCTGCGGAGGCTTGAGCGATCGTGAGGTCGGCGAGGTCGGTCATGACTCGTCCAGGATCTTCGGGACCCTGAAGTAGCCGTCTTCAGCGTCCGGCGCGCCGGCGAGAACGTCATCACGATCCAGTGAAGGGATCACCTCGTCCGGTCGAAAGGCGTTGACCATCGGCAGCGGATGCGACGTCGGCTCGACCTCATCGGTCGGCAACGCCTGGACCCGCTCCGCGTGTTCGAGGATGTGAACGAGTTGTTCGCTGTACGCGGTCATCTCTTCGTCGGTCAGCGCTATCCGTGCAAGGTGCGCGACACGTTCAATATCGATCTCAACAGGCATGGAGGTGATGGTACCGGTGCTCTGCGCGCTCAACGTGTGGGGGTTCGAGCGGTAGCAAGTAGCAAGACACAAGACACAAGACCTGCGGTGCGGGTCCGGTCTTGCTACTTGCTACTTGTGTCTTGCTACTTTGTCCCCATGCTCCCGTTCCCGCCCATACACGAACTCGGGCCGCGCCTCGCGCGGCTCATGTTCGGGCTGGTGTTGTTCGGCATCGGTCTGTCGCTGATGGTTGTCGCCGATCTCGGTCTCTCGCCGTGGGACGTCCTGCATCAGGGGATCTCGATCCACACCGGGATCCCGATCGGCACGGTGGTCATCATCACCGGGTTCGCCGTCCTCCTGATGTGGATCCCGCTCAAGGAACGCGTCGGAATCGGGACCATCGCGAACGCGATCGTGATCGGTCTCGTCCTCGATGGGATGCTCCTCATCCTGCCCGAGACGCTCGAGAACATGGTTCTCCGGTGGGTCGCGATGCTCGGCGGCGTGCTGCTCGTTGCGATCGGCTCCGGGTTCTACATCGGCGCGGGACTCGGTCCCGGTCCTCGCGACGGCCTGATGACGGGCCTGGCTCGCCGGGGCATCCCGCTCGCCTGGAATCGCGCAGGAATCGAGATCACGGTTCTCGTGGCGGGTTGGCTCCTCGGCGGTACGGTCGGCGTCGGCACGGTGGTGTTCGCGTTCGGGATGGGACCGCTGGTGCACTTCTTCCTCACGCGGCTGAGCGTGATCCCGATCGTGTCTCCGTCTAGCGAGTAAGGCTCCTGCGGAATACCGCGGACGCCAGGACGACGAGCGCCATCCCGTAGGCGGTCAGCACCGCGAGTTCCTTCGTGATGTCGGCGACGCCGCCGCTATGCCGGATGAGCGTCGCGAACGCATCGTTCCCCCAGGCGTGGGGGGTGAAATGGGCGATCGTGACCATCGTGTCGGGGAAGATCTCAAGTGGCACCATCGATCCGCCGAGCGCCGCCAGCATCAGAGCCCCGAAGATGGCGAACCCTCCCGCCTGCTGCTCGCTCGAGAAAGCCGACCCGAGCAGCATCCCGGCACCGGTTCCCGTCAGTGCGAAAGCCGTCACAACGAGCATGGCAGCCACAGGGTCGCCCCACTCCACACTGAACAGCACTCCCGCGGCGACGACGATGAAGACCCCCTGGAACATCACGACCAGGAACCTGCCGAGGGTCTCTCCGCCGATGATCGTTCCCGCTGTCGTCGGCGTCGAGAGCATGCGGTGGGAGACGCCGAGTCGGCGCGACTGGATGAGCGCCGTCGAAGAGGTGAGTGCGGTGAGGAACATGAAGAGGAGCAACTGTTGCGCGGCGCCGACATCGAACTGGCTGCCACCCCCGCCGCTCACATCGCCCTCGAGTTTGGTGCCGACGGTTGCGATCGATCCTTGGACCAGCCGGGCGGTCTCGAGCGCAGTCGCCGGGTTGGCGTCGGTCGCTTCGGCAGCGAAACGGCCGGCCCGGATCGCGGCCGCTTGCTCCGCTATCGCCGCTTCAACGACGGAACGAACTTCGAAACCCCCGCCGCTCGGCGTCGAGTAGTAGGCGATCTCCACGCTGTCTCCGTTGAGAAGAGAGTCCTGGTATCCGTTGGGAACAACGATCACCGCGTCGATATCGTTGCGACGCAGTTGAACCCGCGCCGCATCGACGTCGTCGGCGTCGACCGTCACGAACGCCGTTGACGATGACAGGCGATCAGCGATATCGCCGGCGAGGGCGTCGCCGTCGGGTGTGATCACCGCCACCCGCGACGTGAATCCGGTTCCGAACACAAGCCCGAGAACGAGGATGAGCACGATCGGCAGCACGAAGATGAAGAAGAGATTGGCCCGATCCCGGAAGAGCCGGCGGAGACTGTTCGAGGCAATCGTGAAGGTCTTCATTGGTGCTTCACCAGATCTCGAGCACGGATCAGCCCTATCGATCCGAGGATGATCGCGAACGCGAGGATCGCACCCAGCGCCGGGAGGATGCCGACGATCCCCTCCCCCGCCGATGAACGCCGGAAACCCTCCATCAACCAGTAGTGCGGCGTCACCCGACTGATGGCGGTGAACACGCCGGAGACCCGTGACACCGGGAAGAACGTGCCGCCGAGCACACCGAACACCACAACTACGAACGCCGTGATCGCACCGGCCTGTTCGGCCGTCTTGGCGAACGTGGCGATCGCCGCCGTGAGTCCCATGGCCGCTGTGACGCCGGCCGCGATGAGGATCACCACGATCAGCGTTCCTCCCCATTCGGCTCCCATCAGCCACGTCGTGGCGAACCACAGGACGATCGTGCTCGCGACACCTACCAGAAAGGAGGCAAGCAGTTTTCCAACGAGGATCGACTGCTTGGAGATCGGCGCGACCAGCAGGCGGGGCATCGTCCCGCTCTCGCGTTCGTCGATGATGCTGAGCACCCCAAACTGCACCGTGAAGAACATGAAGAAGACGGCGATCCCGGTGGCGTAGAAGGTGGAGAAGTCGTACCCGCGCCCCTCGGTCTGCGCATCCGCGAGCAAGATCGGCGATCGCTCTCTCTGGGCAGCAGCAACAAGTCCCGCCGGATCGTCGGCGCCCAACGCGAGCGCCGTGGCGACCGAGAGTCGGACGGCGTTCACCTCGGAGGCGAATCCGTCGGCCAGAGCCTTGCCGACCTGCGAACCGATCGGATGATCAGGATCCGTGACAACAACGATCGATGCTTCCTCGTTCCTTGCCACCGCCTCCGACAGACCCGCCTCGAGCAGATAGGCCGTCGACACCGCGTGATCGTCGACGAGCGCCCGGGCTTCGTCCGCCGTACCGACATCGGTGACGAACACGAATCCAGCCTCCTCGACGCCGGCGAGCATCTCTCCGAATCCAGCCGCGATCGAACCGCCGTCGGCATCATGAACCGCCACGTCGGTGCTGAACGACTGCTCGGTCACCGGTCCGAGCGTCAGGTTCATGACGAACGCGAGGCCGAGAGGAACAACGATGGCGAGCATGATCGCCGACCGGTCACGGAACCGTTCCTTCAGGTCCTTGGCCGTGATCGTGAACGCAGCGCCTATCACTCCCGTAACGCCTTCCCGGTGAGGTGGAGGAACACCGATTCGAGATCCGGCTCGGACACTTGAACGGAGTGCACGTCGAGTCCGGCGTCGCTGACGGAGAGAACGACGTCCGGCAGTGCGCGGGACGCGCTCACGGCAACAACCTCCAGTGAGGGTCCGGCCGCAGAGCACGAATCGATGTCGGGGATCGCTGACACAGCATCTGTGACGCCCGACGCATCTCCAGACAGTTCGAGGTGAAGCCGATCCCGCTCCCCGACCAGTGCCACGAGTTCACGCCGTGCGCCCTCGGCGATGATCGTTCCTTCGTCGATGATGCCGACACGATCGCACAGCCGTTCGGCCTCCTCCATGTAGTGGGTCGTGTAGAGGACGGCCATGCCTTCGGCACCGAGTCGCTCCACGTTCTCCAGGATGGCGTTGCGGCTCTGGGGATCGACCCCCACCGTCGGCTCGTCGAGGATCAGCAGGTCCGGTTTGTGGAGCAGTCCGAGTCCGATGTTGAGGCGGCGCTTCATGCCACCCGAGTACTCCTTGATCTGATCATCGGCCCGGTCTGCTAGTTCGATGATGTCGAGGATCTCGTCGACGCGCTCGTTGAGGTTTCCGTCGATGCTGTACAACTTCCCGAAGAACCGGAGGTTCTCTCTGGCGGTGAGATCCGGGTAGATGGCGAGGTCCTGCGGCACGAGTCCGATCGCCGCCTTGGCCGCTGTGCTCTTCGTGGTGATCTCGTTCCCCGACACAACGGCGGTACCACCATCGTTGTCGAGTAGGCCGGCGATCATCGAGATCGTGGTCGTCTTGCCCGCTCCATTCGGGCCGAGCAGGCCGTACGTCTCTCCCGCCTCGATGGTGAATCCGACGTCGTCGACGGCGACCAGATCCCCGTACACCTTGCGCAGACCGCTGCACTCCAGAACCACATCCGTCACCGGCAACTCCCTCCTCGCCTTCACCGATAAGGCTACCCACCGATCCGGTCGGCGGGGCTGGGCGGTCGAGAGAGGCGACCGCCTGCTACCTGGTCAGATCGTGAGGAACCTGTGGAGCACGTCGAAGACGATCTCGAGATTCTCGGTCGGGACCGACTCGGTCACCTGGTGCGCCTGGGCAACCTCACCCGGACCGTAGTTGACGGCCGGGATGCCTCGTCCGGTGAGACGGGCAACGTCGGTCCAGCCCTGCTTCGCGGTCTTCGCTCCGCCTACAAGTTCTTCGAGGCGGGCGAGGTGCGGGTTCCCCTCGGGGATCGTTCCGGCCGATGCCCGGTCCGTGATCAAGACCTCATCGGCCGCGGACGCGACCTCTCGAAGCCGGGCCTCGGCCTCGTCGAGGTCGTAGATCGGCGGGAAGCGGTAGTTGAGGTTCAGGGTGAACCGGGCCGGCAGGACGTTGTTGGCGATTCCCCCTGATGCTTTCGTGACCGAGAACACCTCCCGGTACTCGAGGCCGGCGATCTCGACCGGTTCCGGACGGCGGTCGTGCATCTCTGCGAGCCAGGCGCCGGCCTTCGTGACGGCGTTCTCCCCGAGCCAGGGACGTGCGCTGTGGGCTGCGTGGCCGTTGAACACGATGTCCGCGTTCATTGCCCCGTTGCATCCCAGTTCGAGGTTGAGATCTGTCGGTTCAAGCACGATGGAGAACTCAGCGTCGTCGAGCCAGGGCACGGCGTTGAGGACGTCCTCGAGACCGTTCTCCGCCGAAGGACCTTCCTCCTTGTCGTAGAAGACGCCGACGACGTCGTACGGGCCGTCGATGATCTCCCGGGTCTCCAGCAAGTGGATCATGACCGCCAGACCGGCCTTCATGTCGGATGCTCCCAGACCGTAGATGCGGTGGCCGTGCACGCTCGCCGTGGCGTTGTCCTGTTCCGGAACGGTGTCGGTGTGTCCGTAGAGGGCGACGATCGGTCTTCCGGTGGGTACACCGACCACGAGGGCATTGCCGAGACGGTTGACGGGCTGGGCCGCAGCGAGACGGAACTCGATCGCGGTGGTGATCTCCTCCTCATCCCCGATGACGGATGGGATGTTGATGAGTTCGACGAGCGTGTCGGCGAGGTTCATACTTCCACCGCGAAGGTCCGGAGCGCATCGTTCAGCGATGTCTTCTTGTCGGTCGCCTCCGACCGGTAGCCGATCAGGAGCGGCGCCTGGAGGTGGTAGGTGCCCGCCGGGAACTCCTTCGGCCTGGCGCCCGGAACGACGACCGCATTGGCCGGAACCCTTCCCCTGATCTCGACCGGTTCGTCCCCGGTGACGTCGATGATCGGGATCGACGCGGACAACGTCGTGTTGGCACCGAGGACCGCACCGGTTTCGACAACGACGCCCTCAACGACGATCGAACGGCTCCCGATGAACGCCCCATCTTCGATGATGACGGGGCGTGCACCAGCGGGTTCGAGCACGCCCCCGATTCCAACACCGCCGGAGAGGTGGACATCGCGCCCGATCTGGGCGCAAGAGCCGACCGTGGCCCACGTGTCGACCATGGTCCCGGCTCCGACGTAGGCGCCGATATTGACGTAGCCGGGCATCACGACAACGCCCGGTTCGCAGAAGGCCCCGTACCGCACGGTGCCGGGTGGGACGACACGGATGCCTGCTTCATGCAGGCCGGTCTTCGTCGGGATCTTGTCGTGGTACTCGAACGGTCCCGCCCCCATCGTCCGCACCTCGGTGATGCGGAAATAGAGCATGATCGCTTCTTTCACCCACACATTGACGACCCAGTCGTCGCCGTTCTTCTCGGCGACGCGGATCTCGCCGGCGTCGAGCAATGCGACGGTCCGATGGATCGCATCGGTCGCCTCGGAGAGGAGGGAGAGGTCGGAATACGCGGCTTCGATCAGTTCTCGGTCGGTCATGGACGGGAGTCTACGACACTCCCCCGCGCGTACCCTGGGTTCGCGATGCGCTAACCGAGGAGCGTGCGGAGTGTGTCCGCTGCGACCACGCACTCATCGACCGTCGGCACGAGCGCCAGGCGAATGAACCCTTCGCCTCCCGGGCCGAAGAAGCGGCCCGGCGACACGACGATCCCCTCCTCGAGAAGCCGGTCCGTGAGTGCCATGTCATCGTCGACTTTGATCCACAGATACAAGCCGGCGTGCGAGGCGATCGTCTCGTATCCGAGATCATCGAACGCTGCTCGCAGGATTCGACGCTTCTCTGTGAAGATCGCCCGCCGTTCAGCGGCGTGATCGTCATCGCTCCAGGCAGCGATGGCCGCCCCCTGGACGAACTCCGGCGATGCGGTCCCCGTCGTGGCTCGCAGCGCCTTCAACGCCGCGATGGCTTCGGCATCACCCACGATTGCGCCGGACCTGTAGCCCGTCATCCCCGACCGTTTCGAGAGGCTCAGATAGGAGAGAGCGCCGGGACTGCCGTCTCCCGCCACCTGGAGCACCGACATCGGTCCGTCGGGATAGATCTCCTCCTCGTAGATGTCCGAGTAGCACTCGTCGGACAGCAGCAACGCGCCGGCATCCACAGCTCTCACATAGAGGCCCGCGATGTCCTCGAGCGTCGATACGGATCCGGCCGGGTTGTGAGGCGAGCACGTCCAGACGAGACGTGATCGATCCCATGCTTCGTCGGAGATCTGCTCCGCCCTCAGCACGAAGTCGCCGGAGAGTTCGATCGGGAACACTGTTGCGCCGGCGAAGAGTGAACCTCGCTCGTAGACGGGATAGCCGGGTGTCGGATAGACGACTCCGTCGCCGGCCTCCCGGTCGATGAACGCAAACGGCGTGTTGAAGATCGCTTCCTTCGCACCGCTGGTCGGAATCACCTGCGTCTCGGGGTCGACCTCCACGTCGAACCGCCGCCGCACGTATCCGGCGATAGCCGACCTCAAGTCGAGAAGCCCTGCGGCAGTCGGGTACTGAGACACGACCGGCACCGAATCGCGAAGTGCTTCGGCAATGAACGGCGGAGTCGGTTCTCGGGGATCCCCGATCGAGAAGTCGATCACAGGGAGTCCCGCATCGCGGCGGTTCCTAGCACGCATCTGGATGCGGGCGATCGGATAGTCACCAAGTTCAGAGAAGACGGGATTCAGGTGCATGCCGACAGTCTCTACCGTCCCTCGGTCCAACGCAACTCCCGGCCGCGGGATGACAATGGAGACACTGACGCCCGAGATTCTCGTAGTCTCTGTGCCACGGGACCGCCCGGGTGGTCTCCCCGATCCGGAATCCTTCGTATCGAGCATCCGGATCCAGCAGACAGGAGCAGACCGCATGGCCGAGGACTACATCTACGACCCGAGGACGCTGAATCCGATGGTGGCCGGACTTGCGGCCGGGTCGGTCGGTGCCATCGCGGCGTCGCTCATCTCCCTGCCGGTTGCCAGTCCGAACGACACCGTCGCGAATCCGCTGACGGTCTCGGTCGTGGCGATGCTCATCGGAGTCCTCTCCGGATTCGTATGGCGGAGAGTGAGAGCAACGACGAACGGGGCGAGAACGTTCGTCATCGCCATGGTCGCGGGTCTCCTGGTCGTCCTATCGACGCTGGCGATCATCGAGTGGACCGCCGGCGGCGGATGGTTCACCTACACCGCCCTGGTGGCCGGCGTGATCTTCCTCTCAGTGACCCTGCTCACACCAGTGATCTCCCGCGCGGTCGCGCCGATCTGGGCAGCGATGATCCCCGTTGTGCTCGCGGCAGTCGTCGCTCTGGGGCTGTTCGTGGGCTGATGGACCCGGCTTCGCCGGATGTGGTCCGTGGTCCGTAGTCCGTAGTCCATATTCCGTAGTCCGTAGTGGTCCGTAGTCCGTAGTCGACGAAGCCTCTTGCTCGAAGCTGGCATCTGGCAGCTGGCAGCTCAAGAGTTCATGGCTCAACGCTCACCGAACGAGAGACCCCGGCCCCTCTTCCAGCAAACGAACGAACCCCTCTTCGTCCAGGACCGGAACACCAAGTTCGGCCGCCCTCGCCATCTTCGAACCGGGGGAGGCACCGGCGACCACGGCGGTCGTCTTGCCGGAAACAGATCCTGTGACCTTGCCTCCGCGGTCTTCGACGGCAGCCTTCGCTTCGGATCGCGAGTAGCCGTCGAGCGATCCGGTGATGACGACCGTGACTCCTTCGAGCAGGTTGCTCCCCGCCTCCGCGACGAACGGGTCGTCCATTCGCACGCCGGCGCTTCTCATCTTCTCGACGAGCCGAACGTTGTCTTCGTCGTCGAACCACGCGACGACGGAACGTGCGATTTCCGGCCCGATCCCGTCGATCTCCGATATGTCGTCCGCTGCGGCAGACGACAGGGCATCGATGCTGCCGAATCGGCGTGCCAGGACCCGTGCCACCGTGCCACCAACGTGATCGATACCGAATCCTGTGAGCAGTCGGCCGATCTCACGGTCCTTCGCCTCGTCGATCGCGGCAAGCAGATTCGCCACGGAGACCTCACCCCAGCCCTCACGGCCGAGGAGATCGTCAGGCTTCAGGGTGAACACGTCCGCAGGGTCGCGGATGAGACCCTCGGAGAGGAGCAGGTCGACGGTCTTGTAGCCGAGACCCTCGATATCCATCGCTCCCCTCCCGGCGAAGTGGGCCAGGTACTCCCGGAGTCGGCTCGGACATTCGTAGCCACCCGTGCACTTGGCCTTGGCTTCCCCCTCCGGGAGCACGATCGGATTGCCGCAGAACGGACAGTTCTCGGGCATGTTCCACTGGGGAAGATCCGTCGGACGCCGCGAGAGCACAGGGCCGACGATCTCTGGGATCACATCTCCGGCTCGCCGGACGATGACCGTGTCCCCGGGCCGAACGTTCCTGCGGTGGAGGTCGCTCTCGTTGTGGAGCGTCGTGTTCGTGACCGTGACACCACCGACGAAGACCGGGTCAAGGACCGCGTACGGGGTGACGGCGCCGGTGCGCCCGACGTTGATCTTGATATCGAGCAGCGTCGTCGTCTTCTCCTCCGGTGGGAGTTTGTACGCAACGGCCCAGCGCGGACTCTTCGCCGTGAAGCCCAGGTCGCGTTGATCGGCGAGTGAGTCGACCTTGATGACGATCCCGTCGGTGTCGTAGTCGTGCGTGTGGCGCTGCTCTTCGGCAGTTCGAACGTACGCCTCGACCTCTTCGATGGTGCCCACGGCACGGTTCTCGGGGTTGACGGGCAGACCGAGATTCGCGATCCATGCCATCTGCTCGGTGTGCGATTCCGGTGTGGGCCCACCCTCCAGGAAGCCGATCTGATACGCCCACAGTGAGAGGCGGCGCGAGGCGGTCGCCGCCGGGTCTTTCTGTCGAACCGAGCCGGCGGCCGTGTTTCGAGGGTTCACATAGGGCGGCTTTCCATCCGCCGCTTGCCGTTCGTTGAGTTCGTCGAATGCCGAGACCGGCATGTAGATCTCCCCACGAACTTCGACAACGGCCGGGGCCTGACCTCGCAGCACGTGCGGCACGTTGCCGATCGTCCGGATGTTCGCCGTGATGTCCTCACCGGTGATCCCGTCACCGCGGGTCGCCGCTCGAACCAGATGGCCGGCCTCGTAGGTGAGGGAGATGGCGAGTCCGTCGATCTTCAATTCGCATGAGTATCCGGATGGTTCCCGATCGAGGAGACGCACAATCCGGATCCGCCAGGCTTCGAGATCCTCGAGGCTCTCCACGTTGTCGAGCGAGAACATACGTTCGCGATGCGTCACCGGAGCGAACGCATCCGAGACCTGACCACCGATCTGCTGGGTCGGTGAATCCGAAACGGCGACTTCAGGATGTGCGGCTTCGATCGCCTGCAATTCCCGGAACATCTCGTCGAACTCGATATCGGAGATCTCCGGTGCGTCGAGGACGTGATACCGATAGTTGTGCTCTCTCAGGAGGGCGCGCAGTTCGGCCGCCCTGGACGCCGGATCAGCCATCGAACACCTCCACAACTTCGCGCAACCGATCCATCACGATCTCCGCGCCGCCGATGGTCGTTCCGGCGAGGCCACAGGCAGGGGTCGCAAGAGAGCGTTCGGTCAGCGCCTCGGCCGGGGCACCTTCAAGGACGAGTCGAGTCACGGCTGTACCGTACCGGGAGCGAACCCGGTCGACGTCGACTGGAGCTGGATCGGTGGGCACCATGCCCCACATGATGCCCGTTCCCTGTGACACGATCTCCGCGATCGCGTCGGTTGCCGAGAAGAACCCGTCGCCGAGGCCCGCCAGGTCCCACGAGAGCCATGCCGGCTCGAGGCCGGCGATCATCCCCCAGTCGGTGTCTCCACAGACGTGGATCCCGATGGGGACGGGGGCTTCGGCGAAGACCTGTGAGATCGCTTCTGCGGCCGCTTCGATCCGCACCGGCCCGAGCGACCGGCCCGGTGCGAACACCACCAGCGCCGGTTCATCCATCACCGCAACGATCTCAACACCCGGTCGCGCCGCTCGGATCAGGTCGACGTGGGCCGCTACCCGCTCGGATAGACCATCGATCACACAACCCCAGAGACCCTCGATCGGACATCCGGCCGCGAGCAGTGCGAGCCAGAGAGTGACCGGTCCGGTGAACTGCGTCTTGACCTTCGGTCCTTCGAGGGCTTCCAACATCGCGGTGGCTCCTCCGAACGGCGCGGACTCCGTCCCGGATGGCTCCCCGAAGCGAAGTCCGATCCCATCGTCGAATCCCCCAACACCGCAAAGACCATCGCCCCACTGGCGCAACATCCCCTCGGACGCGTCGAGATTCGGTAGCTGCGGCAGGTACGGGATGTCGGTGGTCGAAGACACGAACGCCGCGGCTTCGGCTGCATCGTCGTGGGGAAGGCTGCCGACGCCGGTGATCCTCACAGCCGGATCACCTCCTCGATGGTTCCTCCACCGAGGACCCGGTCACCGTCGTAGAAGACGGCGGCCTGTCCGGGGGCGGGAGCGGGGTGACGCTCGGCGAAGCGGACCACCCAACGATCATCGACCAGCCGCAGCGTCGCGGCGATCGCCGGAGTCCGGTACCGAACCTTCACAGACACGCGCGAGTCGCCGGGTGGTTCGCCGGCAACGAACGACACGCCGCCGACCACACAACCGTCCGCCAGCATCTCGTCGTACGTTCCGACGACGACTCGCCGGTCCTCGGGCTGGACGTCGACGACGTATCGGGCTTCACCGACGGCGATCCCGAGACCGCGGCGCTGCCCGATCGTGAATCCGGTGATCCCCTGGTGTTCTCCAAGGACGGCCCCCGACGTGTCGACGACCGGGCCGGGGAGCGCCGTCTCTGGGAGTCGCTCAGCCAGGAAATCCCGGTAGTCGCCGGAGGCCACGAAACAGATGTCCTGGCTGTCGGGCTTGGACGCCGTCCTCAGGCCCATGGCCGCGGCGCGCTCCCGCACCTCGACCTTGGTCATCTCTCCCACAGGGAGTCGGATCCGCGAGAGTTCCTCCTGACCAAGCATGTGAAGGACGTAGGACTGATCCTTGGTGCCGTCGACGGCACGAAGCAGGTGCCAGCCGTCATCGTCACGGCCGATCCTGGCGTGGTGGCCGGTGACAAGGACGTCGGCGTCGAGTTCCGTGGTCCGTTCGAGGAGCGCTGAGAAGCGGACGGTGCGGTTGCATTCGATGCACGGGTTCGGCGTCCTGCCGGCGAGATAGGCCGCGCCGAAGGGCTCTACCACCGCAGCCGTGAACTCCTCGACGTAGTCGAGGACGTAGTAGGGGATGTCGAGTTGTGCCGCCACACGTCGGGCGTCCTCTGCATCCGAGACGGTGCAACAGCCGGCCGTTGGCATCGCTCCCCCGGCGCCGACCCACTGCTTGAGCGTCACGCCGACCACGTCGTAGCCCGCTTCGATCATGAGCGCCGCCGCTACGGAGGAATCGACACCTCCAGACATCGCGACGAGAGCCCTCATGACAGGTCCTCGATGACATTGGAAACGACCAGCGCTGCCTCTGCGCCGATCGCAGCATCGTCGTCACGACCGAAGCTGAATCGGATCGACTCTGCGGCCGCTGTGTCGCCGATTCCCATCGCTGAGAGTACGTGGCTCTCCCGGATCGCGCCGCTGTGGCAAGCAGCGCCGGCCGCGGCCGCCACGCCGGCGAGGTCGAGGCGGACGAGCAGTGTCTCTGCGGCGATCCCCGGGAATCTGAGGTGTGCATGGGAGACGAGTCGGTTCGCGGTGCCGGCGGTGACCTCAACGGCGACCCGGGATCGGAGGTCGTGTTCGAACCGGTCCCGCGCTGCTGCGACGCTGTCCCGATAGCTGGAGCGGCCCTCGACCGTGGATTCGACGGCCGTCGCCAGACCGACGATTGCGGCCACGTTGTGGGTCCCGGAGCGCCGACCGAGTTCCTGGCCACCCCCATGGATCACCGGTTCCAGTTGGATACCGTCGCGTATGTACAGGAAGCCGACTCCCTGGGGACCCCCGATCTTGTGTGCCGACACGGAGATGAGGTCGGGTCCACCGTCGTGGACCTCCACCGGGAGGGACCCGAATGCCTGAACCGCGTCAGTGTGGAAGAGCGTCCGATCGTTGACCGATCGGACGAGGCGTACAACCTCGCCCACGGGTTGGACGACACCCGTTTCGTTGTTGGCCATCATCACCGACACGATCGCGGTGTCACCATCGACGGCGTTCGCAACCGAGTCCGGTGACACGCAACCGTCGCCGTCAACGGGAACGATCGTCACGTGGTGGCCCATCCGGCCCAGGAACCGGGCCGACTCGAGGACGGCGGCGTGTTCGACGGCGGTGGTGACAACGCCTCCCGGTCCGCTGAGCGATACTCCGACGACGGCCAGATTGTCTGCCTCGGTGCCGCCGCCCGTGAAGACGATCTCCAGCGGGTTCGTTGCTCCGATCGCTGCCGCGATCCGCTCACGGGCTTCTTCGATGCTGTTCTTCGCTCGTCGGGCCGTCGAGTGAATACCCGATGGATTCCCGAACCGTTCGCCGAGGTACGGCGCCATCGCTTCGCGAACCTCGGGTCGCAGCGGAGTTGTGGCGGCGTGGTCGAGGTACAGCATGGGCTCCAAGTCTGCCCCAATCCGCGCTACTCCGATGGGAATCTCAGCCTTCAGTGTCTGCGAGTCCGTCGATGAACGACATCACCGCCGACTCGTACCGGGCGGTGTCGACGTTCCAGAGATCGCCGTGGCCGCCCTGTTCGAAGCGGAGGAACTTCACGAGATCGGGCCTGGCCGCAGCGAACGCCTCCGTGATCTGGATCGGGATCTCCTCATCTCGTGCACCGTGGAGCGCCAGTATCGGCACGTCGAACTGGTCCGCCCGTGCGATCTGGTCGAGTTCGCTCCACTCCATCCCGAAACGGATTCTCGCGAGCTGTTGACCGAGTTCGCCGACGAATCGGGCGACCGGACCGGAGCCGTAGTCCATCGTTCCTTCGAGATCGAGAGCGGGCGAGTCGAACACCACGCCGAGCACGTTCCCGACGCGATCCGATTCGTGCAGGAACATCGAGACCACCTCAGCACCGAGGTCGTGGCCGACGAGGAAGTAGTCGCGAGCGCCTTCCCGTTCGGCGAGACGCACTGCCGCATCGAGGTCTCGCCATTCGGTGAGTCCCCACGATCGCAGCCCCGACGGATCGGCCGGAGCGCCCTCGTCGTTGCGGTAGCCGACCACCAGCACCGGATAGCCCGATTCGACGAGTCCCGGAATCATGCGGAGAGCCTGACTCCGGCGGTCCGTTCCTTTGCCGTGAGCGATGATCACCCAGGTCGAGAGACGGCCATCGATCAGCCACGCCGGCAACGGACCCAGTTCACCCGGAGCGCGGACCTCCTCGAATCCCAGACCGAACGCGGCCTCGGGATCGTCCGGAAATGCGTCCACGTCGACGCGCGCTTTCACACCGACCGCAGGCTCCCCGGTGTACGGCGTTGCTGCCCACTCGGTTTCCGCGTCGGTTCGGTTCAACAGTTCGGTCAGTTGCGTGTACGTCGCCTCGGACTCGAATCCCCAGATTCCTCCACGGGGCGGTTCATCCACGCCGGCGATCACGAGTCGGGCAGGAGGTGTGCGGAGTATCTCCACGTCGTACGGGCGCTCGTCTGCCACCGGTTCGAGCAGGTCGGATCGGATCTGGTTGGCTGAGAACCACGCGATCGCGAACAGGGCGAGACAGCCCATGCCGAGAACGGCAAGTACGACGGCACCGGTCCAGCGCGGAATCCTCTCGATGATCATGTCGACGCGAGGCTATCGGGTCGACGGATCTTGCGGCACCGTCGCCCGACTTTGATCGATCGGCTCACCGCCCGGTGAAGTCCGGTTTCTGCTTGGCCAGGAACGCGGCGACACCGGCACGGGCGTCACCGGTTCCGAAGACGCCCGCGAACTCGGCTGCTTCGATCTCGAGACCCTCCTCAAGGGACACTCCGAGACCGCCCCTCACAGAGCGCTTCACCGCCGCGTAGGCCGCCGTCGGCCCGGCGGCGAACCTCACCGCATCGGTCATCGCCGCTTCGCCCAGTTCGTCCGACGCGACAACCTTGTCGGCGAGACCGAGCTTGAGCGCTTCCTCCGCGTCGATCTGGCGGCCGGTGAGACACATCTTGAGAGCCCGCTGGTATCCGACAAGCCTCGGGAGACGCTGTGTCCCTCCGGCGCCCGGGATGATCCCGAGCAGGATCTCAGGCTGACCGACACGTGCGTCGTCTGCGAGGTAGCGGAAGTCGGCGCCCATCGCGAGTTCGAAGCCACCGCCGAGGGCGAAGCCGTTGATCGCGGCGATCGTCGGTTTCTCGAGACTCTCGAGGTCCCTGACGACCGATGATAGGTCGCCCGCGAGGTCGGCCTCACCATCCCCCTCGAACGCGGCCTGGAAGCCGGTGATGTCGGCGCCCGCCGCGAAGTGTGGACTCCCGGTGATCACGACAGCACGCACGTCCGGCACGGCCGCCTGCTTCACGGCAAGACCGATGTCGCCGATGAGTTCGGCGTTCAGTGCGTTGACCGGTGGCCTGTTCAGGGTGATCCTGGCTACTGCATCCGACACGGTGTACTCGACGAGACCCACGACGATCCCTCCATATCTGGCGTGGGCCCGAGACTACATGACGTCGATGATGGTTCCTGCGGCCGACCATGGGTCGACCTCGCGAGCGGCGACACGATTGAGGAGCTCGACTCCCCCGGAGTCGAGAGAGGCCCTTCTGCGCAAACCGGCCCTCACGGCGGCTTCGATCTCCCGGGAGGCTCTCTCCCTCCGGCGGACCTGGAGAGCTTCCGTCTCCGTCAGGTGACGACGGTGGTCGAGGATCGCTGCCCACAGGTCGTCGAGTCCCGTGCCATCGGTTGCAACGGTCGCCACAATTGGCGGTCTCCATGCACGGTCCGGCCCAACATCGAGCATGCGGAGCAGTTCGGTCACCGTCTCGTCGACATCGGGCCGATCAGCCTTGTTCACCACGAACACGTCACCGATCTCAAGGAGGCCGGCCTTGGCGGCCTGGATCGAATCGCCCCAGCCTGGATTCACAGCTACGACAACCGTGTCCGCCGACGATGCGACATCGATTTCGGCCTGCCCTACACCGACGGTCTCGATCATCACTTCTGCGAAACCGATCCCGTCGAGGAGAGCTACAACACGCGGCGTGGAGTCGGCGAGGCCGCCGAGGTGGCCACGGTTCGCCATCGACCGGATGTAGATCCGCGGGTCGTCGGTGTGGCGCTGCATGCGGATCCGGTCTCCGAGAACAGCGCCCCCGCTGAAGGGACTCGAAGGGTCGACAGCCACGACGGCCACGTTGCCCTGATCAACGGCGAACCCGATGAGGCCGTCAACGAGCGTCGACTTGCCCGCACCGGGTGCCCCGGTGATGCCGGTGGTCCAGGCGCCGCCGCCCGACGGGTAGACCGCTGCGAGGACTCGTCTCCCCTCGTCGGTGTCATCCTCGACACGACTGACAAGACGCCCCAGAGCACGACGGTCGCCTTCGATGGCGCGTTCGATGAGTGTCATCGCTGCCAGGATACGTCGCGGACAGCAGACAGCAGACAGCAGACAGCAAACAGCAGACAGCAGACAGCAGACAGCAGACAGCAGACAGCAGACAGCAGACAGCAGACAGCGGACAGCGGACAAGATACGGACTACCGCGAGGGAAGCGAGCTCAGATGGCTTCCACTGTCATCACGCC
>JAYEIJ010000043.1:0-4484 GCA_034660035.1 Actinomycetota bacterium | reverse complement strand
TTCACCGAGGCGCTCGCGTTGATCGGCTTCGTGCTGTTCTTCATCGCCTAGAAGGGACTGAACATGTTGTCCATGTTGACCCAGGCGATGTTCCTGTTCCAGGAAGTGGAGCACGCGTCCGCCGAGCCTGAGGAAGAAGTCGAGGGCATCCAGTTACTGCTGCCGCACACCGATGAGTTGATCGCGGGCGTCATCGCCTTCGTCATCATCTTCTTCTTCGTGTGGAAGTGGGCCGTTCCGTCGTTGAACAAGACGCTCGAGGCGCGCCAGGCGAAGATCCGCGGCGAGTACGAGGCCGCCGAGGCAGCCAAGGTTGAGGCCGAGAGTCTGCTCGGCGACTACAACGAGCAACTCTCAGGAGCCAAGGATGAAGCGGCAGGGATCGTCGATGAGGCGAGGACTGCCGGCGAGCAGGTGAAGGCCGACATCGTGGCGCGAGCCGAGACCGAAGCCGACCAGATCAAGGAACGCGCCCACGGTGAGATCGCCGGTGAGCGTGAGCGAGTCAGCGGGGAACTTCGCCGCCAGGTCGCAGACCTTTCGATCGGCGTCGCGGAGAAGGTCGTCGGTGACAGCCTCGACGATGAGCGCCAGCGTGAACTCGTCGATCGCTACATCGACGATCTTGGAGGAGTGCACTAGGTGATGGAGGCCACGGAATACCCGGCTCGTCTCGACGGGTACGCGTCGGCACTGTTCGACGTAGCGCGTGCTGAGGGCGACGTCGATGCATTCGTCGACGCGTTCTACGCGGCGGCGAAGACGATCTCCGCCAGCTCAGAACTGCGTGATGCTCTGAGCGATCCGCAGATCCCCATCTCCCGGAGGCAGGGGACCGTTACCGATCTGCTTGGCGCCCGTGTCGACGGCGCCGTCGTGGCGTCGATCAACTTCATCGTCGCCGTCGGTCAGGCGAAGTACCTCGACGAACTGGCATCGCGTCTCGCCGAGATCGCCGCAGAGGAAGAGGGCACCGTCGTTGCGGAGGTTCAGAGCGCGATCGCTCTCGATGCCGGCCAGGTGGCCCGTCTCGAAGCGGCTCTGTCGAAGGCGACGGGCAAGCGGGTGCAGGCCAAGGTCGTGACCGACCCGTCCCTCATGGGCGGCCTGGTCGCCAAGATCGGAGACACCATATTCGACGGTTCTGTGAAGGGCCGTCTGGACGACGTACGAGAGCAATGGAGTTAGGCAGATGGCTGAAGTGACATTGAACGCAGCGGACGTCACCGCCGCACTCCGAAGGAACCTGGAGGGCTGGTCGCCGTCTGTCGAAGCCGAGACGATCGGGTACGTCACCGCGATCGGTGACGGCGTCGCCCGCGTCTCCGGACTCCCGGGAGCGATGGCTTCCGAACTCCTCGAGTTCCCCGGCGGCCTCATCGGCATCGCTCTGAACCTGGACGAAACCTCGATCGGCGCCGTGCTCATGGGCGACTCCTCCCACGTCGAAGAGGGCGACGAGGTTCGTTCGACGGGACGGGTCCTCTCGGTTCCGGTCGGCGATGCGTTGTTGGGCCGGGTCATCGACCCGATCGGCAACCCGATCGACGGCAAGGGGCCGATCAACGCCACAGAGACCCGCTTGCTCGAGACGCAGGCACCGTCCGTCGTCGAGCGCCAGCCGGTGAGCGAACCGCTCCAGACCGGGATCAAGGCCATCGACGCGATGACGCCGATCGGTCGTGGCCAGCGACAGCTGATCATCGGCGACCGCCAGACCGGGAAGACCGCCATCGTCGTCGACACGATCCTGAACCAGAAGGGTCTCGGCGTGAAGTGCATCTACGTCGCGATCGGTCAGAAGAACTCGACGGTCGCCGAGGTCGTCGACACGCTCGAACAGGCAGGGGCGATGGAGTACACCGTGGTCGTCGATGCCTCAGCGTCGGACGCCGCTGCACTCCAGATGTACGCACCGTACGCCGGATCCGCGATCGGTCAGTACTGGATGTACAACGGCGAACACGCCCTCGTCATCTTCGACGACCTGTCGAAGCAGGCCGTCGCGTACCGCGAACTGTCGCTCCTGCTGCGCCGCCCGCCGGGCCGCGAGGCCTATCCGGGTGACGTCTTCTACCTGCACAGCCGGCTCCTCGAGCGTGCTGCGAAGCTCTCCGACGAACTGGGTGGTGGCTCGCTGACGGCCCTGCCGATCATCGAGACGAAGGCGAACGACGTGTCCGCCTACATCCCGACGAACGTGATCTCGATCACCGACGGTCAGATCTTCCTCGAGACAGACCTCTTCTTCTCCGGCGTGCGCCCGGCGATCAACGCCGGTATCTCGGTCTCCCGGGTCGGTGGTGCGGCACAGGTGAAGGCGATGAAGAAGATCGCCGGCCCGCTGCGCCTCAACCTGGCCCAGTTCCGTGAGTTGGAGGCGTTCGCCGAGTTCGGGTCCGAACTCGATGCGACGTCGCTTGCTCAGCTCGACCGTGGTCGCCGTGTCGTCGAGGTCCTCAAGCAGGGACAGTTCGAACCCGTCCCCGTTGCCGAGCAGGTCATGGCGATCTTCGCCGTGACGGAAGGTTTGATGGATCGCGTCGCACCCTCCGAGGTTCACGGTTTCGAAGCGGAGATGCGCGAGTACATCCGCACCCGACACGGTCACCTCCTCGATCAGATCGCCGAGACCGGCGAGATGGACGACGACGCCATGCGATCCGCGATCGAAGCGTTCGTGGCGTCGTGGGAGAGCGGTGGTCACACCGATACCGAAGAGTTCGCGGCGAAGCTGTCCGAAGACAAGGCCGCGAAGGCGATGCGTGAAGGCGAGCACACCCGCCCGGTGGGGGAGGCGTAACACCCGATGGCTTCGGCTGAGCTCCGCCTGATCTATCGCAGGATCCGCAGCGTCCAATCGACGATGAAGATCACGCGTGCGATGGAGTTGATCTCTACGGCCCGGATCGGAAAGGCGCAGGGCCGTCTCACCGCTGCTCGACCGTATGCCGAACGGCTCAACAACGTCATCAGCAACGTCGCCGCAGCCGGCGGAGCGGCCCACGCGCTGCTCGAGACACGCGACGTCAAGACCGCCGGTATCGTCGTGGTGTCGTCGGACCGTGGACTCGCCGGTGGATACAACCACTCGGTCATCCGCATCGCCGAGCAGGCGATCCGTGAGCACCGCACCGCCGGCCACCGGGTCGTCGTCTACGTCGTCGGCAAGAAAGCCCAGTCGCACTTCGCCTATCGCAAGTACGACATCGAGCACGCCTGGCTCGACGTCACCGACCTCCCGGTCTACGCCGACGCCCGCATGATCGCCAACGTGCTGTTGAACGACTACGTCGAAGGCAGCGTCGACTCTGTCGATATCTTCACCACCCGGTACGTCTCGGCACTCACACAGATGCCGATTCACAGGACGCTGCTGCCGATCGAAGCGCCGACGGGTGAGGGACAAGAGGCGAGCGAACCGATCGGCTACTCCTTCGAGCCATCTCCCGAGGAGATCCTGGATCGGCTCCTGCCGCGCTACCTCGAAGGGTCGGTGTACGCCGTCCTCCTCGACGCGTCGGCCTCGGAGCACGCGGCTCGGCGCAGGGCCATGAAGGCGGCGACGGAGAACGCAGAAGAACTGACCAGGATCCTGACCCGTGGGGCCAACCAGGCCCGGCAGGCGGAGATCACGACCGAGATCTCGGAGATCGTCGGCGGCGCTGCGGCGCTGGGCGACGGTTGAGAAACGAGGATGGAGCACCAATGAGCGAGAGCACACTTGCCACAGGCCGGATCGTCAAAGTGGCCGGGCCGGTGGTGGACGTCGAGTTCCCGCCCGACGCCCTGCCGGAGATCAACTTCGCACTCGAGGTCGATCTGACCATCGGCGACGAGACCGAGACCATCAAGTGCGAGGTCGCCCAGCAGTTGGGCGGCAACCAGGTTCGTGCCGTGTCCCTGGCCCCGACGGACGGCCTCGTGCGCGGCGCAGAGGTACGCAACACGGGCTCGCCGATCATGGTCCCTGTCGGCGACCAGACGCTCGGCCACATCTTCAACGCCTGGGGCGATGCTCTCGACGCACCCGATCTCGAGTTCACCGGTGACTGGTGGCCGATCCACCGTGAGCCGCCCCCGTTCGACGAGGTCGAGCCGCAGAAGAAGGTCTTCGAGACCGGCATCAAGGTCATCGACCTCCTCGGCCCATACCTCGAAGGTGGCAAGATCGGCCTCTTCGGGGGCGCCGGTGTGGGCAAGACGGTGCTCATCCAGGAGATGATCAACCGGGTCGCCACCCATCACGGTGGCGTGTCCGTGTTCGCCGGTGTCGGTGAGCGGACCCGTGAGGGCAACGACCTCTTCCTGGAGATGACCGAGTCCGGCGTCATCGAGAAAGCGGCGCTTACCTTCGGTCAGATGGACGAGCCGCCGGGCGTGCGCCTCCGGGTTGCACTGTCGGCGCTCACGATGGCGGAGTACTTCCGCGACGTTCAGCGCCAGGACGTGCTGCTGTTCATCGACAACATCTTCCGGTTCAC
>JAYEIJ010000042.1:0-16812 GCA_034660035.1 Actinomycetota bacterium | reverse complement strand
CCAAGGTGCAGAAGGCGCAGAACGCCTACATCCGTGACGTCGCCGGCAGTGGTGGCGGCACGGCGGACGAGTTGGAGAAGTTGGCGAAGCTGAAGGACTCCGGTGCGCTCACCGATGACGAGTTCGCTGCCCAGAAGGCGAAGCTCCTCGGCTGAGCCCAGTCGAACCGTTGACGAGAAAAGGGGGGGGCCGGGCATCGTCCGGCCCCCCCTCGTACGTCCCTGCGAACCCTGGGCTCGTAGGGACACAGAGGGTCCCTGCCGGCCCACAGTTCGGACGGTCTACGATTCCTCCATGGCTTCGAACAACTTCTACGACCGCATCCTCCGTCTCCGTGCGCTCCGCTCCTACCGAGATGATCCACCGCCCGATGCTCTGATCGAACGGCTGCTCGAGGCGGCCCGATGGACCGGGAGCAGCAAGAACCTCCAGAACTGGTCGTTCATCGTCGTCGACGGCGATCAGAAGGAACGACTCGCGGCCTGTGGCGACTTCACCGCTCCCCTTCGTGCGGCGCCGATCGCACTAGCACTGGTGGAGGAGGCCCACGGCTACGAGTTCGATACAGGCCGGGTCGCCCAGAACGTGATGCTCGCGGCCGATGCGCTCGGTCTCGCATCGTGCCCGATCACCCTGCACCGCGAAGCTGACGCCGGTTCCGTGCTCGGCCTGCCGGACGGTGCTCGGTGTCGCTACGCCGTTGCCCTCGGCCACCCAACCGATGATGCCGCGCCGCGCCGTTTCGGGGGTCGGAAGCCGATGGGCGAAGTCGCCTATCGGAATCGCCACGGTGAATCCTGGTGACCGCGGGGTCGATCGGCGTCTTCGATTCGGGTGTTGGTGGCCTCGGCATCCTTTCTGAGGTACGGGCGCTTCTCCCGTCGGCCGACCTCGTGTACGTCGCGGATCAGGCGTATTCCCCGTACGGTGAGCGGGGGCTTGCCGCGGTGCGGGAGCGGGCGTTCGCCGTCAGCGGATATCTGATCGACGCCGGCGCGACCACCGTCGTTGTTGCCTGCAACAGTGCATCCGCCGCAGCGCTTCACGAACTCCGGCTTCGGTTCCCCGCTGTGTCGTTCGTCGGCATGGAACCGGCGGTGAAACCCGCCGTCGGAGCCACGCAGCGAGGAACCATCGGCGTGCTCGCCACCGAAGCTACGTTCCAGGGGGAGCTCTTCTCGTCGGTCGTCGACCGGCATGCTCGCGGGGTCTCCGTTGTCGCACGAGCCTGTCCCGGTCTTGCTGCGGCGATCGAGGACGGCGACAACGTTGATGACTTGGTTCGGCGATACACGGCGGACGTTGTGGAGCGGGGCGCCGACACGATCGTGCTCGGCTGCACCCACTACTCCTTCGTCGCTGATCGGATACGCGGCGCCGCCGGGGACGACGTTCACGTCATCGACCCTGCGCCTGCGGTCGCCCGGCAAGTGAGAAGAGTCCACGGGGACGGTGGCGCCGGTCAGGGAACCGTCACCTACTTGACGACCGGCGATGCGGACCGATTCGCGAATCAGATCGAGCGCCTGATCGGAGAGAGTCCGACCGCGCTCTGCGTGGAGATTGAGGAGTGACGAATGGCTGAGATCACGGTCGTCATCGGCGACATCACGAAGCAGGACGTCGATGTGATCGTGAACGCAGCGAATGCCCACCTGTCCCACGGTGCTGGCGTGGCGGCAGCGATCGCCCGTGCAGGCTCGCCCGACGTGGACGCGGAGTCCCGGGCGTGGGTCGCGGAGCACGGCCCTGTGCTACCGGGAACGGCGGCGATCACCGGAGCAGGAGACATGCCGGCCCGACACGTCGTGCACGTCGTGGGGCCCTTCTTTGGCGAGGGGCAGGACAACGAAGCGCTGCTTGCCCAGGCAGTCGACGCCGCACTTGACGCCGCCGCGGGTCTTGGTGCTGCATCGATTGCGATGCCCACGATCTCAGCCGGGATCTACGGATACCCACCGGCGAGCGCGTGTCGCGTCATCGCGACAACGGCGGACGCCTGGCTCGACCACGGTGGCGCGCTCGACGAGATCCGCCTCGTCGCATTCTCCACCGAGATCGCCGATCACTACCACGACTCCCTGCGAACCCTGGGCTCGTAGGGACACATAGTGTCCCCCCCGGCCCACGGTTCGGCCGGGTTGGTCTAGGCGAGACGGGCAGAGCGCTCAATCGCGGCTCGGATCGTCTCGACGACGTGGTCCGGGCGCTCTGTCACGTCGTGCCATGTGAACCGATACACGGCCCAACCATGAAGTAGCGCCGAGCGATCGCGCTCCCTGTCTTGTTCGAAGGCGGTATCGGAGAGGTGCCAGCGCCGCGAATCCCATTCGATGGCGATGTGCCACTGCGGGTAGCAGGCATCGAACCGACGGGCAGGGTTCCACGGGATCGAGTATTCCAGTGCCGGATCAGGAAGACTGCCGGATCGAAGCACCGCGAGTCCTCGTCGTTCGAGTCCTGTTGCATTCCGGTCCACGCCGTGTCCCCGATCTTCAAGAAGCGCTCTGATCACCGTCGAACCCGGCTTGCCGCGCCGCCCAACATCGCGCAGGATCGCGTTGAGACGCTCGACGGTGAGCCGCTTCTCGGTGATGAGATCGTCGGCGATTCGCTCAATGTGCTTCGGGCGCAGAATGCCGGCTAGATCGACGACGGTTCGCGGCAGCGTCGTGTAGGGCAACCCGTTGAAAACTCTGGTGTGCTCCGTCCGTAGATCGTGGCTCCGATGAACCTCGACGGCGGGGAACGAGTGTGTAGTCCGCGTGTGGACGGTGACCGTTGCGAGCCCTCGCTGGACGCGCTGGATCTCGTGGAACTCCGCAGCGGATTGGTGCGAGATCACGGAGTTCGGGAGGACCGTGATGGCTGCTCGCAGGAGATCGGAGGGCTGATCGAGTTCGATCAGCCGATAGACAGATCGAGAGATCTTCGTCCAACGGCGTCTGCGAAGGCGGTACTTGATCGAAGGGGCACTGATACCGCAGTCGATCGCCTGGCCGCGAGTGAGCACACCCCCCTGTCGTGAGGCGATGTCGAGAGCGATTCGATCTGGATCCATGTCGACATCATGCCGATTCGCACTTCGCGTTTCTAGGGGTCTGTTCTGTGGGCCGTAGGGGACACTCTGTGTCCCTGCGAGCCCAGGGTTCGCAGGGACCTCTAGGATTGACCCATGAAACCGACTGTTGCCATTCTTGGGGCCGGGGCCATGGGAGAGACGTTCAGTCTCGGTCTGCTGCGTGCGGGTTGGGACAAGGACGATCTCGCCATCGCCGACCGCCGAACCGAACGGATCAGGGAAGTCGAGTTCCTCACGGGGGTCGCTGCCACCCTCGATGCCGCACAGGCGGTATCCGGGAAGAGGGTGATCGTGGTGGCGGTCAAACCGAAAGACGTGCCGGAACTCCTGGAGCAGATTCGCGAAACTCTCACTCCAGACCAGGTCATCGTCTCGATCGCGGCCGGCGTGACTATCGCCTCATATGAGAAGGAGCTACCGGATATCCCGATCGTTCGCTCTATGCCGAACACGCCGGCTGCCATCGATGAGGGCATGACCGCCTACAGCGGTGGCACGCATGCCGACACCGAAGCGATCAGAGACGCCGCTGCGGTCCTCGGCGCCGTCGGTGGCACGATCGAACTGGCTGAGGACTTGCTCGATGCCGTAACGGCTGTGTCCGGCACGGGTCCGGCATATGTGTTCCTCCTGGCCGAAGCCATGACGGAGGCGGCGATTCGCGAGGGGCTTCCGCACTACGCGGCCGAGCGTCTCGTCCATCAGACACTCCGAGGGTCGGGGATGCTGCTCGCCGCATCCGAGAAGAGTGCGTTCCGTCTACGAAGCGACGTGACATCACCCGGAGGAACGACCGCCGCCGCCATGTACTCCCTTGAAGAGGGTGGGTTCCGTACGCTGATGGAGGACGCGATTCAGGCGGCAGCGCGGAGATCGCGCGAGCTTGGACGCCGGGTCGAAGGAGACTCCGACGGATGAACGTCGTCGGCCGAGCCGTCCTCGCCGTCACCAATCGATCGACCGTCCGCAAACTCTTTTCCGAATCTGCCGCGGGGCGCCGTCTCTCGCTCCGTTTCGTTGCGGGGGAGACGATCGATGACGCTGCCGTTGCCGCCGCAGATCTCAACGAGATGGGGGCGCGGGTCTCGCTCGATCATCTCGGAGAGCACGTGATGGATGGAACGGCTGCAGTTGCGGCTCGTGACGATTACCTCGAGTGCCTCAACAGGATCCATGACGACGGCCTCGATGCCAACATCTCTGTGAAGCTGACCCAACTCGGTCTCGGCCTCGATGATGATCTCGCCGTCGAGTCGCTGGGCGCGCTCGCAGCGCGTGCCGCCGACGCCGGGACGACGGTGACGATCGATATGGAGGAATCCGAACTCGTCGAGAAGACCGTCGCGGCTTTCGAGACGGTTCAATCCCAGCATGGGAACATCGGCATCGCCGTTCAGAGCTACCTCTATCGCACCCCCGCCGATCTCGACCGCATCGTCGAAGGCGGCGGTCTGGTGCGACTCTGCAAAGGGGCATACGCCGAGCCGACCGAGGTCGCCCATCAGACCAAGGATCGAGTCGATTCGGCCTTCGACGCACTCACGCGGCGACTGATGGCAACCCCGGGAATCACGCCGGCCATCGCCACACACGACGGTGAACGTATCGACCTCACGAAGCAGCTCGCCGACCACCGGACCGAGCCGTGGGAGTTCCAGATGCTCTACGGCATCCGCAGGAACCTGCAGCGATCCCTCATCGACGGGGGATACCCGCTGCGCGTCTATGTGCCGTACGGCACCGCCTGGTATCCGTACCTCACGCGCAGGATGGCCGAGCGACCCGCGAACATCGCCTTCTTCATGCGAGCCGTAGCGGGCAAGTAGCCGAACACTCCGGCGACGGTGGGTACTCTCATCGTATGAAACGCGTGATCTTCGCCGTCGTCGCTCTCGTCGTCCTCGTCGCCGCCGCACAACCTGCCGACGTTGCCCCGGTGCTGGAAGCTCAAGGGTTCTTCGTTGAGGATGGATCCGACGCCGACCCCGATGCGATCGAAAACGCAGTTGCTGAGGCCCGATTCGCCGGGGGCAACCTCTCGGTTGCGGTCCTCGCCGTCGAGCCCTCCGGTGGTGCCCCGATCTTCGCGGAGATCACGCTCGACGAGATGGGTGGGACCGGGACTGTCTTCGTCGTCGCTCCCGAGACGGTCGGGTGGGATTCCGAAGCTGACATCTACACGCGCGCACAGCTCGACGAGGCGACCGACGTCTCTCTCGACGGCTCATCGGACACCGAGGTCGTCGAGTTGTTCGTAGCAACACTCATTGGGCAACCCGTCGGTGGCGCAGAACCGGGCGGTGGCGGCGGACTCCGCTTGGGGTGGATATTCCTGCTGATCGTGATCGCCGGCGGAGCGCTCGTTCTCTGGCTGTCCTCCCGGTCCTCGAAGAAGGACGCAGCGCAAGCGATCGAGAACGCGAGAGTCGAGGTCAAGAAGCGTCTCGATGACGTCGCGAATGACATCATCGATCTCGAAGATGAGGTGGCTGTGTCGCAGGACCCGGCCGTCCCCGTCCTGTACGCGTCGGCAACCGAAGCGTACGCGGAGGCGCTCGACACCTACCAAGGAGCCGCCTCGCCCCAGGAACTGATCGCTACGGCGGAGGATCTCGATATGGCGATCTGGAGGCTCGACAGCGTGGAGGCACTCCTCGACGGCAAGACCCCACCGCCGAAACCACAGAAGCCTCGACCGGCTGCCCAGGTTCCGGGCGCCTCGCCGTCTTCGACACCTCCCGCATACCGACGGCCGGATCGACACCGATCCTCCGGTACTGCGGCGATGATGACCGGCCTGTTGATGGGGTCGATGGCCTCATCGAGGCGCTCGCCCCGGCGCTCGCCGAGATCCGGTTCTCGCTCCCGATCGACGGGCAGCACTCGTATGCGGGGTGGCGGTCGTCGTAGAGGCTGACACCGCTTCTAGAATCTCGGTCACCGCACGTACCACGAGAGAGGGATGCGAATGCTCAAGAAATGGTGGATGTACATCCAGTCATGGTTCAAGTCGACCTCCGATGACCTGATGGATCCCGAGATCGAGATCCAGATGGCGATCGATCAAGCGAAGAAGAAGAACCAGGATCTTCGCAACCAGGCCGCCAACATCGTGGCCCACCGCACCCAACTCGAGAGCAAGATCGAGAAGGCTGCGGATGAAGTGGGAGAGACCCGCGAGATGGCCAAACAGGCGATCCTCAAGGCCGAGGAGGCCAAGGTCGCCGGGGATGCGGCAGGGGTCACCAAGTGGACCAACATCGCCCAAGCACAGGCCACGAAACTGCAGGCCGCCGAGAACAATCTGACGTCCCTGAAGGGTCAGTATGCAACGGCGATCACCCAGGCAGACGAGGCCAAGCGCGCCGTGCAGGCCAACGCCGTGAAACTGCAGGAACTCTCGTCCAAGCAGATGGAACTGCTCGGTGCACTCGAGCAGGCGAAGATGCAGGAGACGGTCAACGCGGCCGTCGAGTCGATGTCGACGACGCTCGACGACGAACTGCCGACCCTCGAATCGGTCGAGGACAAGATCGAGAAGCGCAAGGCGCAGGCGATGGCAAAGGCCGAGATCTTCGAAGCGACTCCCGAAGGTGGCGAAGCCGAGTTGCGCCAGGCGATGAACGAGGCACAGGCAGACGCCAAGCTCGAAGAACTGAAGGCGGAACTGGGCCTTACGACCGGCGGGGAGGCAACGCAGGCCGATAGCGGCGAGGTAACCGGACTCGAGGCGTAGACGACAGCGCGTTCGTGTCACTGCCACGCGCCACGAGGAGCGCGATCTGATGACCATGCCAACAGACCTCGAGATCGCCCGCAAAGCGAAGCTCCGGCGGATCGAAGACGTGGCCGACGAGATGGGTATCCCGTCCGGCTACGTCGAACACCACGGCCGCGAGATGGCGAAGATCTCGCTTGCAGCGATCGACCAGATGGGTCCGCCCCGTGCGAAGTACGTGCTCGTCACCGCCACGAACCCGACGCCGCTCGGAGAGGGCAAGACGACGATCGCGGTCGGGCTTGCGCAGGGCTTCAAGCACATCGATCGGCAGGCGGTTGTCACGCTGAGACAACCCTCGCTCGGACCGACGTTCGGGATCAAAGGTGGAGCAGCCGGTGGCGGCTATTCCCAGGTCGTTCCGATGGAGGAGATGAACCTACACCTCACCGGCGATTTCCACGCCGTTACTGCAGCGAACAACCTCATCTCGGCGCTCATCGACAACCAGATCTACCACGGCAACCAACTATCGATCGGAACGGACGACGTCACGTGGCGCCGTGTTCTCGACGTGAACGATCGCACGCTCCGCAATGTGGTAACCGGCCTCGGCGGCAAGATCAACGGCGTGCCGAGAGAGACCGGATTCGACATCACGGCAGCTTCGGAGATCATGGCCATGCTCGGCCTGGCAACAACGCTCAAAGGTCTTCGCGAGATGCTCGGCCGTACGGTGATCGGGTTCGACCGCCACGGCAGGGCGGTCGCCGCCGCCGACGTTGGGGCAGCCGGGCCGGCGGCAGTGCTACTCAAGGACGCGCTGTCTCCCAACCTGATGCAGACGCTCGAAGGCACGCCGGCCATCGTGCACACCGGGCCCTTTGCCAACATCGCGCACGGCAACTCCTCGATCGTCGGCGACTATGTCGGCATTCGGGGTGGCGACTACTTGATCACCGAGGCGGGCTTCGGTTCCGATATCGGAGCGGAGAAGTTCTTCAACATCAAGAGCAGAGCCTCGGGGCTTGTTCCCGACGCCGCAGTCATCGTGACAACGGTTCGGTCGATGAAGTTCCACTCCGGGAAGCACACCATCAAGGCCGGTCGATCCCTGCCGGCGGTGCTGTTCGAGGAGAATCCCGGTGATGTGCTCGAAGGGACGGCCAATCTCCGTCAACATATTCGGATCGTGCGTCGTCACGGCGTCATGCCCGTCGTCGCGATCAACGGATTCCCGACCGATTTCGCATCAGAGCACGAAGTCATTGCCCGAGTCTGTGACGAGGAGGGGATCCGTTGGGCGGTCTGTCAGCCCTTCGCCGAGGGTGGACCCGGTATGGTCGATCTGGCGACGGCCGTAGAAGAAGCTGTAGCCGAAGGTTCGCACTTCGAACTGCTGTACCCCGATGAGATGCCGCTTCGCGAGAAGATCGAGACGATCGCCACCGACGTCTACGGCGCCGACGGCGTGAAGTTCGACGCTAAGGCGGAACGGCAACTCGCACGCTACGAGGATCTCGGGTGGGGGCATCTCCCGATCTGCATGGCGAAGACCCAGTACTCACTGAGCCACGACGCATCGCTCCTCGGTGCTCCTAGCGGATGGATCCTCCGCGTCCGGGAGGTCCAGGCTTCGGTGGGCGCCGGTTTCATCCTCCCTCTCACGGGAACGATCAATCGGATGCCGGGCCTCGGCGCCCACCCGTCGGCGCACGGCATCGACATCGACCAGGACGGGAACGTCGTAGGGCTGAGCTAACAGCTGCCTGCTGTCTACGGCGGAATGTGACTTGTGACCCGTCCGGCGTGGCTCGGGCCGGGGTTCGGCTCTCTAGAATCCTCCCAGGAACCACAGGAGGCCTGAGTTGACTACCACCGAGACGCCACCGGACGGCGACGAGAAGCGGGAGGGGTGGAGGGTCACACCGAGCCGGGTTCTCGGCGTCCTCGCCGGTCTTCTGGTCGTGTCGGTACTGATCCTCTGGTGGCTCGGGTCGCTGCCCGCGGAACCACACTTCGAGGTTGGACGGCCGGTTTTCGGGAACATCCCTGCGGTGATCGTTGCGCTCTTCTACATGACGATGGCCGCTTTCGTCGGCATCATGGTCGCCCTCTTCGCTCAGCGTGCGAAGAGCTGGGAGCGAGGCATCTGGGAGACCCGCTCAGGGTTGTGGAAACAGCGTCTGATCGGTTTCCGCGACGCCGTGTTCATGCGCACCGTGCTGAAGGATCGCCAGGCCGGACTCATGCACTCGATGATCTACTGGGGGTTCGTCGTCCTGTTCCTCGGGACGGTGACCATCGAAGCCGACCACCTTCTTCCGAACGGCCTGAAGTTCCTGCACGGTTGGTTCTACCAGGGCTACTCGGCCGTTCTCGACCTTGCGACCATTGTGTTCCTCGTCGGCATCGGGTGGGCGATCATCCGCCGGTACGGGCAGAAGCCGTGGCGACTCAAGTCCAAGACCCGGCCCGAGGACGCCTGGATCCTCTTCGCCCTCGGTCTCCTCGGCGTATCCGGTCTCCTCACCGAGGCGGCCCGGATCTCGTACAGCGGTCAGCCGTCGTTCGAAGTGTGGTCGTTCGCCGGCTACCCGTTGTCCTATCTGGTCCCTTCGGCGACCGCATCGGGCTGGCATCAGGCGTTCTGGATCACCCATGTAGTCTCCTTCGTGGCCTTCCTTGTGATCCTCCCGACGACGAAACTTCGTCACCTCTTCACGTCACCGGCGAACCTGGTGCTGTTACCCCGAGATCGTCCGAAGGGCGCCATGAGCCCGATTCCGAACCTCATGGAGGCGGAGGACATCGAGACCATCGGGGCATCCCGCGTCGGTGAATTCACGTGGAAGCAACTCTTCGACACCGATGCCTGCACCGTTTGCGGCCGCTGCACCGAAGTGTGCCCTGCGAACCAGACCGGCAAACCGCTCGACCCGCGGGAGATCGTGCTCAAGCTCGGACAGGTCGCAGCGCAGACGACCGCCGACCCGATCTCCCCAACGGTGAGCGTCGACGGGGATCTCACCGTCTCGTCGGATCTCGTCTTCGAGCGGATCTCCGCTGAGGAGCTGTGGTCGTGCACGACCTGCCGGGCATGCGATGAGGTGTGTCCGGCCGGACTCGAGATCGTCGACAAGATCCTCGACATGCGGCGCTACCTGTCGCTGATGGAAGCCGAGTTCCCGTCGGAGTTGGGCAAGGCCTATGTCAGCCTAGAGAACTCTTCGAACATCTACGGGATGGACCAGACGACCCGGGGGGACTGGGTCAAGGAACTCGATTTCGAGGTGAAGTTCCTCGACGATCCGGGTGTCACGGCGGAGTACCTCTACTGGGTGGGCTGTGCGGGTTCGTTCGACGACCGGAACAAGAAGGTCACGATCGCCACGGCGAAGCTCCTGCACGAGGCCGATGTCGACTTCGCGATCCTCGGGAAGAAGGAACTCTGCACCGGTGATCCGGCCCGTCGAACGGGCAACGAGTACGTCTTCCAGGGCCTGGCGCTCCAGAACATCGAGACGCTGAACGATCTGGGGGTCACCAAGATCGTCACACAGTGCCCGCACTGTTTCAACACGCTGAAGAACGAGTACCCGCAGTTCGGAGGGGACTACGAGACGATCCACCACTCGGATCTTCTCATGCGCCTCGTCGACGAGGGGAGGATCAAGCCCAGGTCGAACGGGCAGACCGTCACCTTCCACGACCCGTGCTACCTGGGCCGCTACAACGACGTGTACGAGGCGCCGCGGGGTGTTGTCGATGCCATCGGAACACGGGTCGAGATGCCGCGTGCCGAGAGCGATTCGTTCTGTTGCGGCGCCGGCGGCGGGAAGATGTGGTTCGAAGAAGACACCGGCAAGAAGATCAACATCGAGCGGACCGAGGAGGCCATCGCGTGCGGCACCGATGTCGTCGCGACCGGTTGCCCGTTCTGCTTCGTGATGGTCGACGACGGTGTCCGTGACCTCGGTGTCGAGGAGACCGTCGTCGTGAAGGACATCGCGATGCTGCTCGAAGAGAGCATCCGACCGGAGGCGTGAGCGCCGATTCCCTGCTCGTCGTCCTGGTCGCCGTCGTCATGGTGATCGGCGTGGCCGGCACAGTGCTACCGATCCTGCCCGGCCTGTGGGTGATCTGGGGGGCGGCTGTCTTCTACGGACTCCTCGTGGGATTCGGTACCGGAGGGTGGATCGCGATGGCGGTGATCACGGGTCTGGCGATCGTAGGCACCGCATCTGCGGTCTACCTGCCGCAGCGCTCCGCGACGTCGGTCGGCGTCCCCTGGTGGGGACAGGTGATAGCACTCGGGTTCGCCGTCGCCGGGTTCTTTCTCGTTCCTGTTGTCGGCGCTCCGCTCGGATTCGTGGTCGGGATCCTGGTCACGACGATCGTCCGGGAGCGCCAGGTCACCGGCGCACTCATCGCGACGTGGGCAACCCTCAAGGCGATGCTGCTCGCGTCCGGAATTCAGTTCGCAGTTGGCTTGGCGATGATGGCCGTCTGGGTGATATGGGTCTGGGCCTGACATCGACGGTGATCGCTGGTGAACTGTGGGCCGGCGGAGCACCTATAGGCGGCTGCGAGCCCAGGGTTCGCAGGGGTGTTGGCCGTTAGCCCTTGACGGCGCCGCCGGTGAGACCGGAGACGATCGCTCGCTGTGCCACGAGGAACGTGAGCACGATCGGCAGGGCGGCTACCACCACCGCGGCGCTGAGCAGTCCCCACCTGGCCCCGTAGTCGGCTGTTGCGAACAACTGGAGGCCGACGGCGAGCGTGAAGTGACTCGTCGTCGACAGCAAGGTCCTTGCCAGCAGGAACTCGCCGAACAGAGTGATGAAACTGATGACGAAGATCACCGCCAGCGCCGGTCGGGCGAGGGGGAGGATGATCTTCCAGAAGATCGTTCCGACACCGGCTCCGTCGACCCGAGCCGATTCATCGAGCGACTCCGGAACCGAGTCCATGAACCCCTTGATGAGGAACGTGTTGAACCCGATCGCTCCACCGAGGTAGACGAGTGTCAGGCCGGCGAGCGTGTCCAGTCCGATCGCAGGGAAGACGTTCCCGATGTTGATCATGATCAACAGGATCGCGACGAAGGCGAGGTACTGGGGGAAGATCTGAACGAGGAGCAGCCCGAGGAGGCCCGTCCGGCGGCCCTTGAAACGGAACCGGGAGAATGCGTAGGCCGCCATCGCGGCGAGAGCGACATTGAGGGAAGCGGCGATGATCGACACGACCCACGAGTTCCGAAGCCACGTCGTGAACGGAGTGATGTTGGGATTCTCGGGGTCGAAGAAGTCATTGTAGGAATCGAGCGAGAACTCCTTCGGGATGATGGTGGCATTGGCCAGATTGCCGTCGGCGCTCAGAGACGACGACACGATGTAAAGGACCGGGTAGAGAGCGAACATCACAGCGAGGAGTGCCACGATGTGACGCCACCCCACCGTCTTAAGCCACATCTTCGGACTCTGCGGGGGGTACACGATCTTCGGCTTCTTCGTCCGTCGCCACGCGAAGGTCATGCCGCGCTGGCCACCCGTCTTGGCCGCGGCTTCGAGGCGAGTCTCAAGTTCGTTGTTAGAGGCTGCCATAGATCTCCTCCAACCGTTTCGTGAAGCGGAAACTGAATGCCGAGATCACCAGCACGATGAGGAAGATGAACATCGTGATCGCCGCGGCCAGGCCGAAGTTGTTCCCGCGGCCCGACGCGGAGGCCAGGTTGAACGTGAACGAGATGAGGATATCGGTGTGCCCGACCGGGACGGCCGCTCCGATCATCGGTGGACCGCCGTTGGTCAAGAGGTAGATCAGGTTGAAGTTGTTGAAGTTGAAGGCGAACGAACCGATCAGAAGTGGTGCCAGGGCGACCATCAACAGCGGGAAGGTGATCTTCCAGAACACTCTCAGACCGCTTGCACCGTCGGTGCGCGCTGCTTCCTGGATGTCGGAGGGGATCGACTGGAGAGCACCGGTCGCCAACAGGAACATGTACGGGAAGCCGAGCCAGAGGTTGACAAGGAGCACCGAGACCTTCGCCCACGTGGGATCCGACAACCAGCGGATCGGATCCATCCCGATGAGGTCGTAGAGCGGAGCAAGCGTTGAGTTGATCACGCCGAATGACGAGTTGAGGAGGCCGCGCCACACCAGGATCGATAGGAACGCGGGAATCGCGTACGGGATGATGAACACCGACCGGTAGAACTTGAGGCCCTTCATCCGATAGTGGTGCAGAACGATCGCGAGGATCAGGCCCATTCCGAACGTGAGTACAACGGTGAGAATCGCGAAGACCATGTTCCAGAGGAAGACCTTGAAGAACGCTTCTCGGATCAGGGGGTTCGTTGCGACCCTCGTGTAGTTCTTCGCTCCGATGAACGCGACCCACCCTGGAACGAGGATCTCGCCGTCGTCGCAGATGAAGTTCCCCTTGGTAGCCGTCTCCTCCCCGGGGGTGCAGACCCGGTTCTGAACGGTGTCGATCAGCGCGTCCTGTTCGGAGTCGTAGACGTAGCGCTGACTGGCCAGGACGATGCGACCCTGAGAGAGACCGAGAATGACGATCTCGCCTTCGGGTGTATCGACGACGAGGTTCTTGACGTCGACCGTATTCGCGAGGGCGAAGACCTCCTTCTTGGACATGAGGTTGTATCCGTTGAACTCGGGCGGAGGGATCTCCTCGCCGGCGGCGAAGGTTCCCTGTTCAGCGACGCCATCCTCGACCGGGTCTTCGGAGCGCGGGCGGGGTTCACCGAAGAAGTAGGCACCATCGTCGTTGGCGAGCAGGAACCGGTACTCGTCGGCGTCGTCCGTGTAGACGTAGAGGTCGAAGAGTTGACCCTCGGCGTCGGGATCGACGTGGGTCTTGGCTTCCCAGAACTCGATGGTCTGCTCTTTGGAGGTGAGGTTGCCCGTTTTCTGGTTCGTGAGCGAGACGTAGACCGTGTAGAAGATCGGCACGACGACGAAGATCGTCATGAAGACCAGTCCCGGGGTGATCCAGCGCAGGGCCATCGTGCGCGGCCAGAGGTACACCCAGTTGATGAAGACCGTTCCGACGATGAGGCTTGCCAGCATCAGGACCGCGCCTTGTCCGATCAAGATGAGCGTGGCATAGACGGCGAGCGCGTCGAGGAGGGCAACGCCGATGAGTCGGAACCAGAACCCGCGACCCCAGTGATTGAGAGTGCGCCGTGTGGGGTCGTCGGTCATGGCAGGAGAGTGTAGACGCTTGTTCAAGAGCGAGAGGAGACGCGGAAGAGGGAGGGCCTGGGGCCCTCCCTCGGTGCGTGCCTGTGCACGCGTTTCCGTCTAGTTGTCGGGCGTGATCAGCCTTCGGCGATCACGGTTGCGACTTGCTCGGCCATGATCGTCGCTGCTTCTTCGGCGCCGATGTCTCCGTTGCGGAGGGCGAGGTAGTTGTCGCCGACGGGAGCCCAGACGGCGCCCATCTCGGGGACGTTGGGCATGAACTGGCCGGTGGTGGCGGACAGCGCGAAGGTCGCGTTGATCGGGTCACCGGAGACGGCGTCGATAACGGAGACGTAGGCAGAACCGCGGGGATCGGCCTCGAACAGCGCCAGCATCGTGTCGTCGGTGGCGATGTAGTTCAGGAGGAACTCCTCGGCCACGGCCTTGTTCTCGGAGAAGGCGCTCAGGTAGAAGCCCTGAACACCGACGAGCGGCTTCATGGGGCTTCCGTCGATCGTCGGGAGCGTCGTGACGCTCCAGTTGACGTCGCTCTGGTCCTGAAGGGCGCCGACCTCCCACGGTCCGGTGAGCCAGAAGGCTTCCACACCGGTGAGGAAGAGGTTCTTCGCATCGTCGTAGTTCGTCGAGGCGAGATAGCCGTCGGTGACGAGCGTCTCGACGACCGTCGCGCCGGCGATGGCACCTTCGTTGCCGAGGCCGATGTCTTCGACGTCGAACCCGGTTGCCGGGTCGTAGCCGAAGATGTAGCCGCCGAGGGCGGACAGGAACGGGTGGTGGTGATAGGCATCGCCACCGTCGTTGCCACCGGGCACGCCGAGGCAGTTCTCCACGGCGTCACCGGCTGCGTCACAAGCAGCGGTGAGTTCGACGAGCGTCGTCGGGGCCTCGGGGGAGAGGTCCGTGTTGTAGTAGAGCGCAACGGCTTCGGTCACGTACGGGAGTCCGTACTGGGAGCCCTCCCACTTCAGGGCGTTCAGACCGGTTTCGGTGAATTCGGCGTCACGGCCGCCGAGATCGATCGGGGCAACCACGCCGCTGGCGGCGAGTTCGCCGACCCAGTCGTGGGCGCCGATGAAGATGTCCGGGCCTTCGCCGGCCGGAGCCTTCGTGGTGACCTCGTCCTTCATGCTTTCGTTGTCGACGAGGGTCACCTGGACCTCAACGCCGGTTGCCTCGGTGAACGCCGGAGCGATCTCCTCGATGACGGGGGCGCGCTTGTCGTCGGCCCAGACGACGAGCGGGGGCAGAGCTTCTGCTTCTGCTGCGGTCGTCGTGGTTTCTGCCGCTTCTGCTGCGGTCGTCGTGGTTTCTGCCGCTTCTGCTGCGGTCGTGGTCGTTGCCTCGGTGGATGTCGTGCTCTCTTCACCGCTGTCGCTGCTGCCACATGCGGCGGCGACGAGGGCGAGGGCGAGTACGAGACCAACGAGGGCGATGAATCGGCTCCTCATTTCGGGAGTTCCTCCTGTGGATGAATCTCGGACCGCGGGACCGCGGCCGTCTGGGAGTGTATGGCCCTCTCTCGGTAAGTCTCGCAATATCCAGACAATCTTGCAGAAACCTTGCAAAGACTCTGCAAGAAGAGCCGAGGCCGCCGTACGCTTGTCGGTGATGAGACCGAAACTCGCCGAAGTAGCTCAACTCGCAGACGTCAGTGAAGCGACGGTCAGTCGCGTCCTGAACGGCCGTCCCGGAGTGGCTGAGACAACTCGTCGTCGCGTCCTCGACGTGATGGGGGATCTCGGGTATCGCGACGTACCGTCGCGCTCCGCTAGTTCGGGTGTTGTCGGAATCATCACTCCAGAACTCGAGAACCCGGTCTTCGCGCTCTTCGCACAATCGCTTCAGTCGCATCTCGCGAGTCGGGGCATGCTCCCGGTCGTCTGCACGGCGACGTCGGAGACGGTGAACGAACAGGATTACCTGGAGCACTTCTTGTCGTCCCGGGCCGCCGGTGTCGTCTTGATCAACGGCCGGTACGCCCAACCCGAGATTGGTTACGACCCGTATGTTGCGCTGCGTGACCAGGGGCTACCACTCGTGCTCGTCAACGGTATCCATGATCCGAGCCCACTTCCCGCGGTTGCCGTCGACCTGAAAGCGGCAACGGCCGCGGCGGTTCGTCACCTCGTGACGCTCGGCCATCGGAGGATCGGGTTGCTCATCGGGCCGATCCGCTACTCGACGTCGCTGGACATGATCGAGGGTTGTCGTACCGCGGCCGAGAGACTCGCCGTCGAGTGTGGCGAGGACACGATCTCCGAGTCGGTGTTCACCTTCGAGGGTGGCCGGGCCGGCAGCGCACAACTCCTGGAAGCCGGAGTGACGGGGATCATCGCAGCGAACGATCTGATGGCGGCCGGCGCGATCGACGCGGTGCGGGCCTGGGGTGGCAACGTACCAGACGATGTATCGGTCATCGGCTTCGATGGCACCCCCGCGATGTCCTACTCGTCACCGCGGCTGACCACGCTGCGCCAACCGGTCGATCGCATGTCGGCGGCCGCGACCGCCCTCCTTGCAGACGCAATGGATGGGAACGGTGTGAGCCAGACCCAGGTGTTCGCTCCCGAGTTGGTCGTGGGTCATTCGACGGGACCGGCGCGGGCGTAGCCCGCAGCCGACAGCCGACAGCGAACAGCGAACGGCGAACAGCGAACGGCGAACAGCCAGAACCACCATGAGGGATGGGCTTCGCTGTTTGCTGTGCGCTGTCTGCTGTTAGCTTGATTCCCATGAAGATCCTCTTTGCTGCTGCTGAGTTCTCACCGTTCGTTCGGACCGGGGG